>JBOHQS010000236.1:0-3010 GCA_050732295.1 Methylomirabilales bacterium (SeqCode)
TTGCCACCGTGTCGTCCGGGGATCTCCTCCGGGTGAGCGAGGTCTTCGTCTCTCATACCCACCTCGATCACTTCGTCGGTTTCGATCACCTTCTCCGAACGGTCCTGGGTCGCGATCGCATCCTGAGCGTCTTCGGGCCCCCGGGGATCATCGGCAACGTGGAGGGAAAGCTCCGAGGGTACACCTGGAACCTTGTCCAGGGCTACCCCCTCTGTCTCGAGGTCTTTGAGGTCGATCCCGACTCCATCCGGGGGGCGCGCTTTGCCTGCAGAGAGGCCTTCCGGCGCCAGGACCTGGCGGCGCGCCCGTTCACGGGGGAGCTCTGGGATGAGCCCGGCTTCCGTATCCGGGCAGCGCATCTCGACCATCAGATCCCCTGTCTCGCCTTCGCCATCGAAGAACCGTTCCATATCAATATCGACAAGGAGCGACTGGCGAGTCTTGACCTGCCGGTGGGGCCCTGGCTTTCTGAGCTAAAGGCGAAGATCCGTGCGGGGGTCGCGGACGACTCGCAGATCTCGGTAAGGTGGCCGGGCGGACGGACAGAGACCTTCTCGTTGGGGGAGCTGAAGGGGGCGATCATCGGCGTGACCCCGGGTCAGAAGATGGCTTACGTGACCGATGCCCTCTACTCGCCCGAGAACGTGGCGCGGATTGTGGCGTTAGCCAAAGGGGCAGACGCGCTGTACTGCGAGGCGGCCTACCTGGATCGGGATACCTCGCTGGCGGCAGAGCGGTTTCACCTCACCGCGCGACAGGCAGGGCTCATCGCCCGGCAGGCGGAGGTCCGTCGACTGGTCCTCTTTCATTTCTCTCCGCGATACCAGGGAGAGACGGAGGCCTTCCACCGAGAGGCCAGGGAGGCCTTCGGGGGATGGGTGACGGTGCCCGGGGGCCACTGGGACTGAAAGAGTCCGCGTTGACCTGCGGGAGGCTCACGGGTGTCAAGGGGGGAGATCTCGTGTTCCGCCTCTTTTTTAACGTGATCCAGTCGATGCTGGGGGAGAGGCTGGCCAGCGTCGCAGGCCTGCTGCACTCTGCTGCCGTGCTCCTTCTCGTGGGGGTGTGGTTGCTCCCTCCAATGATATGGGGGTTTCGTCGTTGGCGGTCCGCGTATGGTGTCCGCGAGGGGATCGTGGTGCAGTGTTGGAACTGTGGCTATGCGGGCCTTCCCCTCGGGCTCGTCTGCCGGCACTGTGGCCGGGAGCTCGAGCTTCCCGGCCTTCTCCGCTTCTCCCTTGGCCTCCGGGCGTGGAGAACAGGAAGGCTAGCTTCGTGGGTGGGGGCCCTCTACCACGGCCTGGGGCTGATCTGCCTGTACCTCTTTACCGCCTTCTTCGCCTACGAGCTGGACCTCTTCCGGCCGGGCCCGGATCTTCGCAAGCTCTTCATCGCCATCGGGACCATCGCCTTGGTGGGGAGCTGCGTCCTCTTTCGCCGTGCCCTCTCGCTTCACTCGGCCGGCCCCGTGACTCGACTGTCCAATCTGTTCTTCGGCCTCTCCGCGTTCGGCTTTGTCCTCCTTTTCGTCTTCATCGCCTCGGCGACGGCTCCGGTGGAGGGGCGATACCTGGGGACCCTGCAGAACCACGGGAGTGAGGTCACCTTTAACGACCTCCGGGTGCCGGTCACGGAGAAGGGTGCGGGGATCGAATATCTGCAGATCGAGCAGGCCGAGCTTGGCTACCATCGACTCTTTGTGCTGGCGCTGGAGGGGGCCCAGCGGGTCGCGGTCCCGCGCGACCCCATCGCCAGGGCGCTGCTCGCCCATCTGGGCGGGGCGGCCGACCGGTACGAGCGCTTGGGATTCGCGGTGCGGACCCGGGTCGAGCGGCGGGAGTTTACCAAGGGTGTCGCGTACGGGGTGTACAGTTCAGGCCGCGAGATCTATTTCCAGCGCCTGGAGTGACCGAGATCGGCGATGGAAACTGAAGAGATCCGGCGCTTATGAGGAAGCGGAGGATCGAAGCTGATGGAGGAGCCGATCGCGGAGGCTCCGGAATGCGGCCTGCTGGGACTCGGGGATTGGGTCTCCTGGGATGAACTTCTGGGTGAGCGGATTGACGAAGTGACTATCCTTGATCACCCGATAATCGAGGTGAGGTCCCGTGGAGAGACCGGTGGAGCCGACGGTGCCGATCACCTGCCTTTGCTCTACGCGGGTCCCCTTGCGGATTTCCCTGGCGACCGTGGACAGGTGGTTGTACATCGTCCGGTAGCCCCCCCGATGCTGGATGAGCACCGATTTGCCATTGCCGCCGTTCCACCCGGCCGAGAGGACGACCCCGTCGGCGACAGCCCAGACCGGCGTGCCGTGGTGGGCGGCATAATCGACGGCCAGGTGGGGCCTGACGCCGCCCAGGATCGGGTGGTGTCTGTGGTGGGTGTAGCCGGAGCTGATCCGGCTATATGTGAGTGGCGAGCGCAGGAAGGTCTTGCGAACGGATCTGCCGTCCGGGGTGTACGAGTCTCCTCTCCCAGGGCTGGTCTCAAAGTAGATGCCGGTATAGGTCTTCCCGCGATTCTCGTATTCGGCGACGAGGATCTTCCCGTAGCGAACGAACGTGGCGCCGCTATACGTCTTTTCGACGAGCATCCGGAATCGGTCTCCAGGCTGGGCGTGACTGTTGAAGTCAAAGTCCCAGACGAAGATGTCGACAAACCGGATGGCCAGCTCCGGATTTTCCCCGAGGGCCTCCATGCTTTCGAAGAGGGACGAGGTGATAGCCCCGGCGATTTTTTCCACCCGTCGCTCGATCGGGACTTCGTGCTGCGTCACCCGATATTCGGTCTGCTCGCGGGTGACCTCGTAGACCTCCAGGGGAGAGGCCCGATACAAGAAATGGTGGAGCGCCCCGGTCTCGTCCAGGGTGGCCTCGAAGATTGCCCCAGGCCGGATCTTTCGGAAGTTCACATGGGGGCGGAGGGCTTGGGCGATCTCGTGGGTGAGGCGACCTGAGATCCCGTGAGCGCTGAGGGCTTGGGCGAGGCTCTGTCCTCGTTGAATCGC
>JBOHQS010000237.1:0-2985 GCA_050732295.1 Methylomirabilales bacterium (SeqCode)
CTACTGGGAGCGTCACGAACATTGGGATTACGTGACCCTGGCCCTACAGGGCAGTTCATTTTATAAACTGCCCAAGATTTTGCAGTGGTTCACTGGCAACATAGGGTTCCACCACATTCATCACCTCAGCCCCCGCATTCCCAATTACTACCTGGAAAGGTGCCATGAAGAGAACCCTATGTTCCGGGAAGTGAAACCCATTACATTATTCGCTAGTTTAAAATCGCTCACGTTTCGCCTGTGGGATGAAGAGGGACGCAAGCTGGTGGGGTTTGGCTACCTCAAAGACCTTCAGAATAAGCACACAATGGCCTCTCACCAGTGAAAGGATGCGCACGCGTTCAAGACGAGTCGGACGACCAGCGCGGGTATCTGTAACCACTCTTCGCTGACTGCCATCTCGCGGCAGCCTTCCCGAGGTGCGTGCGTGGCCGCGACACGAAGGCCTACTCCGTGGCATTGGCGGATGGTCGCGTCGGTCCTGCTCTCTTGACAGCGCCCGTGGCCTTGGCGATACTCAATCGATCCTAACGCTCAGACATACCGTCAACCGCGCAATCGGCAGGTTCCACCAGGTGAGAGATCCTGCTTCCTTCGCCGGCCTGATCATTCGCGAAAAGGATCCGGAAAATCTGGAGTTTCCCTTCTCCTCGCTCAACAGCTTCGTCACACCTAACGAGCAGTTCTTCATCCGCTCCCATTTCGCCGTACCGAAACTGAATCCCCGCAGCTGGCGGCTTAAGATCGAAGGTCTCGTCGATCGCCCTTGCCAAATCGATTACAACGACTTGCTGGGGTTGCCGTCCCGCTCGGTGACGACGACGCTCGAATGTGCGGGGAACAGCCGTATTTTTTTGACGCCCAAAGTGGGTGGTTTGCAGTGGGGCTTGGGCGCGGTGGGCAACGCGGAATGGACGGGTGTCCCCCTCGCGGCCGTGCTGGAGCGCGCCGGGGTGCACGCCGGAACCGTCGAGGTGGTGCTGCAAGGAGCGGATGCGGGCGAGATCAAGAAGGAACCGCAATCACCCGGAAAGATTCCTTATGCCCGAAGCCTCCCGCTGGAGAAGGCCTTGCGATCAGAGGTGATCTTGGCCTACCAGATGAACGGCGCACAGCTTCCCATGTCTCATGGCTTCCCTGTGCGGGCTATCGTGCCCGGCTGGTATGGAATGGCGTCGGTCAAATGGCTCACCCGTATCCTTGTCACTGATCGTGTTTTTCGCGGCTACTTCCAGACATCGGACTATGCGTACTGGGACCAGCCCGAGGGGTTGCCGATCCAATTGTTGCCCGTGGCCGAAGTAGAGGTCAAAGCCCAGATCGCACGTCCCGCCCTGCACGAAGTCGTGCGCGCAAATTCGGTGTATCGGATGCATGGCGCCGCGTGGGCCGGAGAATCGGAAGTGACCAAGGTGGAGGTGAGCACGAATGGGGGCCGCACGTGGAAGCCGGCAGAGTTCCTCGGTGCTGCTTCCAGGTATGCCTGGCGCCTGTGGGAATACACCTGGCACACACCGTCGCGCGTAGGACGCTATACGGTGATGGCGCGGGCGCGCGACGCTCGTGGGCGCATGCAACCAATGCACCGTGACCCGCATCGTGGAACGTACATGATCAGTCACGTTCAACCCATCGAGGTCGAAGTCCAAAAATCGGCTGCGCCGACGCCCACGGACCGCTACACCATCTGAACCTCTCACCAACGGGGGAGGTGCCGGACGAGGTCAAGGAGTAGACCAGGTAGGTGATTGTGGCGCGCCCAAGAGGATTCGAACCTCTGACCTACGGATTCGTAGTCCGTCGCTCTATCCAGCTGAGCTATGGGCGCCCGGTAGAACAGCCATGAGCGATGAGGACTGAGGGCCGAGCGCACACACGGCCACCCTGGCCGGGCCCCCTCTATGCTCAGTCCTCGTTGCTCAGTCCTCAGTCCTGTAAGTGGCGGAGAGGCCGGGATTCGAACCCGGGGTAGGGCTCAACACCCCACAACCGCTTAGCAGGCGGCTGCCTTCAGCCTGGCTCGGCCACCTCTCCACACGAGTAGTCCAATGTCCGACGTCCGAAGTCCGAAGTCCGATGTCTAAGGAAAAAGTCCCTTGATGCTGCTCCACGACTTCGGACATCGGACTGTTGTTATGGCGGAGGGGGTAGGATTCGAACCCACGAGGCTCTTCGCCTAACGGTTTTCAAGACCGCCGCCTTCAGCCACTCGGCCACCCCTCCGTTTGGTTCATGGTTCAGAGTTGAGGGTTCAGGGCCCAAACCGCATACTGCCTAAGTATACGACGTCCCTGCGCAAATTACCATGAACTATGAACCCTGAACGATGAACTGCGATCCCGCTGTGCGGGATCGTGGCTGTCATGCTGGAGGCTCGATTTTCGTGAGGCCGCCCATGTACGGCCGGAGCACTTCGGGGATGGTGACGGTACCGTCGGCCTCCTGGTAGTTCTCGAGGATGGCGGCCCAGGTCCGACCGATGGCGATGCCGGAGCCATTCAAGGTGTGCACGAATTCCGCCTTGGCCCCCGGGTGAGCGCGATAACGAATGGCGGCCCGCCGTGCCTGAAAGTCCTCGAAGTTACTGCAGGAAGAGACCTCCCGGTAGACCTGCTGGCTCGGAAACCACACCTCGAGATCGTAGGTCTTGGCGGCGGCAAAGCCCAGGTCGCCCGTGCAAAGGGCCACCACTCGGTAGGGAAGATGAAGCCGCTTCAAGACCTCTTCGGCGTCAATGGTAAGATGCTCTAGTGCCTGATAGGACGACGCCGACTCGGTGAATTTCACCAGCTCGACCTTGTTGAACTGGTGCTGGCGGATGATCCCCCGCGTATCCTTCCCGTACGAGCCCGCCTCCCGCCGGAAGCAGGGCGTGTACGCCACGTAACTCAGCGGTAATGTCCCGGGCTCCAGGATCTCCTCCCGGTGGATGTTGGTGACCGGGACCTCCGCCGTAGGAATCAGAAAATACGGATCGTCCGCCGT
>JBOHQS010000238.1:0-2949 GCA_050732295.1 Methylomirabilales bacterium (SeqCode)
CTCTTGCGCCACGCCGACGAGGCGATGTATCTCGTCAAGACGGGGACCAGGGACGGGGTCGGGATCAAGGACAAACGATGAAGCGCCTGAGCATCCTGGGCTCCACCGGCTCGATCGGCATGCAGGCCCTGGAAGTGGTCCGCGCCCACCCCGAGGCCTTCGAGGTGGTGGCGATGGCGGCGGGGCGGCGGCTGGACCTCTTTGCCCAGCAGGTCCGGGAGTTTCGGCCGCACCTGGTCTCGGTGGCGACCCGGGACGGGGCGCAGGAGCTTCAGGAGAGGCTGCGCGGCCTTCCCGTGAAGATCTGCTTCGGGGAGGAGGGGTTGAGCGAAGTTGCGGCGTACTCCGATGCAGAGCTCACGTTGCTGGCGGTCGTGGGGGCGACGGGACTCAAGCCGGCGCTGGCGGCGATCCGGGCCGGCAAGGACGTGGCGCTCGCCACCAAGGAGGCCCTCGTGATGGCCGGGGCACTGCTGACGGCTGAGGCCGCGGCCCGAGGGGTGAAGCTCTTGCCGGTGGACAGCGAGCACTCCGCGATCTTCCAGTGTCTCGAGGGGGGCGGGTGGGGGGCGCTGAAGCGGATTATCCTGACAGCGTCGGGGGGAGCGCTACGGCAGGTCCCGAAGGAGCGGCTAGCTTTCGTGACCCCCGAGGAGGCCTTGAACCATCCAGTCTGGAGCATGGGGAAAAAGATCACCATCGACTCGGCGACGCTGATGAACAAAGGGCTCGAGGTGATCGAGGCGCGATGGCTGTTTGACATCGACGCACAGCAGGTAGACGTGATCCTGCACCCTCAGTCGATCGTGCACTCCCTCATCGAGTATGTGGACGGATCGGTCCTGGCCCAGCTCGCCCCACCCGATATGCGCCTTCCCATCCTGTATGCCTTGAGCTACCCGGTTCGCCTCAAGCACGCCTTCCCCACCCTCGATCTGGTCCAGGTGGCCTCCCTCACCTTCGAGCCGGTCGATCGGGAACGGTTTCCGTGTCTCGGATACGCGTATGAGGCGGTCGCGGTGGGAGGGACGGCACCGGCCGTCTTGAACGCCGCCAATGAGGTGGCGGTCGAGCTGTTTCTCGGTCGGCAGATCAGCTTTGGCGGAATCCCCGAGGTGATCGAGGCGAGCCTGCGCGGACACCGGCGGGGGGACGGGGACAGTCTGGACGAGATCCTGGCGGCGGATCGGGAAGTCCGCGAGCAGATTGCCCGCACATACCGGGCCAGGGTGAGGCCGGTGTCATGACGGTTGAAACTATCGTCTCCTTCATCGTCGTCCTGGGGCTCCTGATCTTCGTCCACGAGGTGGGACACTTTCTGGTCGCCAAGCGGGCCGGCGTCGGGGTGCTCAAGTTTTCCCTCGGGTTCGGTCGCCGCCTCTTCGGTTTCCGGCGGGGAGAGACCGAGTACCTGGTTTCCGCCATCCCGCTCGGCGGCTATGTGAAGATGGTCGGCGAGGATCCACGCGAGGTCGTGGTGGACGCCACCGGTCAAGCCTTCGATGGCGCGGGCCAACCCCTGGATCTTCAGAAGTCCTTCGCCCACAAGTCGGTGTGGGCGCGGATGGCCATCGTCCTGGCCGGGCCCGGGGCCAATTATCTCCTGGGCTTTCTCCTCTTCTGGGTCGCTGCGGTGTTTGTCGGAAGCCCATCGATGGAAGCGATGGTCGGCGAAGTGGAGGAGGATGCCCCTGCGGCGCGTGTCGGGTTGCAGCCTCAGGACAAGATTGTCGCCGTCGACGGGGAAGCGGTCTCCAGCTGGAGCGATCTCATGCTGAGGATCAACGACGCCTCAGGGCGGGCGGTGGCATTGCACGTGAAGAGAGGGGAAGAGGATGTCAACGTGACGATCACGCCCCGGAGAAGGGACGTGACCACGACAGTGATTCCCCCCACGATCGGGCGTGTCGCACCTGACTTTCCTGCAGCCGAGGCAGGATTGCGTCCCGGTGACAGGATCATCGCGGTGAATGGCGACCCCATAGACTCCTGGCAACAGCTCTCTTTGAAGATCCGGGTGCGCCCCGGGCGCGCGGTGACATTGACGGTTGAGCGGGACGGAGAGCCGTTTGAAGCAATCGTCACCCCGCGTCTGAGTCCAGCCCCGGAGAAGGAGGCACAGGGCCAGCAGGTGGGCCTCATTGGCATCGAGGCGGTCAGTGAATATGAACAGCGAAGGGTGGGGCTCTGGGACGCAGGAATCTCCCCCATCCTGACCCACATGGATCCTTTCTCCGCTCTGGTTCACGCTGGAAATCAAACGGCGGGCTGGACGGTCACGATAGTCTGGGCCTTGTGGAAAATCGTGCAGGGTGAGATCTCACCGCGGACGCTTGGCGGGCCGATCCTGATGGCACAGATGACCGGCGAGGCAGCCCAGCAAGGATTTCTCTATCTGATTTTCTTGACCGCGGTCCTTTCCATCAACCTGGGGCTCCTGAATCTCCTCCCCATCCCCATCCTGGACGGCGGCCACCTCGCTTTCTTTGGCATCGAATTGCTCCGCGGCAGGCCGATCAGTGTGAAGAAGCGAGAGATGGCGCAGCGGGTGGGACTGGTCCTCTTGGTGGGCTTGATGATCTTCGCCTTCTATAATGACATCTTTCGATTGCTCGGACGGCCCTAATGTGGTAATGTTCATAGCCCACGGTTCACAGACCTGGGGAGCGGTCAGCGGTCAGCAATCGGCAGTCGGCGTTCACCCGGGGAGCACTAGACTAGAGACTTGAGGCTGGAGTCTCATGTCTCTGACTGCTGACAGCGGACAGCTGACAGCTAGGAGGCTGAGAACACATGAGAGCACGGCGGAAGACGCGGCAGATCCAGGTGGGCACGCTCAAGATTGGCGGGGACGCGCCGGTCTCGGTCCAGTCCATGACCAAGACCGACACCCGCAACGTCGAGGCCACCGTCGATCAGATCTGGGCCCTGGAGGCGGCGGGCTGTGAG
>JBOHQS010000239.1:0-2902 GCA_050732295.1 Methylomirabilales bacterium (SeqCode)
CAGGGGATCGAGGTCTTGCTCAAGGAGGCGGTCCCCGAGATCCGCCAGGTCATCGATACGACCGATCACGCTGCGGGGAAGAATCCCTTTTACCAGCCCTCCAAGGGCGGCACCTCTCCCTTCGCGTAACGTTGAGGAAAACTCCTGAAACACGGCTCGACGCCCCCGCGGGGAGCGACGGTAGAGGTTTCCTTCGTTCGATCACCCTGGCGGCCAGGAAGGGTCTGTGATGCAGGTCGTATTGATCTCCACGTATGAATTGGGCCGGCAGCCCTTCGGGCTGGCCTCCCCGGCAGCCTGGCTTCGCAAGGCGGGTGCCCGCGTCACCTGTCTCGACCTCGCCGTGGAGCCTCTCGACGAGGAGGCGGTTTGCGCCGCCCAGGTCGTGGCGTTCTATCTACCGATGCACACGGCGACCCGGATCGCCACGCGGGTCGCCGAGCGGGTCAAGGCGCTGAATCCGGACGCCCATCTCTGCTTCTACGGGCTCTATGCCTCGATGAATGAGCCCCTGTTACGCAGGCTCGGGGCGGACACGGTCCTGGGAGGGGAGTTCGAAGCGGGGCTCGGGAGCGTCATTGAGCGACTTCGCGCTGCGCCGGCGGGCGCGAAGAATGTTTTCCAAATCGAGCCGGTCGTCTCGCTGGCCAAGCAGCGATTCGTGGTCCCGGACCGAAGCGGCCTCGCGGCGCTATCGAAGTATGCGCAGCTCGAAGTCGGCGATGGGCAGAGTCGAACGGTGGGATATACGGAGGCCAGTCGCGGCTGCAAACATCTGTGTCGGCACTGCCCGGTGGTCCCGGTCTATCAGGGGCAATTCCGCATCGTCCAGCGGGACGTGGTCCTGGAGGACATCAGGCGGCAGGTGGCGGCGGGCGCGGAGCATATCACCTTCGGCGACCCCGACTTTTTCAATGGGATCGGTCACGCCCTGGCCCTCGTCCGGGCCCTTCGTGCGGAACACCCGCAGCTCACCTATGATGTGACCATCAAAATCGAGCATCTCCTGAACCATGCGGAGCATCTCACCACCCTGAAAGAGACCGGGTGTCTCTTTGTCACCAGTGCGGTGGAGTCGATCGATGACCGCGTCCTTGAGCGGTTGAACAAAGGCCATACCCGCGATGATTTTCTCCGGGTCGTCCGTCTCTGCCGTGAGGCGGGGCTCACCCTCCATCCGACCTTCGTCGCGTTTACCCCCTGGATCTCGATCGAGGGCTACCAGGAGCTGCTCTTGCTGTTGGCAGAACTTGACCTCATCGACCACGTTGCCCCCATTCAGCTCGCGATTCGCCTGTTGATCCCGGCCGGCTCAAAGCTCCTGGAGCTCCCCGAAGTTCAGGAGATCGTGGGACCGTTCGATGAGACCGCCCTGGTCTATCCGTGGCGGCACCCGGATCCCCGTGCGGACCAGTTACAGGGGGAGATTCAGGCGCTCGTCCGGGCGGCGACGGCGCGTGGGTCAAGTCGCCGCGAGATCTTTGCGCAGGTGTGGTTACTGGCCGAGCAGACGGGAGCGGGCTCCCCTCGTCCTCTCCCGCCACCAGTCGAGGCACCGGCGCGGGTCACCATCCCCTACCTCACCGAACCGTGGTACTGTTGAGCGGAGCCCACCGAGGAGCAGGTGGCTCCTTTCTGACCCGATGGTGTCTGCGCCGCGCGCTGTGTTCTTACCGTCCTTCCCTGCGGAGCACGCCGTCGATACTGAAGTCCCCGCCGCCGCCCACCGAAGAGCTTCTGCGCCCCATGCGGGAAGAAGAGAAAACCTGTCATGATCCATAGGAGGTTCAGAGCAGGAGCCTGGAACTTGCTCAAGGTCTGAGTGATCATCGTGATCTCCTCTCGTGCGTTCCCTGGCGACGCCTCATGAGGGCGAGGTCGGATTGATTCCGTTGACCTATTCCTCAAGCAGCTCCCGGTACAGGGCCTCGTACTGGGGGATGACGCGGGGGGCGTCGAAGTGTTCGAGGACTCGCCGGCGTCCCGCCTGCGCCAAAAGGCGATGGAGCTCGTCGTCCACGAGAACCCTGAGTGCCTCCCGCGCCATTCCCTCGACGTCCCCCACAGGACGCAGGAGTCCGCTCACGCCTTCCTCGATCACCTCGGGCAGGCCGCCCACCCGGCTGGCGATCACCGGGACCCCGCAGCTCATCGCCTCAAGCGCCGCCAGCCCGAAGGATTCCAGTTCACTCGGGAGGAGGAACAGGTCGGCGACCTTCATAACGCCCGGGATGTCCTCCTGGCGGCTCAGGAAGAAGACCTTCTTTTCGATGTCCAGTTCTCGCGCCAGGTGCTGGGCGGTGGGCCGCTCGACCCCGTCCCCCACCATGAGGAGCTTCGCCGGCATCTCGCGCTGGACTACGGCGAAGATCCGGATGACGTCCGTGACCCGCTTGACGGGCCGGAAATTACTGATGTGGAGGAGGATGCGCTCTCCGGGGAGAGCAAAACGGCTTCGGGCCTCCTCATCCCGCCCCGGGCGGAATCGAGAGCTGTCGACGAAGTTCGGGATCACCCGGATGGGGCGGTCCGGAAGGAAGGTTTCGCGCGTTCTCTGTTCCAGATAGGATGAAACAGCGGTGACCCGGTCACTCCTATTGATGGCTAGTCGTGTGATCGAGCGGAGGGAAGGATCGATTCCCACCAGGGTGATGTCCGTCCCGTGAAGCGTGGTCAGGACCTTCAAACGGCCGCCCACCGCCTCTCGGGCCAGGACGGCGGAGACGGCGTGCGGAATGGCATAGTGGACGTGCAGCAGATCGAGACCCTCTGCCGTGGCCACATCTGCCATCTTGGCCGCCAGGGTGATCGTGTAGGGGGTGTGTTCGAAGAGGGGATAAGACATCATCTCGACCTGATGAAAGAAGAGATTCTGCTGAAACGTGGGGAGGCGGAATGGGAG
>JBOHQS010000240.1:0-2887 GCA_050732295.1 Methylomirabilales bacterium (SeqCode)
GTGGCAGCTCCAGCGGCATCTCGACTGGGTGATCAAGATGGAGCTCATCCGGTCCTACATGGAGCGGCGCAAGGTGGGGTTCGAGGACCAGCGGATCTCGATGCTGGATCTCCAATTCCACGACATCCGACAGGAGAAGGGACTCTTCTACCTCCTCGAGCGGCAGGGGTTGGTGGAGCGGATCGTGACCGACGCGGAGATCGCGGAGGCGGTCGAATTTCCGCCGCCTGATACCCGGGCCTACTTCCGGGGGACGTGTCTTCGGAAGTATCGGGATCAGATCTACGGGGCCAGCTGGAGTTCCCTCTTGTTCGACACCGGGGAGGTCGCCGTGAAGAAGATCCCCATGGCCGAGCCAACCCGGGGGACGCGCAAGCTGGTCCAAGAGATCTTAGACCGATCCGACACCGCGAGGGAGCTTTTCGATAACCTCACGGGTTGAGGGGGTGTGCGCATGAGCGAGCAAGAACGGAAGGTGAAGCGGCCCAAGGAACCCCCGAAGGGTGACGAGACCCAGCCGAAGGCGTCCGTGACGGATCGGGGGAAGAAACTCAAGGAGCGCATGGACGAGGTCATCGACGAGATTGACGAGGTCCTCGAGGAGAACTCGGAGGAGTTCGTCAGAAACTATGTCCAGCGGGGGGGCGAATAGGGGTGTTTTTGGATCTGTCGTATAGCGGCTCGAGTTTTTGCGACCTCGTCATGGGGCGTCTCCCTTTCCTCCTGACCCGGTGGGAGCATCTCCACCTCTCCCCCGACGAGCTGGCGCCCCTCCCCAAAGGGACCACCGTGCTGGCCCTGAAGTACCGGGATGGAGTGGCCATCGCCGGGGACCGCCAGGCGACCGAGGGGACCCAGATCGCCGCCCGTCGGATCGAAAAGGTCTTCAAGGCGGACGGGCATTCGGCCATTGCCATTGCCGGCGTGGCGGGGCCGTGCCTCGAGCTGGCCCGCCTCTTCCAGACAGAGCTGGAGCACTACGAGAAGCTGGAGGGGGTTGAGCTAAGCACCGAGGGAAAAGCGAACAAGTTGGCCCAGATGGTCAAGATGAATTTTCCGATGGCCCTACAGGGGCTGGTGGTCATCCCGATCTTTGTGGGCTACGACCGCCGGCGGGGCGAGGGGAAGATCTATAAGTACGACGTGACCGGTGGGAGATACGACGAGGCCGAATACCATGCCACGGGGTCCGGGGGGGCGCACGCCCGCGCCAGCATGAAGAAGCGGCATCGCGGGGATCTGGACGAGGGAGCGGCGATCCACACCGCGCTCGAGGCCTTGTCCGACGCGGCCGAGGAGGATATCGGCACGGCAGGACCCGATTTTGTCCGCGGGATCTTCCCCACCGTCAAGACGGTAACCGCCCGGGGGATCCTCGACGTGCAGGAGGACCAGGTGCGGGCCGTCTGCCAGCGGATCATCGAGGCGAGGCCGAGGAGCCACTGAAATGCCCCTTCCCTTCTACGTCTCCCCCGAACAGATGATGCAGGACAAGGCGGAGTATGCCCGGAAAGGCATCACGAAGGGGAAGTCGATCATCGCGCTGGCCGGAAAGGAGGGGATGCTCCTGGTGGCGGAGAACCCGAGTTCGTCGCTGAACAAGATCTCGGAGGTCTATGATCGGATCGCGTTTGCCGGCGCCGGCAAATATAGTGAGTTTGAGAATCTGCGTAAGGCGGGCATCCGCTATGCTGATCTCAAGGGGTACGCCTACGGCCGCGAGGATGTTACCGCCAAGTCTCTGGCCAATGCCTACTCCCAGACCATCGGGAACATCTTCAGCCAGGAGATCAAGCCGCTCGAGGTGGAGATCCTCGTGGTGGAGGTGGGGGAGGCGGCGCCTCAGGACGAGATGTACCGGATCTCGTTCGATGGGGCCATCGCCGACGAGCGGGGGTACGCCGCCATCGGCGGGCAGGCGGATGAGCTGCGGCTGTATCTGAAGGACAAGTACGAGGAGGGGACCACCCTCGAGGCCTCACTCAAACTGGCGGTGAAGGCCCTGGAGGCCTCCGCGAATCAGAAGGTCCAGACCAACAATCTCGAGGTGGCGATGCTGGATCGGCACCATCCCGGCCGGGGGTTCCGCCGGTTCACCGCTGCCGAGCTGGTCGGCCTGGCGGGCGACCTGGAGTCGTAGGGGGCGGGCCCGTCGGGTGCGTCACGGGCGGCGGGGGACGCCGGACAGCGTGTCATGCAGACGAGGATCTTCGGACTGGAAAATGAATACGGCCTCATCTCCTCATCACTCGGCGGGAAGCTGAACCTCTCGGTCGAGAGTGCCCTCGGGTACCTGTTTGAAAAGGTGGTCTCCCGTCAGCGGGGGACGAATGACTTCCTCCGAAACGGAGCGCGCCTGTATCAGGACACCGGCTGCCACCCGGAGTATGCGACCCCCGAGTGCGACAACCCACTGGACTTGGTGATTCACGACAAGGCGGGGGAGCGGATCGTGGAGGAGCTCCTGTACGCCGCGGAGCGGAAGCTCCGGGAGAACGGGATCTATTGCGAGATCTATATCTTCAAGAACAACACCGACTCAGTGGGGAACACCTACGGCTGTCACGAGAACTACCTGGTGGAGCGATCGGTCAACTTCCACAAACTGGCCGAGCTTCTGATCCCCTTCTTTGTCACCCGCCAGGTCTACGCGGGGGCGGGCAAGGTCCTGCGGACCAGGGCGGGGAACCACTACTACATCTCCCAGCGGGCGCAGCACATCTACCAGGAGATCTCGGGGGCCACCACAAGCTCCCGCGGCATCATCAACACCCGCGACGAACCCCACGCCGACGAGGAGAAGTACCGCCGGTTGCACGTCATCGTCGGCGACAGCAACATGTCGGAGTTCGCAACCTATCTGAAGGTCGGGGCGACGGCGATCGTC
>JBOHQS010000241.1:0-2877 GCA_050732295.1 Methylomirabilales bacterium (SeqCode)
TGAAGAATGCTCTGGGCCTTCGCGAGGTCTCGTTCGAGGCGATTGACGTTGTCGAGAACGATACACCCCTCCCCCAGTTCGGCTTGGAGTTGGGGGACGACATTCATGCCGTAATGCGAGACGTCCTGGAGAGGAGCCTTGCCGATCGAACCCATGGAATTCAGGGCGATGATGTAGACCGCCGGAATGTTGTGCAACTTGGCCTCGGTGATCCCGCTCGACCCGAGCTTGGTCGCCGCACCCGTCGTGGTGATCGAGCCCGCGATACGGCCAGTGGCCAGGTGATAGCCGAGCGGCATAAAGCCCGATACATACTCCCCCATCGTCAGAAAGCGGGGAATACCATCCGTAATTTGTGACGGACGGGTCAGGGGCTCCAAGTATTTCGTGACGTGGATGACGCCCCCGCCATTGACCCCGCTGTAGTGACGGATACCCCACTGGCGCAAGGTGTCGATCAAAGCGAAGTTCCCCACATTTTTCTCGAGACCCGGACTCCCTGCTGCGATGCTCATCGCTCTCCCCTCGGTGACAGTTTCTTGAAGGTTTCGGTCCCCTCCTCGCCGTCACACAATGCTGAGGCTCAAGGTGAAAGAATGCCCCCAAAAGTAAAGAATAACATACTTTTCGCCTGCCTCCCTGTCAATAAAAATCTGTTTTAAGTTGATCGCCTTTGAAAGAGCCTCCGAAGGACCTGAACCTCCTCGCAGCCGAGGAAGGCAGCTCCTCCCAAAAAGACTGCTGTTCCAAGGCCAAGCCCCACCACCAGGTGGCCAAGCATCGGGAGCAACCCGTCCCCGCCCGATGGCCAGAGACCTCTGAGGATCAGGCACGTCGCGGCCATCCCCAGGCCGGCGAGACCGGTTTTTGTGAGGGATCTGGCCAGCTCTCGCCCGGGGAGCGGTCCCACATGCCTTCTGAGCAGCACGATCAAGAGGGTGAAGTTCACCACAGAGGCGAGAGAAGTCGCGACGGCAAGCCCCGCCGCCTCTAGGGGGCCCATCAGCACGAGGCTGAAGAGGATGTTGCTCGCGACGGCGACCGCGCCCGCCTTGACAGGGGTCGTCGTGTCCTGGAAGGCATAAAAGGCGGGAACCAGCACCCGATTGGCGACGAAAAAGCACAGCCCGAGGCTGTATCCCAGCACGACCTGAGCGGTAGCGAGGGTCATGCCGCGGGTAAACGCGCCCCGCTCAAAAAGGAGATGGATGATGGGTTGTCGAAAGATCGCCAGGCCCAGCAGGGCAGGAATGGTCAGGAAGAGGGTGAGGCGGAGGGCGAAGACCAGGGTTTTCTTTAGATCTTCCGAGGAGCGCTGGGCAGCGGCGGCCATCGCCGGAAAGACGGCCGTCGCACCCGCCACCCCGATGAGACCAATGGGGAGATGCACGAGCCGGAACGCATAGTAGAGATACGAAATCGACCCCTCGACCAAGAAGGAGGCCAGGAGGGTGGTGATGAACACGTTGAGCTGGGTGACGGCGAGCCCGGCGACGCCAGGGGCCATCAACCGTCCGATCCGCGCCAGGGCGGGATCCCGCCACGGTCCCGTTGGGGTCAGGGTCACTCCGCGGCGCCCGGCCGGGGGAAGCTGGGACAGGAGCTGCAGCACCCCTCCCCCGAGGACCCCGTACGCCAAGGCATAGACGGGCTCTTCAAGGCGCGGAGCCAGGAAGATGAGACACAGGATCATCGCCATGTTGAGCAGGGCGGGAGAGAGGGCTGGAGCGGCAAAGTGGCCGAGGGAATTCAGAATCCCCATCATGAGCGCCGTCAGCCCGATGAAGAACAGGTAAGGAAACATCACGCGGGTCAGCGCCACGGTGAGGTCAAGCTTCTCCGGCTCTGCCCCGAACCCGGGGGCGAGCAGGTGGACCAGGCCCGGCGCGCTCCAGGCGCCGATGGCGCACACCACGATCAGCATCAGGGCCATCGTCCAAAAGGCGCGGCCTGCCATCCGAAAGGCCGACGGCCGCCCCTCCTTGGTCAGGGTCTCGGTGAAGACCGGGATGAAGCCGGCGGAGAGTGCCCCCTCCCCAAGGAGTTCTCGGGCCATATTCGGGATGCGAAAGGCCACAAAGAAGGCGTCCGCATGCAGTCCCCCCCCGAATCGATGGGCGATGAGCATATCGCGGACATATCCCAGGACCCGGCTGACGAAGGTTCCGCCGCTCACCACCGAGGCGGCGGCTGCCAGGTGCTGCATCGGTACCTTGGGGTCAAAAGGGCTTGACATCGAGATGGAATTCCTTTATAAGATCCGTTACCGCATTCTCGTGGAGGATGGATCGATGCCCAACACCAGATCGGCAGCCAAGCAGTTGCGCCAAGCCCAGGTGCGAGCCCTGCGCAACCGCAGGGCCAAAAGCCGACTCCGAACGACCATAAAGAGGGTCCGTCACGCGGTAGAGACGGGAAACCGGGAGGCGGCCGTGGCTGCCTTTCAGGCAGCGGTGGCGATTATCGACAAGACTGCCTCCAAGGGGATCATCCATTCCCGAACGGCGGCCCGCTACAAGTCCCGGCTCGCCCATCAGGTGCAGGGCCGCGGGAGCTCCCAGTAGTCCGCCCTTCATGAGCAGAGATCGATAACGGCCAGCTCCAGAAAAAGGGGTTGGCCCCCTCCCGACGATTTCAGCCTTCGGTCCAGGTCGAGCAGGCGGGCGAGCCCTTGCTCCAGCCGGGGCACGGACGAGATATTTGCCGCCTCCAGAATCTCTGAAACAAAAGGACGTGGGAGTCCGAGCAGGCGGCTGATCTCGGCGGGAGGCGAAGACTGCGCGAGGAGTTCCTTGGCCCGCACGAGAAGCCGCAGTTGACGTGCCAGCATCCCCAACATCCCCAGGGGCTCCTCTCCCTTTTCCAGGAGGTGTCGGA
>JBOHQS010000242.1:0-2872 GCA_050732295.1 Methylomirabilales bacterium (SeqCode)
CTGGGGACGATCGGCGAGGAGTTCGCCGCTATCTTTTACAACGCCATGCTGCCCAACTTGACCGGTCCGGACCGCCTGGGGCGGTGGTCCGGATGGGGGTGGAGCCTGGGGTATGCCGGCGGATTGGTGTCACTCGTGGTGGCGCTTTTCGCCTTCGTCAGGGCGGACCATCCGTGGTTCAGCCTGGACCGCGCTGCTGCCGAGCACGTGCGGGCGACGTTTCTCCTTGTGGCGGTCTGGTATCTCCTCTTCGCGATACCGCTGTTCCTGGTCACGCCTGATAGCCGCGGCACGGGCAAGGGGTTAGCCCGCGCGGCGCGGGACGGACTGCGACAATTGTCGGATTCCATCCGCCAGGTGCGGCGCTATAGGGACATTATCCGTTTCTTGATCGCCCGCATGATATACATCGACGGCCTGGCGACCGTCTTCGCCTTCGGCGGAGTGTACGCGGCCGGCACGTTCAACATGACCGCAGAGGAGGTATTGATCTTCGGCATCGCGCTCAATGTCACGGCTGGGGTTGGCGCCGCCCTTTTTGCCTGGGTGGATGACTGGATCGGCAGCAAACCCACGATCCTCCTCTCGCTGCTTGGTTTGATGGTGCCGGCCACGCTCATCCTGCTCGTCCAGTCCCCGACGCTGTTCTGGGCCTTCGGGTTGCTGCTTGGAGTCTTCGTCGGTCCTGTGCAGGCGGCCAGCCGCTCCTTCATGGCGAGGATTGCGCCCGAGGCATTGCTGAACGAGATGTTCGGGCTGTACGCCCTGTCCGGTAAGGCGACCGCCTTCCTCGGTCCGCTGCTCGTGGGTTGGGGGACCTACCTGTCTGGCAGTCAGCGGTTCGGCATGGGGACGGTCATTGTCTTTTTCGTCGTGGGCTTCTTCCTGATGCTCTCCGTGCCCCCCGATCGCCGGCCCTAACCTGCGGGGCTCCCACTGACTCTCTTGCTGTCCCCGCCCTTCCGCTGCCTCGGCTGGGTTACTCCGGAGCCGGATTCCTGCGCACCACACCGGCCCAGCCATCCACGAATAGCTCATCACCCGTGCGGATGCGCTCGGTCGCCCGGTCCACGTTCACCACAGCCGGCAGCCCAAGCTCGCGCGCGACGATCGCTGCATGGGAGGTAGGCGCGCCGATCTCGGTGACAACGGCCGAGGCGAGGCGAAAGACGAGAGTCCAGCCGATGTCGGTGGTTCGAGCGACCAGCACCTCGCCGGGCTGAAGATCCTTCGCCTGTTCGATATCGAAGAGCACGCGCGCGCGGGCGGTGACTCGGCCGGGGGAGGCGCCGAAGCCGCGAAGGATGCCGCCGGATCCGGGGTCGGGCGCGAAGGGCACGAGACGTCCGTCGGGCAGCTCGGCCAGGAGTCGAGGCGGCGGAGGCCAGTCCAGCATCCGGCGATGGAGCTCCCGGCGGCGCCCCACCCGGGTGGCTATCGTCCCCCGCAGGGCAGGAGAAGTGGGCGTTTCAAGGAGGGACGCGATCTCGTCTCGCAGAAGGAAAAAGATGTCCCCGGGAGCATCGAGGATGTTCCGATTTCGTAGGCGGTGGCCGATTTCCAGCAAGAGATGGCGCAAGCTCTCCGCCGTTCCTGCCAGTAGGGCGCGGGTTGTTTCTCGCCTCTGCTGCCAGATCCGTGCGGGCCGCGCATAGAGGGTGAGCACCCGGTGCAGGAACGCGCGACGTGGCATATCAAGGGCAGGAGGTCTGGGCGGCCCCGGGGACGTCGAGGCCAGCTGTCTCGCCAGGCGCAGGACCTCGTGTGGTTGCTCGCGCCATCGCGGTTTGGCAAGTTCTGCCTCGTTCTCGCAGCGGGAACCGCAGGCTTCGAGAAAGCGCCCGAGCCGAGCCTCGACCTCCGGATCGTCGTCCGGACATCCGGGGTTCTGCCGAAGCCAGTCAGCGAACGCGGCGAGCTGTCGCGATGGCTCCAGACTCTCCATCTCACCCGCCCTGGCCATGGAGGCCACCTCGGCGCTCGGGACCTCTGGCATGTGCTTGCTGGCCAAATGCATCATGGTGTTCAGGAGTCCGTTGGCCATCGTGGTTGAGATGCTCATGGCCGTGGCCACGGGACGCATAGAAACCAGTGTGGCCTGTAGAATGCCCAGGAGATCGGCATCGCTCGCGCCGCAGGCGATCGCCGATCGGATGCTTTCATGAAAGGCCCGGACCGACTCCCGCACGTCGCGGATTCGCTTCTTGGCGACGAGTATCCAGCCGACATAGCGCAGCACGGTAGCCGGCAGCTTGACGAGAAAAAGCAGCCTTCGGCCTTGGCGATAGGCGACGAACGGCGCCAGGTCCGGCCCGTCGCCGAACATCCGAAGCAGGTTCTCCATCCGGAAGCCGGGGAGCACCGACATGGAAGATGCCACGGCGCTGTAGCTCATGTAGAACCGGCCCTTCACCAGCCGCTCGATCGGGCCATCGGGCTCTGGAAGGCCGGAGAAGTGGAAGGAGGCCCGGAAGACCTCGTGGATGTTGTGTCGAGTTGCTTCCTCTGAAATGGGGGTCAGCGGTCGAGGAATCGCCTCCTGGAAGTTGGCGGCCGTCCACAGGCGAAAGCGGTCGGGCAACGCCGCCTGCAGGGGTGCCGTGATCGGGCGGGCCTGGAGGAGCCATATGGAGCCCTTCTCTACGGCCCACTCGATGTCCAGCGCTCCGCCCAGCCTTTCGACCGCGGCCCGTGCCACGCGTTCCACCCGCTCGCGAAGATCTTCAGGCAAGGGCGAGGGGCCCACTCTTCCAGAGACCAACCGATCACCGAGTCCGGCGACACCCTCGACCACGGTTTCGCCGTTTGCGTCCGCGAAGGCGACACCGGCGTATTCGGGTTCGATCATGCGTTGGACAATGACGCACATCCT
>JBOHQS010000243.1:0-2862 GCA_050732295.1 Methylomirabilales bacterium (SeqCode)
TGGGTACGTGCCTGTGACGTGGGAAGAGGCCGTGGCCGCCCTCGTTGAGCGACTCAGGGGGATTCTCGATCAGCACGGGCCCGAGGCCATCGGCGGGCTCCTCTCTACGTGGCTGACGATCGAGGAACTGTACACGGCCGCGACCTTCCTACGGGATGAGGTGGGGACACCCCACCTGGATTACCGTGTCGCTCCGGTGCATGCGCAGGAGGGGGACGAGGCAGAAGATCATCTGCTCAGGAGGACCGACAAGAGCCCGAACACACAAGGCGCCAGGCTACTCGGCATTGGCCCTGGACCGGGGGGATGGGGGATACGCCAGATGCTCAAAGCCGCGACCACCGGGACTCTCAAGGCGCTCCTCCTCTTCGAGCTGGATCCCTGGGAGGAGCCCTCCCTCCGGGCAGAGCTGGAGAGGTCCGTGGATCTCGAGCTGCTGGTGGTCTGGGCGGTTCGAGAGTCGGCTGCACCCCGCCGGGCCGATCTCGTCCTGCCCGCGCTGGGCTATGCAGAAAAGGAGGGGACGATCGTGAACTGTGCCGGTCGCGTCCAACGCCTGCGCAAGGGTGTCGAACCCAAGAAAAAGATATTGCCCTTGGCGGAGGTCCTAAGGCGGGTAGGCATCGGCCTCGGCCGACGCGGGGTGCCCTGGAACCCGGAGGAGATCTGGCGTCACCTGCCGCAGGAGTATCCTGTCTTTGCCGGTGTCGAGTACGAGGCCATCGGCCCGCTCGGCCTACTGTTATCCGACGACCGACGACCGACGACAGCGGACTGAGGAGGTTTCCATTGGTTCTTTACGGTCATCGGTCATCGGTCATCGGTGGACAATAATGGAGTTTCTGTTTGCGACGATACTGAAGATCGCCCTGGTGATGGGGCTGGTCCTCATCTCCGTGGCGTATCTCACCTGGCTCGAGCGGAAGGTAATCGGCGATATCCAGGTTCGCTATGGCCCCTCCCGGGTCGGTCGCTTCGGGCTCCTGCAGCCGATCGCCGATGGCATCAAGCTCATGTTCAAGGAGGATATCGTCCCCGCCAATGCGGACCGACTGATCTTCCTCCTGGCACCGGCCATCAGCATCGTCCCTGCCCTGATCGTCTTCGCCGTGATCCCCTTCGGACCATCTTTCGTGATCACCGATGTGAACGTCGGGCTCCTCTATGTCTTTGCCGTCACCTCGCTCGGCGTGTACGGCATCGTCCTCGCCGGGTGGGCCTCGAACAGCAAGTACGCGCTGTTGGGGGGTTTACGCTCTTCGGCCCAGATGGTGAGCTACGAACTCAGCCTGGGGCTTTCGGTCGTTGGGGTCGTCATGATGGCCGGGTCGCTCAGTCTCGTCGATATCGTGGAGGCCCAGAAGGGGAGCTGGTACGGGATTATTCCCCGGTGGAATGTCTTTCCCCAGTTTCTCGGCTTCGTCATCTTCCTGGTGAGCAGCAATGCCGAGCTCAACCGGGCCCCCTTTGACCTGCCCGAGGCCGAGACAGAGCTCGTGGCGGGGTTTCACACGGAGTATAGCTCGATGAAGTTTGCCATGTTCTTCATGGCGGAGTACGCCAACATGATTGCCGCCTCTGCCATGGCGACCACCCTGTTTCTCGGGGGGTGGCAGGGGCCACTCCTGCCTCCCGTGTTCTGGTTTCTCCTCAAGGTCTTCTGCTTCCTCTTCCTCTTCATATGGCTCCGTGCCACCGTACCGCGGTTCCGCTACGACCAGCTCATGGGGTTCGGGTGGAAGGTCCTGCTCCCGGCAGCCCTGGTCAACGTGATGTTCACGGCGGCGGCGCTCCTCATCTTTGCCTGAGGCGACGGATGGAGTGGGTCCTCTTTCTCATCTTTGCCCTTGTGGCCGCTGCGGCAGCGGTGGGGATGGTACTACAACGCAGTCCGATCTACAGCGCCCTCTGCCTGATCCTCGCCCTCTTCGCCCAGGCCGGCCTCTACCTCCTCCTCGGCGCGGAGCTGATCGCCTTCGTGCACATCTTCGTCTACGCCGGAGCCATCATGGTCCTCTTCCTGTTCGTCATCATGCTGCTCGATCTGAGGCCGGAGGACCGCTCTCCGGTCCGCTCGAACCCCGTCGGGGTCGGCGTCGGGCTCATCCTCGCCGGTCTCCTGCTGGCCGAGTTGGCCCTCGGCGTCGGTCCCCACATTGCGCTGGGACCGCGGGGCGCCTACGATTTCGAGACCGTCAGGGCTGTGGGCAATACCCAGGCGGTGGGCCGCATCCTTTTTCGCGAATATCTGATCCCCTTCGAGCTGACATCGGTGATCCTGCTCGCGGCCATGGTCGGGGCGATGGTCCTCGCCAAACGGAGGCTAGAGTAAGTCCATGGTGCCGCTATGGGCATATCTCTTCCTGAGCGCCTTCCTCTTCGCCGTCGGGGTCGTCGGCGTCGCGACGCGGCGCAATGCCCTCGTCATCTTCATGTCCATCGAGCTGATGCTCAACGCAGTCAATCTCAGTTTCGTCGCCTTCGCCCGCTTTCTCCATTCCCTCGACGGGCAGGTCTTCGTCTTTTTCGTGATGACGGTGGCAGCGGCGGAGGTGGCGGTGGGACTCGCGATCATCATCGCCGTCTTTCGCAACGCCGAGACGGTCAATGTCGATGACATGCATCTGCTCAAAGGCTAAAAATGGTTCATAGTTCACAGTTCATGGTTCAGAGAAACCCTTGGATTGACCGTTGGCCCATGAACGCTGAACCCTGAACCATGAACGGGGTTTTCTCATGGCGGAGCTGATCTGGTTGGTCCCAGCCTTCCCCCTGGGGGGGGTCGTGCTCAACGGCCTGTTCGGCCGGAGCCACCTCCGGGCCCGGGCCCACTGGGTGGCGGTCCCGGCCGCCGGCTGCTCG
>JBOHQS010000244.1:0-2836 GCA_050732295.1 Methylomirabilales bacterium (SeqCode)
CAGGAGGCTCACGTCCCCTCCATGCGGGCCTTCTCGAGGGTCGCCTGCAACGAGGCGAGGCTATCCATCACCCCTTCGATCTTTGCCTCGAGCTCCTCGATCCTCGATTCCACCCAAGAGATCTGAGAAGTCATCTCGGCGATCTGATTCCGCGAGGGGAGGCCGAGTGCCTTCAGATACGCCTCACCGGCCTTTTTCATCTCCTTCTGTACCGGGCCGGCCGCGCCGAGGTACTGTTCCAAGTACTTTCCGAAGGCCGCGGCGAAACCTTCAGACGCCATGGCACCCTCCAGGGCCTTCGACCACGCCTCGATCCCCTCGTCGAGTAATTGCTTCCAGAGCTGAAGCACCTCGGGCGACCCGCCCTCCCTCACCATCTGGGACAGCAGCGCCGCCCCCTGGTTGAAGAAGGGCATCCAATACTGGGAGAGGTTCGGCTGCGGGGTCCGACCGAGCATCGCCTGCCAGGCCTCGATCCCCTGTTGTGTGGACTGCTTCCATTGCTGGAGCATCTCCTCTGCCCACGCCGCGCCGCTCATGGTCGCCTCCCTAGTGACGCTCCGCCATCGATCTTCGCTCATCGCCTATCATTGGGATCGGGGGCCGAGCCAGCCCCGGACCTTGGGCCACGCGACGCTTGCCGCCTGCCGGCCGGCGATCAACGAGATGTGCCCGCCCGGCAACTCGACATACTCCGTATCCCGACTCGACACCACATCGACCAGAGCCCTGACGCACGCCGCCGGGGCGATATAATCGGTTTGAGCCCCCACCACCAAGACCGAACAACGGATGTTGGACAGGTCTACCCGTCTCCCCTCGAGGCAGAGCTCACCTTTGACCATCTTGTTCCCCTGATAGAACTCCTCCACCCACTGCTTGAAGAAGCAGCCAGGGATGGGCATATACTCGTTGGCCCATTTGTTCAGGGCCTTGAAACCCTCCACGTACCGGTCATTCCACATGTTCCACCAGAGGTTCGAATAGCTGCTGAGGTCCGCGGTCGGTTTCAGCAGCTTGAACCCGACCCGGATCAGGTCCGCCGGCATCCCCCCAAACGCGTCTACGAGCTTCTCCGCATCGAAGTAGCGCTTATCCATCCAGGTGGTGAAGAACCCCGCCTTTTCAAAATCGATGGGGCCAGCCATATTGACAAAATTACGGACAGGGGCTTCAGGGTGAAGGGCGATGTAACAGGCGCTGAGGGGGGCCCCCATGCAGTAGCCAAGCAGACTGACCTCCTTTGCCTGGGAACTCTCGAGGAGCTTCTTCACCATGACCGGGAGGATGCGCAGGACGCACTCGTCCACGGTCAGGCCATCGTCCTCATCCCCGAAGATCCCCCAGTCGAGGAGAGAGAAGTCGAACCCCTGCTTGACCATGTATTCGATAAAGCTACTTCCGGGCAGCAAGTCGAAGATATAGGGGCGGCTGATCCCGAGGTTCGGAACCATGAGAACGGGGACAGGATAGACTGCCTCCGCCGTCGGTCGATATCGATACAGTCTTGCCTTGCCCTTCCGGTAGATGAGATCCCGGGGCGTCTGTCCGACCTCTGGCTCACCCGACGTCAGAAACATCTCTTTCGCCTTCTCCGTCCTTTTCACCTGGCGCACCACTTCCTCCTGCCACCGCTTCAGGACATCCTGTTGGGCCACACTCCTCCCCTCCTACGTGAGGCGTTCCACCACCAACGCGTTTCCCTCCCCACCACCGGCCCCCATGGAGGCCGCACCATACCGCAAACGCCGATCCTGGAGGGCGTGCAAGAGCGTCACGAAGATCCTGGTCCCGCAGGCCCCGATAGGATGGCCGATGGCGATCGAACCGCCATGGACGTTGATCTTCGCGTTGTCGATCTTCAGTTCCCGCTCACAGGCGATGACCTTGACAGCAAACGCCTCGTTGATCTCGAACAGGTTGATGTCCTCCACCTTCAGCCCCGCCTTCTGAGCGGCCTTTCGCGTCGCCGGGATCGGGCTCATCGCCATGACGGCCGGCTCCACGTTGGCCCAGCCCCAGGAACGGATGAGGAACCAGGGCCTCAGGCCCAACTCCTTCGCCTTGCGCATCGAGGTGACGACGACGGCCGCCGCCCCATCGGTGATGCCCGAGGAATTGCCCGCCGTGACCGTCCCCCCTTCCCGAAAGGTCGCCTTGAGCCTCGCCAGCTTCTCGAGCGTGGTATCCGGCCGCGGGTGTTCATCCTGGGCGAACAGGACGGATTCCCCCTTGGTCTGTGGGATGGAGACGGGGATGATTTCTTCCTTGAATTTCCCAGTCTTGATCGCCTCGGCCGCCCTCTGCTGGCTGATCACGGCCTGCCGGTCCTGCTCCTCCCGGCTGATCTTGAACTTTTCCGCCATGAGATCGCCAAGATAGCCCATGCGAAGCGAGGTGCCAGGGCAGGTCAGCCCGTCATAGATCATGTGATCCAGGGTCTCGAACGAGCCCATCCGGTGCCCCCAGCGGGTGTGGGGAAGCATGTACGGGGCCCGGCTCATGTTCTCCATGCCCCCGGCCACGACGACATCGGCGGTCCCCGCCCAAATCGCCTGGGCCGCCAACCCCACCGTTTCAATCCCCGTCCCGCTCGCCTTGTTCACCGTATACGTCGCGATCTCGATGGGAAGCCCGGCCTCGAGCACCGCCTTCCGGGCCGGCCCCAGACCGAGGGTGGCCTGAAGGGCGCTGCCCATAATGACGTAATCGACCTGAGCCGGCTCCACGTTGGCCCGCTTGATGGCCTCATTGATGACGAGAGCCCCGAGCTTCGTCGCGGATATGTCCTTCAAGCTTCCGCCAAATTTTCCGACCGGCGTCCTGACTGCGCTGA
>JBOHQS010000245.1:0-2805 GCA_050732295.1 Methylomirabilales bacterium (SeqCode)
CCGGTAGCATCCAGGGGGGGCCGTACGGCAGCCAGGTCCAGGCGGCCCGGTGGTTCAATGATAGGCATGCCCACAGGGACATGCTGAGGAGGCCGAGGCCATGATCATCCGCGAGGACATCGCCCAAACCTTTCCGGAGCTCTTCGGCACCAAGAAAGTCAACGGCCGGGAAGTCGACGTCGAACAGCTGATCGTCGCGCTCACCCGCGAGCTGGCTCCCGAGATCGCGAAGGTTCTCACCGCGCGCCGGGAGCTCCTCGCATCCTCCGCGCCGGTCAGGGAGAAATACGCCTGGCCGAAGTGGGACGACACCTTCGACGACCCCGTGACAGGGAAGCCCTGGACCTTTCGCCAGATCGTCCAGGGCATGATCGACAACTTCCTCGGCCAGGACAGCCAGTGGCGCTGGCGCCTCAACGACGAGGTGCCCATCCCGAAGGACGCCCATCCGTTGACGAACCCTGGCCTGGAGCTCACGGGCCCGTGGCATCCGCTCGACATGGCCTTCAACGCCTTGAACAGCGCGGCGCCCATAAACATGCCGGACTTCGAGGACGCCTCGCCCCCTCACTTCCAGCCGGACGGCACGCCCAAGAATCAGCCCATCGGGGTCTTCGCGGCCATGCAGAACGCCAAAGACATTTTGGAAGGCCACTGGGCCGACCGTCCCTACGAGGTGGTGAAAAAAGGCCAGCCTCGCACGTACCGGATCAAGAAGTCCCCGGCCGAGTGGCCGACCCGGTTCGCCCGGCCTCCCGGGATGCACGTGCAGTACGACCACATCACGGTGGACGGCCGGCCTGTGCCCGCCATGATCCCCATCACCATCCTCTGGGCCGTCAACACCTATGACGCCCTCACGCGCGCCGGCACCGGCGTGTACTACTACATCCCGAAGATCCAGACCCCGCAGGAAGCCCTGATCCTGGAGAAGCTCCTGGTGCGGGTGGAGGAGGCGATCGGCGTCCGGCCGGGCACCTTCAAGATCAAGGTCCTGTACGAGGAGGGCAACGCGGGCCGGTTCCTGCCCGCGATCGCCTGGGTGCTGCGGCGCCGGCTCCTGGGGACGAACGTCGGCCGCTGGGACTACCTGGGCAGCCTCATCGAGATGTGGAAGGACGACCCGCAGGGCGTCTTTCCGGATCCGCAGTCGATCGGCATGGCCTCGCTGAACATGATCGCGTACCAGCGGTACAACGCGCTGATGATGCTCATGGCCGGCATGAAGAACGGCGAGCTCAGCCAGGGGGGCCCCATCGGCGGCATGGCCGCGGTCATGATCTACCCGCCGGCTGATCCGTACGGCCGCGCCACGTACAACCCGCTCGCGCTCCGTGCCATTGTCATCGACAAGCTCAGAGAGCGTCTGCTGGGCCTCATGTTCGTGCCCGACGGACCCCTGCCCGCCGGGCAGCAGCCCACCCTGGAAGAGATTCTTTCCGGCCGGGTCAAGGGACGCCTCTACGACGCCTACCGGCAGAGCTGGGTCGCCAGCCCGGAGCCGGCCTATGTCGCCGCGGGCAACAGGCCCCTCCAGGCGCCGGTGACGCAGCTCCAGGCCCTCGTCGATGCGCCGCGCGAGACCGTGGACGTGAAGGGCAAACCGGTGCCGGCGGTCGCCAGCGGTCTCAGCGACGCGGAGCGGTCCCTCCTCCAATCCCGCGGCCTGCTGAACGCGCAAGGCAAGATCACGCCCTGGGTCATCACGAAGGAGATCTACGACACGCCGGACAAACTCTTCACGCGAGAGCTCTGGGAGAACATCTACGGGGTGCCGAAGGGCGACATCACGATCGAGAACATCCAGCACGCCTTCTACATGGCCGCGAACTACGGCTTCCAGATCCTCAATGGCAACTTCGCGGCCGCCATCGACGACTACGAGCTCCACCTCAGGTTCATGAACGACCTCGCCACCTACCGGATCGACGTCTCCTGGCTCTGGATCCTCATCCATCACCGGTCCGCCATCACGAAGGACGGCTACCTCAAAGGCCCGGCCCTCACCGAGGACGGGCTCGTCCCGGCCCAGAACGCCTTCCAGGGCAAGGCGGGCACCCGCTTCACGAAAGAGCTGTTCGAGAAGTTGTGGGACTACCACAACGAGTGGACGGACGCGTTCTTCGCCGAACTGGACCGCCGCGGCGACCCGGGCCGCTTCGACCGCGCCAAGGCGCCCGTCATCATGGAGCTCCTCAAGCGGCAGCTCCTCTGCCCCCGCTACATCCAGCACAGCGCCCGCGTGCTCTTCGTCGCGGGGGAGGCAAACAGCCAGGAGCACACGCAGATCTTCGAGGCGATCTTCGACCTCTCCCGCGAGGAGATCGTCAAGCGCGTCCAGGCGGGCACCATGAGCAAAAAGGCCCTGGCCGCCCACGACTACGTGTACGACCTCTTCCCGGCTCTCTGAGGAGACCGACACTCGTAACCGATTCTTTCTTGGCAAGGCGAGTTGAAGGACATCAGGGGGTCGTAAGCACCACTTCTGGGGAAGCCGTGCTCTCGTTCCCGGCGAAATCCTGAGCCGTCACAGCATACCCGTAAGTCGTCCGGGACCGGACTTGAGTATCCTGAGGGGAAGTCCCCGAGGAGGGCTCTCTGGTGATCACAATCTGATCCCGATTCCGTTTGACTTTCCCCCGGTCGCTTCCCATAATTCCATTCCATTATGCCAATCGCGCCACCGAGGCGGCTCCATCGGGAACGCCTTCGGATTGATGGACTGCCGGTTGCGTACGCCCGCGCGGGGGCGCGATGGCCCCTGTGGCGTGACCGCCTGGTCCTGATTCACGGCAGCGGGTGCAG
>JBOHQS010000246.1:0-2785 GCA_050732295.1 Methylomirabilales bacterium (SeqCode)
GTGGCAGCTCCAGCGGCATCTCGACTGGGTGATCAAGATGGAGCTCATCCGGTCCTACATGGAGCGGCGCAAGGTGGGGTTCGAGGACCAGCGGATCTCGATGCTGGATCTCCAATTCCACGACATCAAGCGGAGCCGGGGGCTCTACTACCTCATGGCCCGGGAGGATCTGATCGATCGCCTCTGCACCGATGGGCAGATCGAGGGGGCGATGGTGGAGCCTCCGCAGACGACGCGGGCAAAGATCCGGAGCGACTTCATCAAGTATGCAATGGAGCGGAATAAGTCTTACGATGTGGGATGGAGCTATCTCAAGCTCAATGACCGGTACCAGCGGACCATTCTGTGTAAGGATCCGTTTCAGTCGAGAGATGCCAGGGTGGAGGAGATGATCGCCTCCTCCTATTATTGAGGTGGAAAGGCGGAGACCCCGTTCCGGGTGGCCCGGGAGGGCCGCCCGATTTTTTTGCGGTCCGCGAATGGGAGCCAGTGGCCGAATCGGGAAAGGCCTCCTCGTCGTCGGCGAAACAGCGTATGCTGGTTGCCCCCCAGGAAGCCTGGGACATCGCGAAGGGGATCTGGTTGCAGTCGGATGATTTGGATAGCGCACATTCGCTTTCGGGTGGTCGTAGGTGTCTTGAGGTCGCCGGCTGGTCAGCCGGGGCGCGGGTTTCGCCTTCCTCCGCGGTCGGCCCTCCCCTCGCCGCGAGATCGCTGACTGCCAATGGATTATTGGATTGGAAGGGAGGGGACTGGTGAACGTCGATGTGCGCGTCCAGGACATTCTCGCCTATGAGGGTGACGCCCTTGTCGTCAATCTCTTCGAGGGGGTCACGAAGCCGGACGGAGCGACGGCCGCGGTAGATCAGGCGTTGAAGGGCCTGATCTCCCAGGCGATCGCCCAGGGAGAGTTTCAGGGAAAGGCGGGGACACACCTGCTCCTGCATACCCAGGGGAAACTCAAAGCCGAGCGGGTCCTCGTCGCCGGTCTGGGGAAGCAGGCACAACTTGGGCGCGACGCGGTCCGGTCAGCGACCGGGGAGGCCCTGAGATTCCTCCGCCGCCACGGATGCCGGCGGGTCGGGACGATCCTCCATGGGACGGGGGTTGGGGGTCTCGACGTTGCGGAGGCGGCTCAGGCCATCACCGAGGGGGCTCTCCTGGGGCTCTATACCTTCGACCGCTATAAGCGGAAGACAGACGATGACGATCACAGGGCGGTTGATGAGGTCTCTCTGCTCCTGCGGGACCGGGCTCAGATGGCCGAGGTCAGGGCCTCCAGCGCCAGCGGGCAGATCGTCGCTCGCGCGGTCAACCTGGCCCGGGATCTGGTGAACGAACCGTCGAATTACCTCACCCCGCAGGATCTCGCAGCGCAGGCCCGCACCGTGGCCAAGACCCAGAGGTTCTCCTGCCAGGTCTTCGGAAAGCGAGACCTTCAGCGTCTGGGGATGGGAGCCCTCCTGGGGGTGGCGCAGGGGAGCAGCCGGCCGCCGGTCCTGATCGTTCTCTCGTATCGAGGCGGACGCGGGAAGCAACCCGACCTGGGACTCGTGGGCAAGGGGATCACGTTCGATTCTGGGGGGATTTCTATCAAGCCGAGCGAGGGCATGGAGCAGATGAAGGGGGACATGGCCGGCGGGGCAGCCGTCATCGCGACCATGGCGGCGATCGGGCAGCTCAAACCGGCCATGAATGTGACCGCCATTGTCCCGGCCTGCGAGAATCTCCCCTCGGGATCGGCGATGAAACCGGGGGATGTGGTCCGGGCCATGGATGGTAAGACGATCGAGGTGGTGAACACCGATGCCGAAGGCCGCCTGATCCTCGCCGATGCCCTCTGCTATGCCCGGAGACTCAACTGCCAGCGCTTGGTGGATGTGGCGACGCTCACGGGGGCCTGTGTCGTGGCCCTGGGATCGATCCGGAGCGGGGCCTTCACCAATAACCAGACATGGATGGATCAGATACGATCTGCGGCCGAGGCGGTGGGGGAGAAGGTGTGGCAGATGCCGATGGATGGGGAGTACGACGAGCAGATCAAGAGCGATGTGGCCGACATCAAGAACGTCGGTGGACGCAAGGCCGGCGCCGTTACCGCCGCCAAGTTTCTGGCCCGCTTCGCGGGCGAGACGCCCTGGGTCCATCTGGACATTGCCGGGACAGCCCAGGCCGAGAAAGAAAAGGGCGAGACCCCCAAGGGAGCCACGGGAGTTCCCGTCCGAACCCTGATCCGTCTTGCCGGCGACCTTGCGCGTGGTGACAAGTGACTGGTGGTTAGTGAATGGTAACTCGTGATTGGTGATTGATGTCAACGATGATCTCTCACCAGCCACCAGCCACTACTCACCAATCACTAAGCACTTACCGCACTTCGATGGCGACGCAGGTCAAGGTCTTGGTCACGCCGGAGATTGTTCTGATCTTCGACAGGACCACGCGACCCAAGGCGTCGACGTCGGCTGCCTCGACAAAGGCGATGATATCGTAGGGGCCGGTCACGGCGTGGGCCATCTTCACACCGGAGATCTTGCTGATGGCCTTCAGGGCATTCTTGGCCTTGTCCGATGCGGCCTCGATGAGGACATAGGCAGTCGTCGGCGTCATCCCATTACCCCTCCTGATTTCCCCATGGTGGATGCTCCTTCGGCCTCGGAGGCGAGGTCGGTCCTCGCCTGACCTCGACGGTAAAAAGCTGCTCCTCCAGCCGTACGATCTTGTCCACCCGCCGGGCATGCCGCCCCCCTTCAAACTCGCCGGCGAGCCATTCCCGAACGATCTCGCG
>JBOHQS010000247.1:0-2753 GCA_050732295.1 Methylomirabilales bacterium (SeqCode)
CAGAGCCATACCCGGCGCGCGGAGCCGAGCTCGGCAAAGCGCTCGAAGACCGTGCGAATGGCGGAAGTCACCGCCTCATCGGGGTGGAAGCGCACTTCGCCATCCTCCTCGCCCCAGACAAAGCCGGCGGGCAGTCCTCGGCGTAGCTCTCCTCGGGCGGCCTTGTTGCGGATCCCGCCATCGAGCCGGGCGCGCAGAATATGCAGCTCCGCCTCACTCATGGTGCCCTTGAGCCCGAGCACCAGGCGGTCGTTGAACAGGGCGGGGTGATAGATACCGTCTGCGTCGCCGATCAAAGTATCGGTCATCCCGCAGAGGTCAAGCAGTCGATACCAATCCCCATTATTACGGGCCAGCCGTGAGACCTCAAGGCCAAGCACGATGCCAACCTGCCCCAGTGCGACTTCCGCCGTCATGCGGGCGAAACCGCCGCGTTGGGTGACACTGGCGCCCGAGAGGCCGAGGTCCTCGTCAATCACCCTCACCTGGTCACGCGACCATCCGAGCGCGAGGGCCTTATCGACGAGGGCGTATTGGCGATCGGTGGACTCTCGATGGTGCTCGACCTGGGCGGGGGTTGACTGGCGAATATAAACGCAAGCGGCACGGTGTAAATGAACGGCTTTGATCTTCGTGGTATCAGTCATTCTCGGTCTCCTCCCTTTGAGATTCGAACAGCGCGGCTTTGGCGATGAGTTGTGTCAGCTTGCCGAGGAGGGCTTCGCGGTGCGCCTCCTCGAGTTGCGCCCACACCTTGCGACTTGGATTGGGGATCTCCAGGAACAGTAGCTTCAGTTGCACGGTGACTCTCCTCTGTGCTCGGTAGACGGTGAAGGAGAGCGTCGACGACTGTACGGGCCTGGAGCAAGTCCGACTGCGAGCCCAGCGTGGTCCCATTCATCACGTTAGTCTCTGAGGCGATCCGTGCGCAGGACTCTAGATTGGTCCAGGTCGCGGGAATGAGCGAACGACTCTCGTCAGGGAGGATCAGCAATAAGTGGAGTCGACCGGCTCGATGCGTTCGGCCTAAGACCTGAAGAGTGCGGCCTTCAAACGGATGACCTTTGCGGATTATCCTTACTGATTGCGGAAAGTCTTCAAGATGGGTAGTGTGTCGCGCTTTCCTTCGATACCATCCCGCATTCCCCACTCCTCCACACGGGGGAAGGAACGGGTGAGTGACGGCAGGGTGTTGCAACTGGTTCAGGGTTTCCTGGACCAGGACATCATGGAGGACCTGCAACGATGGAAACCCAATGCGGGCACTCCCCAAGGGGCTGTGCTTAGCCCACTGTTAGCCAATCTCTACCTGCATTCGCTGGCCGTCAAGATGACAGCGGCAGGGCACAAACTCGTCCGTATGCGGACGATTTTGTCGTGCTGTGTCAGAGCCGGGAGGACGCTGAGGCCGCATTGGCTCAGATTCAAGCCTGGACGGTGCAGAACGCTCTGCGCGTGCATCCTGACAAAACCCACTTGGGAAACTGCAGGGAAGCCGGGTACGGCTTTGACTTCCTGGGCTATCGCCTTCGAGGGCGGACATCGCTATGTACGCCATAAAAGTCTCATGGTGTTGCGAGACCGCGTACGCCAACGGACGGGTCGCACCCGCAGCGGTAGCCTCGAGCACATCATTGCCGAGCTCAATCCGATAGTGCAGGGGTGGTTTGCCTACTTCAAGCACGCACGCGGGTCGACATTTCGGAGCATCGACAGCTTTGTGCGTCGTCGCTTACGGGCTATTCTGCGCAAGCGCCTTAAACAACCCGGCTTCGGTCCCTCTCACCGCGACCATCTACGCTGGCCCATTGCCTTCTTCGCTGCCCATGGGCTTCTCACCTTGCACGAGGCCCATGTGCTGGCACGCCAATCCCGATGAGGAAACCACCGACTGGAGAGCCGTGTGCGGGAAAACCGCTCGCACGGTTCGGAGGGCGGGGAGACGCGAGTCTTCCCGACCCCTATCACAAATCCACAGCGGGGGCGGGTTTGGGCACCGCCGTGCAGCCTGATAACACCTGGGGTTTTGAAGCCCGTGGGGAAGCGTATGGCGTACGGCGGATCCCGTTCTTCCTGAGCCCGAACAGTTGCTTGAACCCATATCGTATTAGCAAGGAGGGGAGATGAAGAACGTGCCTGAACCGCTCTATGTGGGGGTCGATGTCGCTAAAGAGACCCTGGAAGTGGCCCTGGGTACCGCGGGGCTGTCCAGACCTTCATGAACGATGCAGAGGGCTTTGAGGCGCTGCGCGCGCACCTTAAAGAGCATACGGTGGCGCTCATCGTCTTGGAGGCGACGGGGGGCTATGAGAGTGGCGCTGCTTTGGCCTTGCAAGGGAAGGGGCCGGCTTGCCCCTGGCCATCGTCAATCCGCGCCAAGCCCGGGATTTCGCCCGTGCCATGGGCTATCTCGCCAAGACCGACCGCATCGATGCCCGGGCCTTGGCCGAGCTCGCGGGTGTGCTGGACCGCCATCCCGATCGAGAGAAGCTTGTGCGGCCTCTGCCCGACGCTGAACAGAGGCAACTTCAAGCGTTGATGGCACGACGGCGCCAGCTGGTCTCGATGCTCACCTCTGAGCGCAACCGTTTGGCCACCAGCCATAAGGTGGCCCAGCGCAGCATCCAGGCGATCATCAAGGCCCTCAAAAAGCAGCTGGAGGATATCGACGCCGAGCTTGCGCGCCACATCGCAAATCAGCACGCCGATCTCGCGGCCCTCCTCACCAGCGTCAAGGGTATAGGGGATACCAC
>JBOHQS010000248.1:0-2736 GCA_050732295.1 Methylomirabilales bacterium (SeqCode)
CGACGATTTCCATAATCGTGACGCCCGTCACCGTCTCCCCCCGAATCAGCGCCCAGGGGATGGGGGCCGGCCCGCGGTACTTCGGGAGCAGGGATGCATGGACATTGAAGCATCCCTGTGGGGGAATATCGAGGATCGCTCGGGGCAGGAGCTGGCCAAAGGCGACCAGCACCAGCACCTCAGGTCTCGCCTGTCGGAGGCGGCCCACCACCTCTGCGTCTCCGATCTTCTCCGGCTGGATCACGGAAAGGCCCACCTCCTCGGCCGCCCGCTTGACGGCCGGCGTGCGCAGCGCTTTCCCCCGGCCGGCAGGGCGGTCCGGCTGGGTCACGGCCAGCGTGACCTCGTGCCCCGCCTGAAGGAGGCGGGTGAGCGAGGGCACGGCGAATGCCGGCGTCCCCATGAAGATCAGCCGCATAAGGCCCGCACGGTCTCCTCCATGTGCGTGAGGTGCGTCCCGCCCCAAAAGACCCGGCCGCACCCTTCACAATGAAAGAAGACGTCATGACGGCGAAAGATGTACTCGGGAACCCGTCCCGCGGCACGGGCCTTCGCGAGGGAGGCGAGGGATCGATTACAGCGGAGACACCGGCTCCCCAGCCGCGGTCCCATGCGGAGCCCGAGCTCGCCGGTCACCTGTCTCAGCTGTTCCCACACCCGATCATGGCGGACAAAGAGCATCGGGCAGAGCCGCCGCCGCATGAGGAGTTGCGTATCCCGCGTCAGGAGGATCCGCCCCTCGCGCCGCGCCAGGGCGACGAGCCGACCGTCCTGGGCATCCCGGAAATACAGGGTGTCGTACCCCAGGATGCGGAGCCACGTGGCCAGCCTGCCCAGCATGCTGTCCGCGATGAAGCGTACCTCCCCCGCATCCATGGCCGAAACTCCTCACCAAGGCATCACCATAGCACACCACCCCGGTCCTGAACAGGGGGTCTTGCCGTCTGGGTGTTGGGTCTTAGGTGTTCGGTGTTCGGTTTTCGGATTCCGAACACCCAACATCTGATCGTCTGTCATCGGTGATCGGCCAGCGGTCATCGGTTTGTAATTCGCATTGACACCGCCCTGCTCTTCGGTACTATGTAAGCCCAGGCAGGAGCAATCAGTATGGTCCAGGAACCTGCGGAACGGACCACCATTTTGACCCGCTTGCAACGGCGGCCGGCCCTGGATAGCCGCGGCGCAGAGGTGGGCACGCTGAAGGACCTGGTGGTGCTCTTTCGCGGCATGTATCCTCGCGTGAGCAAGCTGAGCATCGCACGGGTACGCGAGGACGACTTGCTCGTCCCCTGGGAAGCCGTGGCCGAGATTGCAGAGACCCCGGGTGGGCCCACCATCATCTTGGACCGGCCCACCGAAGAGCTCATCCCGAGCGATCTCAGGGCAAACGAGATGGCGCTCGGAAGAAACATCTTGGACAAGAAGGTGATGGATACCCATCGCTGGCGTGTCGTCCGGGTCAACGATGTACAGCTCGAGTGGCGAGAGGGGGGCTACCACGTGGTGGCGGTGCTCGCCGGCATGCGCAGCTTGCTTCGCCGCCTCTTCGCCGAAGGTCTCGTCCGGTCGATCGTCTCCACCTTTGGCATCACGATTCCCAGGGATGTCGTCTCCTGGGAGCATGTGGAGCCCATCGAGACCGAACTGACCCGGGCCCGAAAGCAGGCCGTCTACACCAAGCTGGCTCAGCTGCACCCGGCGGACATCGCCGATATCGTGGAGGAACTGAACCCCAGCGAGCGAGCGGTCATCCTCGACGCCCTGGACGCCGAGACGGCGGTCGAGGCCCTGACAGAGACCGAGCCCGAGGTCCAGGCGGGAATCATCCAGATGCTCGAGCCAGGGCGGGCGTCGGACATCCTGGAGATGATGGAGCCGGACGAAGCCGCGGATGTCCTGGGAGACCTCTCGCAGGCCAAGGCTCAAGAGCTTCTCCAAGAGATGGAGCCGGCCGAGGCGGAGGATGTGGCAGAACTCCTGGAGCATGAAGAAGACACTGCCGGTGGACTCATGACCACCGGATACGTGACCCTGCGCCCTGAACCCACCGTGAGCCAGGCCCTGGAGGTGCTCCGGACCGTGGCGGACGAGGCGGAGACGATCTACTATTTCTACGTGACCGACCCCTCAGAGCGGCTCGTGGGGGTCCTGAGCCTGCGAGAGCTATTGGTGGCCAAGGCAGACCAGCGACTGGACGAGATCATGGTCACCCAGTTCGCCACTGTCAGATCCGAGGCTACCATCCAAGAGGTGGCCGAGACCCTCTCGAAGTATAACCTCATGGCCCTGCCGGTGGTGGATGCGGAAGGGAGGCTTGAGGGGATCGTAACCGTTGATGACGTGCTCAACGATCTGATCCCGATGATATGGAAGCGGCGGGCGGCGAAAAAGTACATTTAGTACCGTTCCAACCCATTGCCCCGAACACGGACAAGAAAGCTTGCAAGCGTGCTCACGGCATCGCACACCTCCGTACTTGCGTGAGAAAAGTTGGAACGGCATTAGGGCGCTCTCAACCGGAGGATCCTCCAGACCGCTCGGAAGGCGACGGGCACGATCGCTCCCCAGCGCCGCGGTCCGGGCGGAGCAAGGCGCTTCATGCGAATGCTCTACCGGCACAAGCGTCGGCTCCTCGTCTTTTTGTCGATCATGGGGCCGGGGATCATCACGGCCAGCGTGGACCAGGACGCCGGTGGCATTGCCACCTACTCCCTGGCGGGCGCCCACTACGGCTAC
>JBOHQS010000249.1:0-2715 GCA_050732295.1 Methylomirabilales bacterium (SeqCode)
GTGCGACGTGATGTCGCACTGTGTGAGTGAGATAACCGAAATGGAGGGTCGAATGATCGACGGTTAGCTCCGAGCGAGTGCTCAACGCTCGTCCCTGCTCCTGGCATGCGTCGCCGGCAACGGCGGGGTGTGAAGCCCGGGAGGAAGCCCAAGAACTGGTGCTCCATCCATTGGTCACAGGCAAGGGGAAGACCGGAAGGGTGAACAACCTGAACTCCCGTAAGCCTCGTTAACCAGAACTTCGGCAGGTGGAATGCAACAGCGAAGGACAGGGCCCGCCGCTGGGAGACGGCAGTGGTGGCTGAAGTTTCGATGTCGGCCATGAGAGCACCACGGCCCCGGGGTATAGGGGGCGCCCGACACCGGTCGCGTCTCACCAGTGCGGAACATGGAAACCCCATCACAGTCCGGTGGGCGAGAACAGTCATCGGTAGGCCGACCGTAAGGAGAGCGGATATCTGTGGTGGGAACAGGACGGCCAAGAAGCGAACGGCGGCAGCCGAAAGGCCACAGGAAAACGACGACGAATCACCGAACCCTCCGGCATGGTGGTCGTCGCATAACTGGCCGCATACCACGCCGGGTGCGTGGGCCCGAAAGGGAGCTGACGTGAGCCGGGTGACCCTTTGACGAATCAAAGCCAACAAAACGCTGGAACCGTATGGGCAAGTTAGGCGCCATGACGCGGGACGCGACGACTGCTGTGATTGACATCGCGGCGTTCGACGCGGGCGGCGACGTGGTGAACGGACCTGAGGATCTGCTCGACTGGGAGGCCATCGACTGGCGCGACCAGGAAGAGCAGGTACAGCGACTACGGCAACGGATCTTCAAGGCGACGCAGGTAGGCGACCGCAAACAGGTCCGCAATCTGCAAAAGCTGATGTTGCGCAGCCGGGCTAACACGCTGGTCAGCGTACGCCGGGTGAGTCAGCACAACACCGGCCGTCACACCGCGGGCGTGGACAGGCAGGTCGCTCTGACCTCACCTTCCCGGGCCGCCCTGGCGATGCGCCTGCACCACCAGGCCGGACCGGGCCACGCACTGCCGGTGCGACGGGTGTACATACCCAAAAAAGGCGGGAAACGCCCACTCGGGATTCCCGTCATCGCCGACCGCGCCCAGCAACAACGGGTGCGCAACGCGCTGGAACCAGAGTGGGAGGCACGGCTTGACCCGAAACAGTACGGGTTCCGGCCGGGCCGCGGATGCCACGACGCGATCGAGATGATCCATAAAGCGCTCGCGGCGAAGAACGCGAAACGCGACTGGGTGCTCGACGCGGACCTGACATCCGCATTCGACAGAATCGACCACAACTTTCTACTGGAACGGATCGGGACGTTCCCGGCCAGGGAACAGATCCGGAACTGGTTGAAAGCAGGCGTGGTCGATCGGGGCCGGTACTCTCCGACCATCGAGGGAACCCCTCAAGGCGGAGTGATTTCCCCGCTGCTACTGAACATCGCGTTGCAAGGTATGGAAGAAGCCGCAGGAGTCACGTACGACTCGCGCGGCTATGTGAAACTTGGATGCCCGACCGTCATCACCTACGCGGACGACTTCGTGGCCCTCTGCCACAGTCGCGAGCAGGCCGAAACGGTCCAGGCGCAGCTCGGTGCATGGCTGAAGGACAGAGGCCTATCCCTCAACGGGGAGAAGACACGGATCGGTCGGATCGACGACGGATTCAACTTTCTGTCCTTCACCATCCGCCGCTACCACGTCCACAGTGGTACCAAGGTTCTCACCAAACCGAGCCAGGACGCGCTCAAGAAGATCCGGCGAAGAAACGCCGCGGAACTGCGCACCCTCCGCGGCGCCAGTCCCCTCGAGGTGATCAACACGATGAACCCGATCATCCGCGGCCAGGCGAACTACTTCCGGCCCGGGGCATCCAAGAAGGCCTACCAGGCCTTGGACAACCACCTATGGCAGCACCTCTACAAATGGGCCCGCCGCAGGCACCCCAAGAAGAACCGAAAGTGGGTTACGGCCCGCTACTTCGGCTCGTTCCACCAGACCAGGCGCAACAAGTGGGTCTACGGCGACCGGGAAACCGGCGCCTACCTCCACCACTACGCCTGGACAAAGATCGTCCGGCACGTCCCGGTCATCGGCAGGTACTCACCCGACGACCCTGCCTTGGCCCAATACTGGGCCGACCGGCGACGTAAGCGCAAGCCTCCACAACTGGCCCCGTCCTGGCAACACGCCCTGCGTGACCAGCACGGACAATGCCCGCTGTGCAGGGAACCGCTGCTGTTCACCGACCGCCTACCCGACTCCCTCCACGAGTGGGAGACCTGGTTCGCGGCCATCAGAAAGGCGATGACCCGCCAGGCCATCACCGAACACAGCGACCGGACGACACACCGCCTCGTACACGCCCACTGCGCCCGGCGCCACCAAGCGACGGACCGCACAGCACGGACCAGCAGAACAAACACCTGCCCGCCCCAGCGGGTTGCTTGAGCCGTGTGCCGCGACGAGTGGCCAGCACGGTGTGCGCCGTGAGGCGCTTCGTTGTATCCCCGGCGCAGCCGGGAGGAACTCGGAGGGAGGTTCTTGGGTCGCCTGACTTACCCGGCTGACGACGGCCGCGACAAACTGCTCGGAGACGGCCGCGTAGTTGCCCGTTGGCGGACATGGGAGCTGCCCGCTGACGGCCGGGGGATCTGCCCGACACGACGTCCGTTGCCTTACCGCGTCCC
>JBOHQS010000250.1:0-2705 GCA_050732295.1 Methylomirabilales bacterium (SeqCode)
TGATCCACGAGGTCGAGCAGATCGGGGTGAAGTCGGATGGTATGGTCGTGGATCGCTCGCGGAAGACCACGCGCAAGACCCGGGTTGTCGCCGGGCCCCAGCACGTGGTACGATTTGACCGGGAGTCCACGGATGATCTGGGTGGTGAGATCCGAGGGAGGATTGAGGAGCTGATCCGGGATCGGCTGGCCGCTGTCGATGCCCTCATCATTTCCGATTACGGAAAGGGAGTGATCGGCGGTCGGCTCCTCCAGGAGATCCTTCCGCTGGCCCGCGCCCGTGGGGTGGTGATGGTGGTGGACCCCAAGGTCAATCACTTTGACATGTATCGCAATGTCAGCGTGCTCACGCCCAACCACTGGGAAGCGGCGACTGCCTGGGGACGGCCCATTCGGAGTGAAGCAGAGGTCGTGGAGGCGGGGCGACATCTCGTCAATACCCTGAGGGTTCAGGCGGTGCTCGTCACCCGCGGGGAGAAGGGGATGTCCCTGTTCGAGGCGGACGGTCGTGTCAGCCATATCCCGGCGGTGGCGAAAGAGGTGTACGATGTCACCGGGGCAGGGGACACGGTGGTCGGGGCCATGGCCCTTGCCCTGTGTTCCAAGGCGACGATGGTGGAGGCGGCCCACATCGCCAACCACGCCGCCGGCGTGGTGGTGGGGAAGCGAGGAACCGCAACGGTGAGTTTGGCAGAGCTCCAGCGAGCCTGGGCACAGAAGGAGGAGTAGCATCGTGAAGGCGGTAGGGGTTATCCCGGCCCGCTACGCCTCCTCTCGGTTCCCCGGCAAGCCGCTGGCTGCGCTCTGCGGACGACCATTGGTTCGCCATGTCTACGAACGGGCCCGTCGGAGCAAGACGCTGGCGCGGGTGGTGGTGGCGACCGATGACCTCCGGATCCGCGATGCGGTCGCTGCATTTGGCGGGGAGGTCCAACTGACGGCGGCGCATCACCCGTCCGGAACAGATCGCGTTGCGGAGGTCGCCGCCTCCCTGAGCTCCGAGCTGGTCGTCAACATCCAGGGGGACGAGCCCCTCATCGATCCGGCCATGATCGATGAGGCGGTGGCCCCCTTTTTTGTTGAGGCGAACCTGGTCATGGGGACGGTGTGCCGCCGGCTCGAGGCGGAGGACGAATGCCACAGCCCGCATGTGGTCAAGGTGGTTCGGGACTGCCGGGGATTCGCCCTGTACTTCTCCCGTGCCCCCATCCCGTACCATCGAAGTCCGAAGTCCGAAGTCCGAAGTCCGAAGTCGGCGGTTGCGAATTTAGGGCTGGAAAGGGAGGATCCTGGACCTCGGACCGCGGACCTCGGACATCGGACGATGTACTACAAGCACATCGGCCTCTATGTGTACCGACGGGATTTTCTCCTTGAGCTGGCCCGGCTGGCCCCGACCCCACTCGAGGAGACTGAGCAATTGGAACAGCTGCGGGCGTTGGAGTACGGGTACCCGATCAGGGTCGTCGAGACGAAATACGACAGCATCGGCGTGGATACGCCGGAGGACCTGGCGCGGATCGAGCGGATGGTGGCGGCGACCGCCTGGCGGGAGGCAGGTGACGCATAGGATGGGGGAGCGATGACGACGAAGTATATCTTTGTGACCGGTGGAGTCATGTCATCCCTGGGAAAGGGATTGGCGGCTGCCTCCATCGGGTGTCTCCTGGAGAGTCGTGGCCTCAAGGTGACCCTCCTCAAGTTCGATCCCTACATCAACGTGGATCCTGGCACCATGAGCCCCTTCCAGCATGGCGAGGTCTTTGTGACCGATGACGGCTCGGAGACCGACCTGGACCTGGGCCATTACGAGCGGTTTACGAGTGCCCGGTTGACCCGAGACCACAACGTCACCACCGGGCAGGTGTATTACAACGTCATCATGAAGGAGCGGCGAGGCGATTACCTCGGCGGAACGGTCCAGGTGATTCCGCACATTACCGACGAGATCAAGCGGGCGATCTACCGCGTGAGCAAGGGAGTCGATGTCGTGATCGTCGAGGTGGGGGGCACGGTGGGCGACATCGAGGGCCTCCCCTTCCTCGAGGCCATTCGGCAGTTTCGAAGCGACGTGGGTCGGGAGCACGTGGCCTACCTGCATCTGACCTTGGTCCCCTACATCGGCACCGCCGGCGAGCTGAAGTCCAAGCCGACTCAGCACAGCGTGAAGGAGCTGCTCCAGATCGGGATCCAGCCGGACGTCCTCCTGTGCCGGACCGACCGGCTCCTCCCCAAAGAGCTCAAGGCCAAGATCGCCCTCTTCTGCAATGTCTCGGAGCGCGCGGTCATCACCGCCAAGGACGTCTCCTCGATCTACGAGGTCCCCCTCGTCCTACACAGCGAAGGCCTGGACGATCTCCTGGTGGAGATCCTGAACCTGGAGGCGCAGGAGCAGAACCTGAGAGCCTGGGAGCAGATGGTTCAGAAGATCCAGAGCCCGTCCACCGTCACCTCGATCGCCGTCGTCGGAAAGTATCTGGAGCTGAAGGACGCGTACAAGAGCCTCACCGAGGCGATCTGCCATGGAGGGATCGCCAATGATTGCCGCGTGGAGATCAGGGCGGTGGTGGCGGAGCAGATCGAGCAGGAGGGCCCCAAGGCCTGTCTCGATGGCGTCTCGGGGGTCCTGGTTCCCGGAGGCTTTGGCACCCGCGGGATCGAGGGGAAGATTGCGGCGATCACGTATGCGCGAGAGGAAGAAATTCC
>JBOHQS010000251.1:0-2695 GCA_050732295.1 Methylomirabilales bacterium (SeqCode)
GGGATCTCCTCGGCGGAGTCATGGAAGAGGACCATGTGCAGGCTGTCGCCGGGGTATTGGGTCCGGATCAGGTGCGAGAGGGCGAGCGCCACGCGCTTCGCCGGGGTAAACCGGTCCTCGCCGTAGAGAATCATGCTGTGGCTGCAATCGAGGAGCAAGACCGTTGCGCAGGAGCTTTGGTAGTCCGCCTGGCGGACCGCGAGGTCACTGTGCTCGATCTCGATCGGCACCGCAAGGCCCTGCCGCTCGATGGCGTTGAGCAGCGTCGCGGTCACATCAAGGTTCAAACTGTCGCCGAACTCATAGGGCTTCGGGGGGAGCGCGGCCTCGATGCCCGTGGACAATTCCCGTGTATCGTGGCGGCCGAAATCGCTCTTGCCGAGGGCGCCGAGCAGATCCTTGAGGGTTTTGTAGCCCAGGAAGTCAAGGGCCTTGTTGGTGATCTCGAAGCGGGCCTGTTTTGTTTCGGGGCCGAAGCCGCCGACGTAGCCTCTGACGTCAAGGTCATCTTCCACCGCACCCGGACGCCCTAGGGTGATGTACCCTTCCTCGGCCAGGCGCTGAAGCAGGGCCTTGAGGAGCTCCGAAACCTCGGACTGCTCCCGGAACTCAGGGCTTTCCAGCCACCGGTCTAAGTCTCGTCCATCAATCTGCCCCTGCTCTGCCAGGGCCTGGAGGAGGGCGGCGTACAGTTCCTGGAGGCTGCGACCTTCCTCGGGATCATGGTAGGGATGGTGAAAGCCGCTGTGGAGGAGATAGTCAGCCAGCTGCTCGAGCAGATCTTCCAGGCTCAGGTCGCCCCCCGGCCTGCCGATCCATTTGGAATAGCGAACTGTCCCCATAATTCGATGACCGATGACAGATGACCGATGTTGCAACAGCACCCGCGGCCCCTCGCGTAGCTCAGTCCGGAAGGGCTCGGGGAGCGGGTCTTCCGAAGTTACCCACCTCTGCCCGCGAATTTTGCTTTCTTAGGCAGCACCTACAGGCCCCGAGCGACATTGGCGGAAGCGGCGGGGTCCCTCGGCGGGCGACGGCCTGGGAAACCGAGGCGCGATCCGTGCCGGGCTTCTTTGCAGGGATCGTGAACACGGAGGGACCCCAGGCCGTAAGCCGCCGAACAGGGTCGCCGCGAGAGCCCTGGAGCGAGGGGCCAAAGGTGCTGTTGACATGAGCTAATTCAGGTAGCGGCGTTGCCCCGTCTCGCGCTCTGTCGGGGGGGGCTCGCTCGCCCGCCGCTCGACAAAGTATCCTCGCTCCTCGCTCCGGCTGATCTTCTGCATCGCATGAAGGCCCTCGAGGATGAACTCACACCCCGAGACGAGCGTTTCTGGGTGCGCGTCCAGTTTGAGCTGCTTGGCGGCCTGCAAAAGGGGCGGGATCTTCTGGAGGATTCGCAGGGCTTCCTCGGCCGCCATGGTGTCGGCAATGCGGACCTCGCCGCCCTGGCTGAACCACTCCACGATCGGCAGGCAGTCCGCCAGGCTGAGGCGGCTCGCAAAGGTCTCCCTGATGGCCTCCCGGACGAGTCCCGTGGCGATGGCGTCGGCTCCACGCATCTCTCCCTCGTACTCAAGCTCCAGCTTGCCGGTGATGCCGGGAAGCGCAGCGTAGACGTCGGCGGGCCGCGGGACGGTCCGCCTCTCCCGATGCAGGACCGCACGGCGTTCGGCGTTGGACACCACGTTCTCCATGCACGTGATGGGCAGCCGCTGGCTCACCCCCGACCGCTTGTCGATGTATTTGCTGTCCCGTGCCAGAAACGCGATCCGCTCGACGACCTCGAAGACGAAGGGCGGGATCTGCAGCCGGTCCTCATCCCGGTGGAGCCACGCCTCCTGCGCGGTAATGGCCATCCCTTCCTCAAGGCTGGCGGGGTAATGCGTGCGAACCTCGGAGCCGATGCGGTCCTTTAAGGGGGTGATGATCTTGCCCCGTGCGGTGTAGTCCTCAGGATTGGCCGAGAAGACCAGGCAGGCGTCGAGGGGGAGCCGGATCGGGTAGCCTTTGATCTGCACATCCCCCTCCTGCATGATGTTGAAAAGGGCGACCTGGACCTTGGCGGCGAGATCCGGAAGCTCGTTGATGGCAAAGATGCCCCGATTGGCCCGGGGGAGCAGGCCGAAGTGGATCGTGAGGGCACTGCTGAGGTCGAGGCTGGCCCGGGCCGCACGGATCGGGTCGATGTCCCCGATGAGATCGGCCACCGTGACGTCCGGGGTGGCCAGCTTTTCGACGTAGCGATTCTCGCGAGGGATAAAGGTGATTGGCGTATCCTCTCCCATCGTGGCGCGCCTCTGCTGGCAGGCAGCGCAGATGGGAGTGTAGGGGTTGTCATGAATCTCACATCCCTCGATGCTCGGGACCTCGTCGTCCAGGAAGGTCGTGAGACCCCGCAGCATCCGGCTCTTGGCCTGGCCGCGAAGCCCGAGGAGGATCATGTGGTGCTTCGAGAGGATGGCATTGACGATCTGCGGGATGACCGTCTCGTCGTATCCGACGATGCCGGGAAAGAGCGGCTCTTTTCCTTTCAACATCCGAAGCAGGTTCTCGCGCATCTCCTCACGGACGGTTCTCCGCGCGGTGCGCGCCTCGGTGAAATGGCTCCGCATGAGGGCGCCGAGGGTCGTCGGTCTTTTCATACGCTTCTCTTTCGCCATGATCTCCCCTTATTTGCAGACGCAGGGCGGCAGTG
>JBOHQS010000252.1:0-2690 GCA_050732295.1 Methylomirabilales bacterium (SeqCode)
GTCATCGAAGTCGTAGACCGCGAGCTCGGCTGATCGCAACAGTCGCGACTCCAGGCCGCCCCTGCTCAGGGGAGACGCCTCGCGGTGCACCAAGAGCCGTGGGACCGATCGTCGGACTAACGCCCGGATCCGGGCCTCAGCGGCGGCGACGCTCATAGGATGGCCGAGCAGGGCACTCGGCGAGGAAGTCGGAAGCCCCGCGTAGGTGTGCACCTGAGCTCGATCGGGAATCCGCTCCAGCCAGCTGAAGACACGAACTCGGCAACTGGCGCTCTTCGGCCCGTGGGGCATGACCGCATGAAAATTAGAATGGTAGTTCATGCCGATGATCTCCGGGCCTCCGCTATCCGTCATAATCCGGTCTTTCATCGCCGGGTCGCCGACCCGGCGGCCTTGTCCACAGTCTACACGCCAGTGGTCGGGTCGCCCGGGGGAATCGCACCCCCGGGCTCCCGCAGATCCCGGCGTGACAGTCTCCCGTCACCGGGCTCTTATCATCCTGGTCACCAGATCGAGTGGACCCATCTCCAGTGGGCGAACAGGTTCGGCCACGCGGCGGTCACCTGCTTCCATCGCCTGTGGAACTTCTTGAAGGTCCTGACCTTCCGATATTTCTTGCGGACCCAGCGCATCAGGTAGTAGTTGATACGCCTCAGCACGGGATACAGCGCGGTGTGATAGAACGCGCCGTAGTATTGCATCCAACCGCTCACGACCGGATTGATCTCCCGGGCGAGTTCGGTGAAGGTATGGCCGGTGCGTAGATGCAATCGCCAGGATCTCACCTGCGCACTCATCTTCTTGAGGGCATCCTTGCTGACCGCGGGCAGAAACGAGGTGAAGATCTCCCCATCCTTGTCCCGCGCCGCACGGGCTTGAAAGGTGAACCCCAAAAACGTGAACGACGTGGTCGGGTACGTCCCACTGCGCCGCCCGCCCTTGCAGTACACCACCTTGGTCTTGTCCGGATGCAACCGCAATCCGACGTCGACCATCCGTTCCCCGATCGCCTCCACCAGCAGGTGGGCTTGGCGTTCGCTGACGCAGTGCACCACCGCGTCGTCCACGTAGCGCTCGAAGGTGACGCCCGGGAATGTCCGAGCCATCCACGTGTCGAACGCGTAGTGGAGGAACAGATTCGCCAACACGGGCGACACCGCCGATCCCTGCGGGGTTCCCCGGTCTCGCTGCCACAAGCTCCCGTCGGGCCGCTGCAAGGGCGAAGCCAGCCAACGCTTCACATACAGCAGCACCCACCGAGCGTCGGTGTGAGCCTCCACCGCTGTGACCATCAGGTCCCACGGCACACTGTCGAAGAATTTCTGGATGTCCAGATCAACCACCCAGTCCTTCTTCCAGCAACGTTCCCGACATACCGCCACCGCGTCCAGCGCCGACCGCCCCGGTCGATAACCATAGGAATCCTGATGGAACAACGGTTCCACCCGTTGTTCCAGATGCCTGGCCACCACCGTCTGGGCGATCCTGTCCGCGACAGTGGGCACGCCGAGCGTTCTTGTGCCGCCCGGTTTCGGTATCTCCACCGCCAGCACCGGAGGCGGAAACCAGGTACCCGAGGACATCCGATTCCAGATCTTCGCGAGGTTGCCCTTCAGATCCTTCTCGAATTCCTCGATCGTGCACCCATCCACTCCCGGAGCACCCTTGTTAGCCTTCACCTTCAGGTATGCCTCCCACACCTCCCGTTTCGAGATATCGAACGGTTTCGACGATGACTTCAGCTCGTCCATGCAGCTCCTCCCAGTTTCCTGGTTGACCGGACACACGAACCACGGACAATCCGACCCCTTCACTCCGCCCCCACCGCGCCCAGCAGGGGTTTCACCACTACTACGAGCCGGTCCGCCAGCACACCCCGAATCGGTACTCAATCCCTTGTGGGGTCTCCACTTGAGACGCTCCCTCTCGCCAGCGGCTCCCCCGAGGACGGGTCGCTGTCAGTATCGGGGCGAGCTTTCCCACGTTCCGCACGAAAGCAGCAGATCGGGCTCACGTCGCCTCCACGCCGGACACCGCCTGGCCAATAAGCGGACACCCGCCAGGCTCATCCCGGGCCGAAAAGTAGTGCCCGGTTCTGATGTCGCTTCATCTGTAACGACGCGTCAACAGCGACCCCCGACTAGCTTTCGGGGGCTGCGCTCCGTCTTCCACGATCCCTACCTGACACATCTAGTGCGCCTTTTCCCACATCGCTCACCACAACGGTCTTCAGCCAATGCAGCAGTGGGCGGTTTGAAATCACCCCCGCAGGGCGACTCCGAAGGGCCAACATCCTTCATCTCCCGTGCAGCACCACGATCGACTACTCCGCTACCTCAAGCAGCCTCCCGCGTTCGTGGCACACCTTTTCCCAAGAAATCGGCCTTCATCCTCAGCTCACGGCATTCCTTCTCCAGTTCCCGGAGACGTGCCCGATCGGTGATCGACAACGGCGGCTCCTCGCCGGCGTGGTCGCGTCGGTACTTCGCCACCCAAGCCCCTAGAGTGCCCTCGTGCACGCCGATCTCCCGAGCGACCTCGGCGATCGGACGTGAGGTCTCGATCACCATCTTCGCCGCTTCGTCCTTGAATTCCGGCGTGTACTTCCTGCGCCGTTCTGGCATTTAACCCCCTCTGTTCCGGAAACGGACCTTATAAGGTCACTTGTCCGGAATGTGGGAGGCGCGCCA
>JBOHQS010000253.1:0-2643 GCA_050732295.1 Methylomirabilales bacterium (SeqCode)
AGACAAAGAGCTGCGTCCGGCGGGCGTTCCAGTATGCGCGGATGCCTTCGAAGATCCCGGTCCCATAGTGGAGGGCATTGGTGCGGATGCTGATCTTGGCTTCGTCGAGCGAGACGAACTGGTTGTCGAAATAGGCAAAAGGCGCCATAGGCAGCTTCCTCGGCTCTCCGAACGGCGATACCGCGCGTAGCAAAGAAGGTAGCGAGGGTGCAGGGGGGAAGTCAACTGAATTTTGGCGCTGCCCGGCCCTCGGAGGTCTCTTGGGGCCGACAGTGCCAAAAAGCCCTTGACAAGAGGGGGGGGAGGACGCTAGCGTGTCGTCAATAAATTCCGCAAGTTGGAACGCGCCTTGCAGGGGTGCATGAGGAATTCGACACAGCGTCCACGGCGCGGCGCGAAAAGGAGTACCCCATGAAAGCCCGGATCCTCGTTGCCGACGATAGCGCCACGATACAGAAGGTGGTAGAGCTTGCCCTCAGTCGGGTCGGGGTGGAGCTCGTCCAGGCCCGAAGCGCTGAGGAAGCCATGCGCAAGGCCAGGGACGTGAAGCCCGACCTGATGCTGATCGACCATTCCATGCCGGATCGGTCAGGCCAGGACCTCTGCGCGACGTTCAGGAAGGACCCCAAGTTGAAGGGGGTTCCGATCATCTTGATGGCGGGGGCCTCGAGTCCCGTCGACCTGGCGGCGGTCCAGCGGGTCGGGGCCAGTGACGTCGTGACCAAACCCTTTGACTCCCAGACCCTCATTGGAAAGGTAAAGCAATTCCTGCTTGGCGCCGCTCCCCAGGACGAGGCGGGTCTGAAGACGGAAAGGGCCGCGGGACCAGAAGCCCTGGGCGTCGAGCCTCCAGAAATGTTTGGCGAGGAGATCAGGCTTCCGGCCGATGTCATGGCCCAGGCGCCGTCGGACGAGTCCGTCCCCACGTACGAGCTGCCTGTGACAGAAGGGGAAGAGCTTGCGCTGGGGAAGCCGGTCCTCGAGGATGCGCAGTCGCTGCTCACCTCCGGGGTCAGGGACCTCAGATTCGAGGATATGGCAGCCGCTATGGGGATCCAGAAGCCCGGGGCGCGCACTCGAGACGAGCGGCCGGGAGAGCCAGCGGGGAGGGCGCAGACGGGCCGGGAAGCACCGGCGATGCCAGCGGGCCCCCAGACCCTGACCGTCCCGCCCGAGTTGGTCAAGACGTTAGCCCGCGAGGTGGCGGAGCGGGTCGCCACCCTTTTGGTCCGAGAGCTCAGGGCAGACCTCCTCGACCGGGTGAATAAGGTCCTCTGGGAGGTGGTCCCCGACCTGGCCGAGCAGTTGATCAGCCAGGAACTCCAGCGGATCCGGGAGCTGGTCGAGGGGAAGCAGTAAGCAGGGCGACCGTTCCGGGGTGGGAGGGAGATCCCCTCGCACCCCGATTTTTTATTTGGAGGCTCGAGTGAGCGAGCGGAGTGGCCACGGCTACGATCCTCGCGATGTGGAGCCCCGCTGGTACGCCGTCTGGGAACGTCAGGGCTTCTTCCACGCCGATCCTGGCTCCTCACGGCCTCCCTATACCATCGTCATCCCCCCCCCGAACATCACCGGCTCCCTCCACATGGGGCACGCGCTGAACAATACCCTCCAGGATGTTCTCATCCGGTGGCGCAGAATGGCGGGCGATAACACCCTCTGGATGCCCGGGACGGATCATGCGGGCATCGCGACCCAGAACGTGGTGGAGCGTCAGCTGCTCGCCGAGGGGCTCACCCGACAGCAGATCGGGCGGGAGGCCTTCGTCGCCCGGGTCTGGCAGTGGCGGGAGCAATCGGGAGGGACCATCATCAACCAGCTCAAGAAGCTGGGAGCCTCCTGCGACTGGGTCCGTGAAGCCTTTACCATGGATGGGCCACGCCAGAAGGCGGTGCTGGAAGTCTTTGCCCGTCTCTGGGAGGACGGGCTCTTGTACCGGGCGGAGCGGCTGGTGAACTGGTGCCCGCGCTGCGAAACCGCGCTGGCCGATATCGAGGTCGTGCATGAGGAGATCGACGGCACCCTGTGGCACATCCGGTATCCCCTCGCGGGGGACCCAAAAAATGGAGTGGTGGTCGCCACCACGCGGCCCGAGACGATGCTGGCGGACACGGCCGTCGCCGTGCACCCGGAGGACCCCCGCTATGCGAAGGTCGTCGGCAAGCACGTCATCCTCCCCCTGGTGGGCCGGAAGCTGCCCGTGATCGCGGATCCCTATGTGTCGCGCGAGTTCGGGACCGGAGCCCTCAAGATCACGCCCGGCCACGACTTCAACGACTCCGAGGTGGGCCAGCGGCACGGTCTGCCCGTCATCGCTACCCTCTTCCCGGACGGAACGCTGAATGAAGAGTTCCTCACCGACGCCAGCGAGGAGGCGCGCCAACGCCTACAGTCGCTGATCGGTCTGGACCGTTTTGAAGTCCGCCGGAGGGTGCTTGATGATCTCCGCCGAGAGGGCTTCCTGGTCAAGGAGGAGCCGTACCGGTACGCGTTGGGCCGGTGCTATCGGTGCCAGACTGTCGTCGAGCCGTTCCCCACACCGCAATGGTTCATCCGGACGAAGCCGCTGGCCGAGCCGGCCATCCGCGTGGTCGAAGAGGGCCGCGTGCGCATCATCCCGCCGCAGTGGGAGAAGAACTACTT
>JBOHQS010000254.1:0-2636 GCA_050732295.1 Methylomirabilales bacterium (SeqCode)
GCCGGTCATGTTCACCTTCATCTTTTGGGGGATGCCGTCAGGACTCGTCCTGTACTGGCTGGTGAACAATGTCCTCCAGATCGGACACCAATACCGGATGAACCGGGGACTCGGCCTCTCGGTGGGTTCGGGAAAGGAGGCGGGGTGAGCGCAGTCGAACCGGGCGATCCCTTCCAGGACACCATTGCCGCGATTGCCACTCCTCCGGGCGAGGGGGGGATCGGGATCGTTCGCTTGAGCGGGCCCGACGCCCTGGAGGTGGCATCGCGAGTCTTCTCCCCCTCCTCCGGTGCCGACCCCCACCAATGTGCCAGCCATACCATCCACCACGGACACGTGGTGGAGCCGGACACCGGCGCCGTGATCGACGAGGCCATCCTGCTGCTGATGCGGGCACCGCGCTCCTACACGGGAGAGGACGTGGTGGAGCTGCACGGCCACGGCGGGCGCGTCCCTGTGCAGGCGATCCTCAATGCGGTCCTCCGGCACGGGGCACGGCCTGCCCTGGCTGGGGAGTTTACCCGGCGCGCCTTCTTGAATGGCCGACTCGACCTGGCCCAGGCCGAAGCGGTCCTAGAGGTCGTTCGGGCAAGGACCGAGGCCGGCCTTGCCGCGGCCGTGCGACAACTTCGAGGGGGGCTCTCGGAGCAGGTCGATGGGCTTCGGGCAGAGCTCCTCTCGGTGGTGGCGAGCCTTGAGGCCTCGGTCGATTTTCCCGAGGAGGGGTTCGATTTTCCGGCAGTCGGTGAGCTCGAAAAGCGGATCTACCGCATCGAGGAGGGCGTGGGGGTCCTTATTCAGCAAGCGAGGGATGGACGGCTTCTCCGGGAGGGGGCGACCGTCGTGATCGCCGGCCGGCCCAATGTGGGCAAGTCGAGCCTCTTGAATGCCCTGCTCGGGAGGGAGCGGGCGATTGTCTCGGTGGTTCCGGGGACGACTCGGGACACCGTGGAAGAGGAGCTCGAGATCCGTGGGTTTCCTATCCGCCTGATCGATACCGCGGGGCTGCGAGAGGAGCCCCAGGACCCGATCGAGATTGAGGGCCTACGCCGGACCCGGGAGGCCGTAGGGCGGGCCGATCTCACCATCGTCGTCGTGGACGGCAGCGAACCGATTGCGCCCCTCGATCTCAAGGCCTGGTCAGAGTCGCCGCAACCGCGAATCCTTGTAGTCAACAAAAGCGATCTCGAACCCGTCGTTGTTTCGGCCGCCTACCAGGACCGGTTCGGGGTGGAGCCCCTCTCTGCTTCGGCGCTCACCCGACAAGGGGTGGAGGGCCTACGGAGTGAGATAGGCCGGCTCCTCGGCGGGGACGCGGCAGGCGAGGCGATCATGATGGTGGGCCCGAGACATCGGGAGGCTTTGGAGCGGGCTGAGAGGCAACTTGAGCGGGCGCGCCGCGGCCTGGGGGAGGGTATCTCGGTTGAGCTTGCCGCCCTGGATGTTCGTGGGGCACTCCACGCGCTGGGCGGGATCGTGGGGGAGACCGTGACAGAGGAGATTCTCGACCAAATCTTTCGGGACTTTTGTATCGGGAAGTAGGTATGGACGGGCTGAGCAGGGGGCGTGCTCTATGGACGAGACGGCAAGAAAGCTCCTGACTCGTGGCGGAGCAAAGCTGGGCCTTGCCCTCACTGAGGCGCAGGTCGACTACTTCATCACGTACCTCAACGAGCTCAGGCGGTGGAATCGAAAGGCGAACCTGGTTGGGTTCCGGACCGACGAGGCGGTGGTTCGGCATGGGATCCTGGAGTCTTTGACCCTCCTCAAGGCGTTCGAGGTCAAGCCGAACCTGCGGCTGATTGACGTCGGCACCGGCGCAGGTCTCCCCGGCATTCCACTCAAGATTGCCGCCCCCGATCTTGAGATCACCCTTGTCGAGGCGATGAGAAAGAAGGTCTCCTTCTTGAGACAGGTGTGTCGCCTCCTCCAGTTGCGCGGGATTTCAGTCGTTCAGGCCAGGGCGGAGTCTCTGCATCGTGATCCGGCGCACCGGGAGGTCTACGATGTCGTCACCGCAAGGGCGGTGACGAGGCTCCCAGAGACCGTCGCCCTTTGCACACCCTTTATGAACAGGGAGGGGTATCTCGTCCTGCCTGTAGGGCTGAAATGGCTGAGGGAGGCCGAGACCATTCGGCGCCCCGACATCAAGATTGAGCGGGTCCTCCACCTGAGCCCGGACCGGGACATCATCGTCATGGTGAGGGCAGGCACTGTTCCACGTGAAACAGGGGTCGAGGCTCGCCCCCAGCGTGTCACGTGAAACATTCTCCTTTCTCTCGGGGAGGCAGCGTGCTATCTTCGACTTGATGCTAATGCCGCCCCAACAATTTGTGCCATCCTTTTTGCTGCACATGCCGGCCACCGTTGGAACGAGGCGGGCTGATCACATTCGGTCCAGTAGGTTGGAACGGCACTAACTGGGGGATCCGGGTGGCGCGGGTGATCGCGGTCACCAACCAGAAGGGAGGGGTGGGCAAGACCACCACCGCAATAAATCTCGCTACTTGTCTCGCCGCGGCCAACAAACGCACACTCTTGGTGGACATCGATCCGCAGGGAAACGCGACGTCAGGGCTCGGCCTCTCCCGGACGGGGCTTGGTCCGTACGTCTATGAGGTTCTCCTGGGCGAGGC
>JBOHQS010000255.1:0-2617 GCA_050732295.1 Methylomirabilales bacterium (SeqCode)
TCATCGGGGTCGGGGGCGCGACCGTGAAGAGCCTGCGCGTCAACGGGATCAGACAGCGGTGGGCCTACTTCTATGATCTGCGCGTGCGTCCGACCCACCGTCGCCAAGGGGTGGCGGGTCTGATCGCAAATGCCCTCGTGGATGGGATCCGGGACGCGGGCATCACGGGCGCCTATTCGTTGGTCATCGAGGGGAATGTACCATCGGAATCCTTTGTGGAGATGCGGGGCAGTCTCCCCTTCAAGCAGTGTGCCCTTGCGCTCCTCTCGGGTGAGGCGGGGGTCACCCGGTTGGAGCGGATCCCGCACGTCAGCAGCGAGGTGGCCTCCCTCTTGGAAGCAACCTACCGCTCGTACCACTTCACGCCACCCTGGGATCCCGAGATGCTCCATGGCACGCTGGATCGATTGACCCCTTTGGGATGGCAAGGGATGTACGGGAGGCGGGCGGAGAAAGGCTGGGGACTCTGCTTCGGCCTTTGGGACTACTCGTCGGTGATGCAGATGACGTTTCGCGGGCGTGGGGCAGCAATGCCCGCCCGCCCATTCTTTCTGTACCCCTTCGGGTGGCAGGATCCTCAGTGGCTTCGTGACGGGCTGCGGGCGGCCCAGGCGGTGATCGCGAGTGGCGGGACCCTGCTCCTCCCCTACGTTTCAGGGGATCCGGTGAGCGCCGTGATCCCCGAGGACGCCTTTCGGCTGGGGATGACGCTCTATGTGCGGCGGCTCGCGCCAGCGGAGGCGCAGACAGACGGGTTCGTCTTCATCGATCCGGCGGATCTCTGACGTGTGGGGTGTGAGGAGAGTGAGGCTTCACCGGACGGCGGACGGAGGACAGGCTCATGGAGGCGGAGGTTCTCGAGCGGATTAACCGCGGGATCATCCTGCGGACCGGAGCATACCTGACCAACGATCATTTCATCATCTCTTCGGGTCGGCACGCGCGGGAGTACGTGGAGAAGCGGCTGGTCACCACCGAGCCGGGCTTCACCGAGGGATTGGGAGACATCATCGCCTCGCACTATGGCGCCTCCCCGGTGGATGTGGTCCTCACGTCAGGCATCGGCGCCACCGTTCTGGGGCACTGTGTGGCCAGGGCGCACCCCTCGCGGCCCAAGCTCTTGTACGCGGTCAAGGGGAAGGGCAGGGAGGGGAAGACGGAGGTGGTGCTTCCCCCGGAATTCTTCCCCTTCCTCTTCTCCGGATCCTCGGCGTTGATCGTGGAAGACATCCTGACCACCGGATCGACCATCCGATCCCTGATCCGGCTCGTGGAAGAGCGGGATGGCCGCGTGGTGGGGATCGGCACCCTGTGGAACCGGAGCGCGGGCATCAAGTTCGACTGCCCCTTCTTCGCCCTGGTGACCAAGAACTTCCCCACGTATGTCCGCGAGGAGTGTCCCCTGTGTCGAAAACGGGTCCCTCTCAACACCCAGTACGGCGGGCTGGCGGGCGCAGCAGCGCCCAAGCGGAGTCGGGGTGCCCGCCGGGCGCGCTGGGCGGGTTCATAGGGTATGCACATCGAGGATGGCAGGGAGCTCATCGAGCGCGTAGAACGAGGGCCCGGCGAGGAGTTTCGGATCTTTGCCACCGAGGGAGGGATCGCCATTCAGCTCTTCCGGCAGGCGCCGGGGGGGGAGTGGGTCCCGGGGGAGGAGCGGCTCGAGATTCCGGCGTCCCTCCTCGATCGGTTGCGCGAGATCCTGCACGAGGCCGAAGAGCGGCCGGTGCCGGACGCCCGAGCTGCAGCGGTGCGTGCGCCCTTTGCCAACGCGAGCGAAGAGGAGTTCGCCCGGATCCTCGACTTCTACCAGATCGAGTGGCAATACGAGCCCCGGAACTTTCCGCTGGAGCAGAACGGTCGCGGAGAGGTGACCGAAAGCTTCACCCCGGATTTCTATCTTCCCCAATTCGATGTCTATATCGAACTGACCACGTTGAAGCAGGACCTGGTGACCAAGAAGAATCGAAAGATCCGCAGGCTCCGGGAACTGTATCCGACGGTGACCCTGAAGGTCTTTTACGGGCGGGATTATCGAAAGCTGCTCGAACGGTTCGGGATCGTCCAAAAACAGTGAGCCCCGAGTGACCCTTCCGATCCTTCGACGTCGGCAGCCGGTTCCGTTGGGCTCTTCCCCTCCTGCTTTTGGCTTGGAGGGGACCTCCTCGGGCTCCGGTCCCGCCGGGTCGGTCGGACTGACCTCTCGGGACTCTGATGGAAATATCGGCCATGACCGCTCACCTGTCAAGGGAGCCATTGCCTGACGCCTGGGGCTTTATGGCCGAGGAGATCGCCGAAGTCCTGGTCTCGGAGGCCGACCTTCAGGCGAAGGTCCGGGAGTTGGGAGCAAGGATTGCGAGCGACTACGCCGGGAAGGACCTGGTGCTGATCAGCGTGCTCAAAGGGGGGTTCATTTTTCTCGCCGACGTGTGCCGGGCCATCACGTTGCCGGTGACCATTGATGTCATGGCGGTGTCGAGCTACGGCCCGGGGGCGAGGCCGCTCGGCGTCGTCAAGATTCTCAAGGATCTCGACGAAAGCATCACGGGTCGCGAGGTCCTCGTCGTCGAGGATGTCATTGATACGGGTCTCACCCTGAGCTACCTCTTGCGCAACC
>JBOHQS010000256.1:0-2612 GCA_050732295.1 Methylomirabilales bacterium (SeqCode)
GCACTGGTACCCCGGGCCGGCCGGAACGAGCACGTGCAGCATGCCTGACAGCACTCGCCGGTGCGCTGCCCTCTTTGCCAGACTGATGTGAGACACCTCGTGTGAGTGCGGGGTCCTGGTGAAGGGCGGGATCGGAGATCCTGGTGCACGTGTCCATCCCCTCTGACAAGCCGGCCCGGCCGGTCACTCCGGCCGACCGGGCCGACCCGGCGCCTCGGCCCTCGCGGCGAGTGTTCAGCCCGGAGTACAAGCTCGCGATCGTGATCGAGTACGAGAACGCCCCCAACGGTGAGAAAGGCGCGATCCTGCGCCGGGAAGGCCTGTATTCCTCGCATGTCATCGAATGGACACGGGCGCGTGACGCGGGCGTGTTGACCGGCCGGCCAGCAGACCCGGCGACGCCATCGAAGCGCACCAGGAAATCAGCTGAGCAGGTCGAGTTGGAGAAACTTCGCCGCCGTAACGCGAAGCTGGAATCCGATCTCGCGAAGACCCGTATCGCGCTGGATATCATGGGAAAAGCGCACGCGCTCTTGGAGGGGCTCTCCGAGAGCGCGGAGAACGAGCAGCCGCCGGCGACATCATGACAACCGCGTTCTCCGGCCTGCGTGTCGCGCAGGTGCCGGTGAAGAAATCATGTGTGTTGACCGGGACTTCCCGGGCGACTCACTATCGGCACGTCAACCCGAAAGGTGCGATGCATGGTCCGTGGCTGCCCCGCACGCCACCACCGGCGACGCTGACCGACGCCGAGCGGGCCGCGGTGACCGGCCTGCTGAACAGTCCCGGCTACCGGGACTTGGCGATCCCGCAGGTGTGGGCCCGTGAGCTGGACGAGGGCCACTACTGGTGCTCGGTCTCCACGATGTACCGGATCGCCCGCGCCACCGGCGAGGTGTCCGAGCGCCGCCGCCTGGCCACCCATCCGCCCCGGGTGCGCCCGGAGCTGGTCGCGCACGGACCGAGTGAGGTGTGGTCCTGGGACATCACCGCGTTGAAAGGACCAGCGAAAGGCGTGTGGTACAAATGCTACGTCATCCTGGACATTTTCTCCCGCTATGTCACGGGCTGGCTGGTCGCCGCGGCCGAGGACGCGATCGTCGCGAAGGACTTCCTCGCTGACGCCGTCACCCGTAACGGCTGTGAGCCGCACACGATCCACGCCGATCGGGGTGGCGCGATGGTGCCCAAACCGGTATCGGAACTCCTGGTTGATCTCGGTGTCCTGCGGTCTCATTCCCGCCCGCGCACGTCGAATGACAACCCGTATTCCGATTATGCCGAGTTCCGGATTATGCCGATGTCTGGCCCGAAGGCGCTGGTGGGGGCGGTACCCGCGGCGCTGGAAGTCGGCATAATCAGGGGATCTCCAGGAAGGCGAGCAGGGGCGTGGAGGGCACGGTAGCGCCCAGACTTGGGGTTCGGGGGTCGCCCGGGCTAGGGCCCGCTGTTCGGAGGCGGGGTAGACGTGCAGGTAGATCGGGGTGGCTGGTCTCAACGTCCCATGACCAGCCATCGTTGCCTCCTCCCTCCGGGAACGGGATCTGACGAGGGAGGCCTCGCGCATACAGGCTGGATTATGCCGACTTAGCAGTCCTCGTCCACCCTTCTGACCAGGGAAAACGGTGGGCGCCCTCTGTCTTGTCGGCATAATCCGGATATCGGCATAATCGGAATTATCCGGAACTCGGCATAATTCCGAGGCCCAGTTCAAAACAATGAAATATGTGCCCGATTTTCCTGATCGATTTGGGTCACTGGAAGACGCCCGCACGTTCTGCGAGGGTTTCTTCCTATCCTACAACCATGAACACCGACATTCCGGGATCGGGATGCACACTCCTGCTTCGGTGCACTTCGGGACCGCCGAGCAGATCCACACCCAACGCCAGGCCACGCTCAACCGGGCCTACGCCGCCCACCCGGAACGCTTCACCCGCCGACCCCGACCACCCAAGCTGCCCGAGGTCGCCTGGATCAACCAGCCCACCAGCCAACCGCAACCAACCCCGTAGGCACAACCTGTCTCATTGGACTTGACAACTACCGCTGTACGGGTCCGGAGTGCAACACCTGATCATCGAGGCCCGGGCCGCCGAGCTCAACCGCCGGGACGGTTCAGGGGGCCTCGCCTCGCCGAAAGGCAGCCGCTTCCGGGTAGACCACGCACCCGGATCCGCCGGGTCACTGCTGTGGGTTGTGACATCGTTGCTGGCGTGGTCCGGGCTAGCCACTGCACCAGCCGACGTCATCCCATGCCCGCCACCAAGGCGATGCAGGCATCGGCGAACTATCCCCGGATGGCGTGGCTGAAAGCGAGGAATTCGCCCGGTCTGGAGGAAAACCACCGGCTCACCCCCTGGCCGGGCAAGAGGGACGCAGCCGCTCACCGCTCATCCCACACACAAACATCATCCGCACCATCTGTTCCTCCCAGTGCGCATCCACCCCGACAAGATCAAACGTGGTGCGAAATGCGGTCAGCCACAGCAACGTACGTGACAGAAGTGCCAGGTGGTGACCGCGGGCGCATGCCTGACGAACGCGTTTGCGCTGGTCAGAGGTGGAGCCGCCGCGGGGAATCGAACCCCGGACCTGCTCATTACGAGGGG
>JBOHQS010000257.1:0-2531 GCA_050732295.1 Methylomirabilales bacterium (SeqCode)
ATCTCCTCCTGGGCCTGGACCGTCTCGCGCAGCTGGGCCAGCTCACTATAGTCGACCTGGAAGACCAGGAAGTGATAGCCGAGGTAGGCCAGGGCCAGGACGGTGAGGAGCCCGCCGAGGAGAGCGCCCCGGAATCCGGGGTCGGTCAGGTGAAACTGCCGACCGCGGGGGGTGTTGCCGGTGAGGAGTACGAGGGTATAACCGTTGCGGGCCATTCGCCTCCTCAATCATGGTCAGACTGCGGATGGCGGGTCAGGATCTCTTCCCCTGCACCGGGACGACCGAAGGACCTTGGGCCGCCTCATCGGGCCTTGCCCCGGCCATCCGGCACTGCCCTTCGAACAGGACACCCTCCTCGAGGATCACCACAGGGGCCTCGAGGTCCCCGAAGACACGGGCAGCCCCCTTGAGCTCTATCCGCGAGTTGGCGCGCACGTTGCCCACCACCTCACCCATGATCACCACCGATTCTGCCTGGATCGTGGCGTTGACCATAGCCTTTTCCCCCACGACGAGGACGTCCGTGGTCACGATCTCACCATGGAACCTGCCGTTCAGGAGGACGGTGCCGGTGCCGGTAAAGCTGTACTTCCCCTCGATCTCGGAGCCTTCATCAATGAAGGCCATGATGCCTGTGTTCTTCGCCGACGGCTTATTGGTAGAGTTCCACCACATGGTACACCCCCCGAGGAGCGCTCGCTACTTGGCCTGGGCGAGCGGCTTCTCCTTCACCAGGTGGACTGCAGGCTGACCCTCCTCGGTCTCCTTGAGCTTGACGACGTTGCCGTTGAAGAAGCCACCCTTGGAGATCACGAGGGAATTGGTCTCGATGTTGCCGTCCACCCGTCCGCTGGGAGAGATTTCCACGCTCCCCGTCGCCACCATGTTTCCCTCGTACTCGCCGTGAATGATGGCATCCACGGTCCGCACGTCGGCATGCACGGAGCCCCGCTCGCCGATGACGAGCTTCCCGCCCACCTTCAACTCGCCGCCGACCTTGCACTCGATCTCGATCGAGTCGGTGATGTCGAACTTTCCCTCAAGTCTCGCGTCGCCGCCCATGACGGTCAGGAGGGCGGACAGGGACGACGGGTTACCGTTGCCCTGGAGCTCGGAAGGATCCTGTTTCGGGGCGGGGGAAATGGTACGTCTCAACATCATCTTGTTTTCCTCCCTCTCGGTGGGTCCGATGAGAACCCTTGTGTACGGAACACCCGTATGCGGTCGATCTCCATCTGTTGCGGGCAAGCACACCGAAGACGAAACTAACGATCCCCGGAAAAGCGTTGACTGGGGGTGCAAATTTCGTGCCTTGTGACTGGCCGCCGCGGTGAGGTGCAATTCGCCCCGACGAGGCGATCCTTCCGTGCTACAATCGGACCCGAACGGCACTGTTCCTTCAACGAACGAATCGAGCATACGTCCCTGGCGTAGACCTTTTCTTTGCGGTGCGGCAGCGACAGGCTGAGGAGTGGATTCGGCCACGGCTGCGATAGGCGAACGGCTGAAGCGGGCGAGGTCGGTCGTCGTCCTCACGGGAGCGGGGGTCTCGGCGGAGAGCGGCATCCCCACCTTTCGCGGTCCCGAAGGTCTTTGGCAACAGTATAAGCCCGAAGACCTCGCCACCCCCGAGGCCTTCCAGCGCGATCCGAGACTCGTCTGGCAGTGGTACGACTGGCGGCGCCAGAAGATCGCCCAGGCGTCCCCAAACCCTGCCCACCATGCCCTGGTGCAAATCGAGCGGATCGTTCCCGAGTTTACGCTGGTGACCCAGAATATCGACGGCCTGCACCGCCTCGCGGGGAGCCAGCGGCTGATCGAGCTGCACGGATGTATCTGGCGCGTCCGCTGCCAGGCGGAGAAAACCGTTCGCGAAAACCGCGAAGTCCCTTTGCGGATCATCCCGCCACGCTGCGACTGTGGAAGTCTTCTTCGCCCCGATGTGGTCTGGTTCGGTGAACCCCTCCCGGTTGAAACGCAGGTCCAGGCCTTTGCCGCGGCAGAATCGGCCGATGTCTTCTTCACGGTCGGGACCTCGGCCCTCGTTCAGCCGGCCGCCTCGCTTCCCATCGTGGCGAGGGAGCGCGGGGCCTTCGTCGTAGAGATCAACCCCACCTCCACCGCAATTACCCCCTTTGTTGATAGTCATTTACAAGGCCAGGCTGGGATACTCCTCCCGAAGGTTCTCTCCATTCTGACGATGAGCTAGGCAGGAACAGTTAAAGTCAAGTACCGTCGACCGCACCTTTGTCGCGCCAATGCCCGAGGTCAAGGAGGCCTGCCGCCGGGCGCTCGAGGCGATGGGCCTCACCATCAAGCAGGAAGGGCCCCGGCAGGTCCGGAACAACCGTCAGGCAGCGGCCCGGCTTCAGACCCTGATCACCCAGCACCCCAAATCGCGGGAGGCCCAGGTTGCGCGGGGGCTGATCGGGGAACGGTGATAGCACACGGTTCGGGCCCGCTTTTTTCCCTTGCAATTTCTCCTCGCCGACAGTACATAAGTGACAATTTCGCGGAGCCACGAGGCGACT
>JBOHQS010000258.1:0-2529 GCA_050732295.1 Methylomirabilales bacterium (SeqCode)
CCGGAACCTGGGATGGGACCATTGAGGCGGAAAATGCCCAGAAGGCGGTAGCCGATAAGGACGTCATGGCCTATATCGGAACGTACAACAGCGGTGCGGCGAAGGTGAGCATCCCCATCACCAACAGGGGCGGGCTCGTCATGATCACCCCTGCCAATACGTGGCCTGGACTGACCAAGCCGGGCTTCGACAAAGGAGAACCAGACATCTATCGGCCCACCGGCACGATCAACTACTTCCGCACCCACCCGGCTGATGACCTTCAAGGAGGGGCAGGGGCGGCCTGGTCCAAGTGCCTCGGCTTCAAGCGCGTCTATGTCCTGGATGACCGGCAGCTCTACGGGAAGGGAATCGCCGATGTCTTCGATCAAGAGGCACGCCGGCTGGGCTTGCAGGTCGTGGGCCATGAGGGCGTCGAATCGACGGCCATCGACTTCCGGGCCATCCTGACCAAGGTCAGGGCCGCCAAGCCTGACCTCGTCTACGGGGGGTTCGTCATTGACTCCGGCGGGGTCCAGATCATCCAGCAGATGAAGGCGCTCGGGATGTTCGACGCTGGAATGAAGTTCATGGGGCCCGACGGCCTGTACAGCCCGGGCCTGGTGGAGCAGGCGACCCCTGCGGCGGTGAACAACTTCGTCTACCTCACCTTCCCCGGCCTCCCGCCTGATCAACTGCCGGTCGATGCGGCGAAGAGGTTTTACACCGACTACAAGACAAAGTACAAGGAGGAGCCGATCGGCTGGTCGCTGTACGCCTACCAATCGGCCACGGTCATTCTGGACGCCATCAAGCGGGCCGGTGTCAGGGACCGGGCCAAGATCCTCGAGGCGGTTCGCAACACCAAGAACTTCCCCGGGATCACCGGCACCTTCAGCTTCGACAAGAATGGAGATACCACGCGGACCGATATGGCGGGGTACCTCGTGAAGGAAGGAAAGTTTCAATTTCTCCGGGTGATCGCGAAGGATATGAAGTGCTGACGAAAATCGGCGTCCATGCATGACAGGGCAGCGCGGGTGGGGAAGGGGGTCGGGAGCGTTCGACCCCCTTTCCTGTGTTAGGACCCACCATGACGGCCCACGAAGTCTTCCTGCAACAGCTGATCAACGGTTTCACCACCGGTTCGTATCTTGCCCTGATCGCGTTAGGCTATACGATGGTCTACGGGATCATCGAGTTGATCAACTTCGCCCACGGCGATATCTACGCCCTGGGCTTCTTCATCTCGTTAAGCCTGTTAGGCTGGCTGGGAATCACCTCCACCCTGACCGGTGGGCAGCTCCTCTGGACGATCCCGGGGGTCATGCTCCTCACCATGCTGGTCACGGGACTCGTCAATGTGAGCGTGGACCGCATCGCCTATCGACCCCTCCGACACGCTCCGCGGTTAGCCCCACTGATCACCGCCATCGGCGCCTCCTTCGCGTTGGAAAACATCATGCAGAACTGGTACGGCCCGGGGCAGGTTTATTATTACAACATCTTCCCCACCATCAATCTGGCCCCTGCGCTCCTGGGCCCCCAAAGCGAGATCCTGTTCACGACCAAGGATATTTTCCTCGTCGCCGTCACGATCCCCTTGATGGTCGCCCTCACTCTCTTCGTCAAGCATACCAAGATGGGCAAGGCGATGCGGGCCACGGCCCAGGATCGGGAGGCCGCCGCCATGATGGGGATCAACATCGAGCGCGTCATCATGACGACCTTTTTCATCGGCGGGGCGTTGGCCGGGGCCGCCGGGATGGTGGTCGGGATCTACCTGAACACCGGGCGGTATCTCATGGGCTTTGACGCCGGGCTTCAGGCGTTTACCGCCGCCGTGGTGGGGGGAATCGGCAATATCCCCGGGGCGGTCCTGGGTGGCTATCTCATCGGCTGTCTGTCGGCCTTGAGCGATCAGTACCTTTCCGCCGCCTGGACGCGGGCGACCGTCTTTGCCCTGTTGATTCTGTTCCTGGTCTTTCGCCCCTCCGGCATTCTGGGGGAGCAGATCCCGGAGAAGTTCTAGAAGGATGACTTCCCGAGCGCGTCAGCCTGGTGGCCGGAGGGCCCGCTGGCCAGGATGAATTGGAGGGGCACGAGATGGCGAAGTGGCACAGGGCAATTCGCTGGATCGTGGGGGCCATATCCCTTCTCGTCTACCCCTTCGTGGACCAGGCCCTGAATCTGCAGACCCTGTACGCCGTCACCGATGCCGCCGTCTTCGTCGTGCTGGCGTTAGGGCTGAACATCGTCGTTGGCTACGCCGGCCTCTTGGACCTGGGCTACGCCGCCTTCTTCGCCATCGGGGCCTATACGACGGGCATCCTCACCTGGCCCGGCCACGGGCTCGAGTGGAACTTCTGGATTGTCCTCTGGCTCAGCGTGGTCATCGCCGCGCTCTTCGGTCTCATCATCGGTGCCCCCACGCTCCGGGTGCGGGGAGACTATCTGGCGATCATCACCTTGGCCTTCGGCGAGGTGATCCCTATTGCCTTTCGCAACCTCTGGAACCTCGACATCCGTATCGGAGACTGGGTGCTGGTC
>JBOHQS010000259.1:0-2503 GCA_050732295.1 Methylomirabilales bacterium (SeqCode)
GCAAGGACAGGCCGGTTCCTTTCGGGAAGTACTGCCGGAGTAGCCCGTTGGTGTTCTCGCTGGTGCCGCGCTGCCACGGTGAGTGGTTGGGTGGGCCACGCGGCGAGGTGCCTGTTTGTGCAGGTCCTTTTCCGCGTGGCCTCCCACCGAACCGGACGTGCCCATTTCTAGGCATCCGGCTCTCCGGTGATTTACTGCGTGAACGTTTGGCGTGGCGTTCCTGAGCGGATGGTGTCATAGCAGGCGCGGCAGACCACAAGACTTTTTCTGCGCCGCTTCGTCATGAGTTTTATCCATTCTGGTTGTGGTCCGGGCTTCGCGAGGTTCGCCAGGCGGGCGACGTGGTGCACGTGGATGTCGTCCGTGCTGGTGCAGAGCTCGCATCTACCGTGCAGGAGCCGTGTGATGAGCTCTTTGCGAGGGTAGGGTTCCCGGGCCGGCCGGCGGTCGGTGGTGGCCGCCCATTGCTGCCGTTTCAAGGGAATGCCCCCGAACCGTGCGACCAGTGCTGGTCTGCCCTTGCGTTCGATCCTGGCTTCGTAGCACCTACGCGGCCCGTGCGGTGTGACGATTTTGGCCTGGTGCTTGGTGGCCATCTTCGTCACTGTCGAGCGGTGCTTCGCGGCCAGGGTCTTGAGCATCGACGTCTGCATGGCCCAGTGGAGCCGGTTGAATCGGTAGACGTTCGAGGCGGGCAGGTAGTACTGGACGATGCCCCGGTAGATACTGCCGTAGGTGGCGACGATGGTGTGGTCGTCCTCGTTGATCCACTCGTTACGGTGTGCGGGTTCGCCGCTTTTCAAGTACGGGGCGGTCTTTGCCTTGATGACATCCTTGGGCACCCGTAGTCCGACCACCGCGTTGGTTGCGCGGCGACCATTGGTGAGCTGGGCACCGGTCTGCGTGATGATGTCGTAGCCGAGGAACCGTGCTGCCCGGGTGCGGGCATGGGTGATCAGGGTTTTCTCCGCCGATAGTTCCAGGGCGAGTTCGTCGCGCAGGAATCCTGCCAGGCGGCTCTTGATCTCCTCGGCTTCGGCTCTGGGTCCGGTGAACCCGAGCAACTGATCGTCCGCGTAGCGTATGTATCGCAGCTTGCGGTAACCCGGGTCCGTGGGATCTTTGCTGGGCAGGGCTCGCAGCTGCTGTCGCAACTGGCGAGCTTTGATGCGGTCACCACGCCTGTGGGCCGCGTACATCTGGTGCCGCACCCTGTCGTAGGCAGGGTTGACTCTTCTGCCTGTTCCTCGGGTGTGGTCGGGGATGAGAACGGTTTCCACGAAATGGTCGAGACGGTTCAGGTAGATGTTCGACAGGACGGGTGACACGACCCCGCCCTGCGGCGCGCCACTGAGCGTGGCGTTCCATACCCAGTCTTCGAGATATCCCGCTTTCAGCATGTGATGCAGCAGTGCCAGAAACCGCCCATCGTGGATCTTCTCCGCTACCGTCGACATCATCACCTCATGATCCAGAGATCCGAAGCAGTCGACGACGTCGGCTTCGATGAACCAGGTCGTTCCTTTCCAGGTGTTCGCCACCTCGCGTAACGCGGTATGGCATCCCTTCTGGGGTCGGAACCCGTGGGAGCGATCGGAGAACGTCGGCTCGTAGTATGCCTCCATCAGGAGACGGATCACTTCACCGACGAGTTTATCCGACCAGGTCGGCAGGCCGAGCGGGCGCATCTTCCCGTTCTTCTTCGGGATGAACACCCGCCGTGCCGGGGAGAACCGGTACCGCTCGTGACGTATCGCATCGATGATGCGTCCGATCTTCCCCATCGACATGCCGTCCGCAGTCTCTGGCGTGGCCCCAGGAGTCATTGCCCCCTTGTTGGAGTAGATACGTCCGTAGGCCAGCAGATACAACTCTGGGTTGAACAACTGCCTGTAGATCTCATCCAGAGGCAGACCGCGTCTGCCTCGTTCACGCAGGACACCCAGCACCGTTTCGGCGCTCTGCATTTCGCATACCTCGCAATCCTGAGATGTCCGATCACCTGGCCCCCTTGGCCCTGCGGACGGCTTTCCCGTCCTCCTTGGCCGGACGTCACTCCGGCGACTACTACGGGGCCTCCGTCACCTTAGGGCTCGCACCCGTTAGGTGATCCCACGTTCGTCCGCATCGTACGTAACAGCATGACTTAGGCGCCCAACTCATCTCCTCGAATGCCCTCGCTGGACATCGGCCGAATCCCGGGGGATGCAATGACAGACCCACAATGCCATCGCAGGGATACGGCGCCGGTTTCAGGCGGCTTTCCGGCGGACGTTCTGTTTCCATCCCTGGAGATTTGGGTTCAGTCAATCCAGATTTCGCCATATCACGCAGGCCCCCCGGCGCGTCGATCCGTCCGCCTGGACTCAGACCGCCGGTTTTCTGGCATGCTACCGTCCCTTATCACCTTTCGGATCAAGGTAAGCCATCGGGCCTAGGAACATTCCTCCAGTTCCTCCCAGCTCGGCCGGGAATACAATGCGGCGCCTCGTGGCGCACCGGG
>JBOHQS010000260.1:0-2499 GCA_050732295.1 Methylomirabilales bacterium (SeqCode)
GGCCTGACGCTCCTTGTGGCCGAGCGCCCGACGCTCCCCATGGTCACGCTCCAGATCCTGGTCAAGGCCGGCTCCGTACCGGAGCCGAAGGACAAAGCGGGCCTTGCTCACCTCACCGCGGCTCTCCTGCCCCTGGGGACGGCCAGCCGCACGGCCCCCGAGATCAGTGAGGCGATCGAGTTCGTGGGAGGCAGCCTCAACGCCGATGCGTCTTGGGATTCCAGCAGCCTTTCGCTGACGGTGCTGAAAAAGGACCTCGATATGGGCATGGCGCTGCTCGCGGATGTGCTGCTCCATCCCGCCTTTCGCGAGGCGGAGATCGCACGCAAGGTCCAGGAACTCAAGGGTCGCATTCGCCAAAAGCAGGAGGATCCCGGGACCGTCGCCCGTGAGACCTTTGCCGCGACCCTCTTTGGCGACCATCCGTACGGCCGGCCCGTGGAAGGGACGGAGGGGAGCTTGGACCGGATCACCCGGCAGGACCTCATCGATTTTCACCGGCGCCATTATGTCCCAAACAACAGCATCATGGTGGTGGGTGGCGATGTCACGCTTGAGGAACTCAAGGGGTATGTGCAAAAGTACCTCACGGCCTGGGCGCGAGGGAGCGTCGGCCCGGTCAAGGCAGCGTCGGATGCACCGCCCCGCCGCCGTCAGGTGGTCAAGATCGATCGGGGGGTGACGCAGGCCAATATTGTCTGGGGGAATATCGGCATCGCGCGGAAGAATCCGGACTATTACGCCCTGTCAGTCATGAACCAGATCCTGGGAGGGGGCGGTCTCACCTCACGCCTGATGCGGAGCATCCGAGAGAAGCAGGGGTGGGCCTACGATGTGCACAGCGTCCTCGGCGCCCGCCGTTTCCCGGGACCATTCCTGGTGGCGCTGCAGACCAAGAACGAGACGGCGTCCCCGGCTATTGAGGAGGTGCTCAAGCAGATCCGGGAGATCCGGAACACAGGGGTGACACCGGAAGAACTGGAGGAGGCTAAAGGCTTCCTCACCGGGAGCTTTCCCCTGCGGTTCGACACCAATCAGGAGGTCGTGGGGCTGCTCGCGGGCATGGAGCTTTACGGGTTAGGGATGGACTACCCTGAGCGGTATCCCGGAATCATCAAGGCGGTGACCCGTGAGGATGTCCTCAGGGTGGCCCGGAAATACCTGCATCCGGATCGGGGCATCCTCGTCGTGATCGCCGATCCGGACAAGGCCAAGCTCCCTTTCTAGCCCCGAAGGGGTCATTTGGTCCGGAGAGTGCAGCCGAAGATAACCAAGGTCAGCGACATCATGGTCGAGAATCGCCAGCATCCCCGGTTTCGACTTCGCATGCCGGTGCTCTGCGAGGGCCCTGCGGTCCACGACTACCGCGCCCTCGGCGTCACCCAGAATGTGAGCCAGAGCGGGCTGTTGATCGAGGTTCCACAGCTCGTGGCCCTGGGCACCGCGACGAATCTTCGTCTCCTGACGGGAGACCGGATCGCCCGGGCGGAGGCGTTGGTGGTCTGGACAGCCGAGCCCCCCCTCAACCTCATGGGCGTGCGGTTCACCGTGATGACCGGAGGGGACTCCCTCGCCTGGAAGCAGCTCCTGGCCTTTCAGGGAGGCCCCACCCCCCGGGACTCCCTCCGCATGCCCATCGATCTCGATATCACCTGTCTGATCCCGCCGTACGCCCGACTGAGAGGCCGCATCATGAATCTGAGCGATAGCGGGATGATGATCATCTTTCCTCACGAGGTTCGACCCCAGACGCGCGTGAGCGTGGCGGTCCCCCGGTGGCTCAACCTTCCCCCGGTAGACGCGGAAGTGGTGTGGACCGGGGCCAGCTCCGCAATGCACGGTGTGGTCCACGGCCTTCAGTTCACAACGGATGACATGTCCAAAGAACTGTTCCTCATCGGTACCCTCCTCCGCGAATTGCTCCACTAAAGTAAATAGAGTAAACACACGACGCACGTTTGCGTTCCCGGCCCGAACCCACCGAGACACGAGAGAACAGGAGCAACGCCAAGTGTCCACCCGATCCCTGGGGCATCACGCTGGGGGTGAACCCGGGCCCGAGAGGCCTGCGGTTCCGGAGCCGACCTACGCCGAGCGGGCCAGGACGCTGTTCCACGTTGGCCGTGTCGGCAGCCTCTCGACCCTTTCCCGAAGACATCCGGCGTGGCCGTTCGGTTCCGTGATGCCCTATGGACTCGATCCTCTGGGCCGGCCCATCTTTCTCATCAGCGACATGGCCGTCCACACCCAGAACATTGTCGGAGACCCCCGCGCCAGCCTCCTGGTGTCCCAGCCGGACTGGAGCGGCGACCCGCTCGGGGGCAGTCGTGTGACCCTCATGGGGAATGTCTCCCTGATTCGGGCCGAGGAACAGGAAGAGGCGCGCCGGCTCTATCTGGCCCGGTACGAGACCGCGAAATACTGGGTGGACTTCCAGGACTTTGCCTTGTACCGCATGGAGGTCCTGGACATCTATTTCGTCGGGGGCTTCGGCGTGAT
>JBOHQS010000261.1:0-2482 GCA_050732295.1 Methylomirabilales bacterium (SeqCode)
GCCCTGACCGACGTGGACAACCCCGTCACTGCTCTGACCCTGAGCGTGGCCTCGTCCAGCGCCTCGCTGCTACCCGTCGGCAACGTCACTTTCGCCGGCACCGGCGCCGCCCGGACCATCACCGCCACCACCGTCGCCGGCCACACCGGCACCGCGGTGCTCACGGTGACCGTCTCTGACGGCCTGGCCAGCACCACCACCACGATCACCGTGAAGGCCGGTGGCCCAGGCAACGACACCCTCAATGGCACCGCCGGTGCGGACCTGCTGCTGGGCCAAGGTGGGAACGACACCCTGTCCGGCGCCGCCGGCAACGACCTGCTCTGCGGCGGCACAGCAGGCGGTGACACCCTCAACGGCGGCGCCGACGACGACACCCTGATCGGCGGCTTGGCCTTCGACACCCTCAAAGGCCAAGCGGGTAACGACAGCCTCATCGGAGGCCCGGGCCCCGACAGCTTCAGCGGCGGTCCCGGCACTGACGTCGCCCCCGATTTCAACGCCCTGGACGGAGACACCCAAGACGGCACCATCCCCTGACTGGCCGTGCTACCTTCTACGTTCCGACTTCGTGCAGACCCGTTCAGGCCCATGAACGTGTGCGGCGGATCGGACAGCGTGGCTGCGGACGCTATGAGGCCCAGGCCCTCTCGCACCGATAACCTCGACGAGTTCCCGCAACTGGACCTAATGAGGCTGCGCCTCGGACCGCCAAGGTGGGTGGCTGGGTTGGGGGGTGACGTGGCGGTGGGGTGAGGCCAGGCTGGCTGGGTTGAGCTGACCGCTACCTGGGGGTGTGGTGTGGCGACCCGTGTGGTGACTGTGGGTGATGTCCTGGATGGGCATGCTGGCCTGGATCTGGAGTGTTGTGACCGGATCTATCTCAATGGGTGGGTGCCGAACCTGGTGGTGGGGGGTCAGGTGGTCGGTTTCCTGACCCGGCATCTGGGGTTCCCGATCCCGTCTCCGGCGCTCCTGGAGCGGATGGGGTTGCGGTTCCGTAAGACGGTCACCGAGTTCGCCGCCGAGGGTGACATCCCGGTGATCCGCTTCGTGAAGGGGGAGCGCAAGCTGGAGGTGATGCGCCCGCACCTGGACCGCCTGGCGAAGGCCGGGCGGACTGGGGTGGCGGCGATCGGGGTGGCCCAGGAGTTCCAGCGGGTGTTCACCGGCACCACCTACCACGATGATGAGGGTGGTGGCGGGGTTCCGCGGTTCGGTTACGCCGAAACCGACCGCCGCGTCACCGCCTACTATTTCTATCTGGTGGATGAGGAGTTCGGGCCGTCGTTCATCAAGATCTGCGCGTATTTCCCCTATCCAGTCAAGATCTGGCTCAACGGTCATGAATACGCTAAGCGCCAGGCGAAGGCAGCGGAGATCGGCTTCACCGAATTGGATAACGGGTTCGCCACGACCGAGGACCCCGCTGGGTTGCAGCGGATCTGTGATGGCCTCACCTCGGGGGTGATCCGGGAGTTCTGCGAACGCTGGTGGGCGGTCCTGCCGCTGCCGCTGACCGAGGCCGACCGGGCCGCGGGGTACCGGTGGGACATCTCCATGCGCCAGGTCGAGGTCTCCCGCACCATCGTGTTCACCGCGCCCCGTCATGCCCGGGGGTTCTTCGAGGCGCTGTGTTCCGACAACCTTGATATCGGCCGGCCGGAGGAGATGCAGATCATTTTCGGGCGGCGGGTGCGTACCCCACCACCGGATGGCTACCGTACCCGGCTGCTGCGCTCCGGTGACGAGGTCACCCTCAACGCCTATTTCCGGCACTCCCGGGTGAAGTCCTCCCTCAAGTGCGGCAAAGCGCTCCGGATCGAGACCGTCGTGAACGACACCGGAGACCTCGGCCTGCTGCGCGGGCTGGAACATCTGGAGGAACCCTCGGTCAAAGCCCGTGACGTCAACCGCCGCATGCTCGATGCTCTCCGTGTCGGCCAGAGCTGTGTCCTTGCGAGCCCAGCCTTTGAGCGGGTCGCGCGGCCAACCCTCGTGGAGGGCCGGAGGGCCCCAGCCCTGCGGTTCGGCGACCCTCGGGTCACGGCCCTGGCCGGCGCCTTATGCGCCATCGTGCACACCGTCACCGGGTTCACCGACCGGAGCCTCCGCGCCCAGGCGAGCACCCTGCTCGGCGTGCCTTACACGATGAGCCAGATGAGTTATGACCTGCGGCGCCTGCGACTCAAAGGCCTGATCACCCGCCTACCACGATCTAACACCTACGTCCTGACCCCCGACGGGCAACGAGTCGCGATCTTCTACACCAAACTCCACAACCGGCTCCTGCGCCCACTGCTCGCTGCCCACGACCCACCCGCACCCCTTGCCCTCCGCCAAGCCCTACGGGCGATCAACCACCACGCCGAGGACTACATCACCGAGGCCCGCATGACCGCCTGAAAACTCGGCTCAAATTTCAAACTTCTAGCGACCAAGGGGCCTAGTGGGGTGTCGAGCTCAGGCGGTGGCGTGAACC
>JBOHQS010000262.1:0-2482 GCA_050732295.1 Methylomirabilales bacterium (SeqCode)
GCAGAGCGGGACGCGCTCCAGCAGGGCGAACGGGAAAAGGCCCAGCGCAAGGATCTGCTGGAACACCAGATCCGGGAAATCGATGCAGCGCATCTCACAGAGGGGGAGGAGGAGTCGTTGCAGGCGGAGCGCGCAGTCCTCACCCATCACGAGAAGCTCCTCCTGGCGGTGGAGGAGGCCTATGGGCGTCTCGAGGGGGACGAGGGAGGGATCCTTGCGGCGCTCTTTGCTGTCGAGGCCCGCCTCCGGGAGGCCGGACGGATTGACGCGCGCCTCTCTGCGGGTGGGGCAATGGCCGACGAGGCGAAGACCCTGCTGAAGGAGGTGGCCCTCGCCCTTCGGGACTACCGGGACCGGCTCGACTTTGATCCCGGTCGCCTCGAGACCATTGAGGAGCGCCTCCACGCCCTCAGTCGTCTGAAGAAAAAATATGGGGTCACTGTCGGCGAGATCCTCGCGTATGGAGAGCAGGCCGCCCTCGAACTCAAGCGGTTGGAAGGGGCGGAGGAGCGGCTGGTGGGTCTCGACGGGGAGATCCAGGGTGCGGAAGCAGAGCTCTGGGAACGGGGGGAGCGTCTTTCGAGCGGGAGAGGAGGGGCGGCGAAGCGGCTCGCCCACGCGGTGGGGGGTGAACTCAAGCAACTCGGGATGGCGCGGGCCGATTTCCGCGTGGAGCTCAAGCGGGTTGCGGGAGCGGATGGGCGCGGGTCGCTCCGGCCGACCGGCCTGGAAGAGGCAGGGTTCCTCTTTGCGCCGAATCCCGGGGAGGGCTTCAAACCGCTCGCAAAGATCGCCTCGGGGGGTGAGCTCAGCCGGACCATGCTGGCCCTCAAAAACATCCTGGCCTCCGTGGACCACACCCCCACCCTGATCTTCGATGAGGTCGATGCGGGGATCGGCGGGAGCATGGCGGAAGTGGTCGGCAGGAAGCTCTGGAGGGTCAGTCGAGAGCGCCAGGTCATCTGCATTACCCATCTCCCCCAGATCGCGGCCTTTGCCGATGTGCACCTCCGGGTCGAGAAAAAGGTGGACCGAGGGCGGACCGAGGCCCGGGTACTCCCCCTTGCCGAAGAGGAGAGGGTGGAAGAGCTGGGTCGTATGCTCGGGGGGTCGGAAAAATCCACGACCCCCTTCACGCACGCCCGCGAGCTGTTGCGGGCTGCAGCGAGCTGGAAACAACAGCAGCGGAAGGCCGCAGGATGACGATGAAGGGCCGGACCGAGGGCAGCAGATGACGGCGGAGGAGCGCGTCCTTCTTTACCGATCGCTCGGAGTCTCCCTGACGTTGCATCTGCTCTCGGGGATCTTCCTCTGGAAGGTCCAGATCCCGGCTCCCCACCTCCCGGACCCCTCTCCCTTGGTGGTCCGTCTGCTCCCGCCGAATGAGATCCCCCGGTTCATTGATCAAGAGGATGCGCCAGGTGCAACCAGGCCGGTGAAGAGCAAGGACATCTCCCAGGTGACGAGTGAGGCCCGGGGTCCCGGAAGGGTTCCGGGCCCGGCGACCACCCCTGAAAGCTCAGGGAGTCCGAAGCCGGGACGTGCCTCGCCTTCTCCCGAGGCCGGAAAGGTCGCGGAAGCGCCTGCCTCGCCTCCCGTCCCCAGGCAGCCGCCCCTGCCGCGGGCTCCCACATCCGAGTCCGCCGGAGAGTCGCAACGCCTGGCGCGGCCGGATTCGTCCCCGAGCCCGCCCACCTCTCCGCGTCCCTCCCTCCGAGAAGAGATCGCAAAGTTGGGCAAGCAGGGATCCTCCGGGGGGGGGCGAGGCGTCGACGCCGGGGAGCAGGGGGATACCGGAACCGGTGAGCACATTGTTTCGCTGGAGACCCAGAACTCAGAGTATGCCCCCTACCTTGCCGACGTCAAGCGTCGGATCGAGCGACATTGGGAGATTCCGGCTTACGCGAGAGAGACTGGTCTGACGGGAAAGCTCGTCCTGGTCTTCAGCATCACGGCGGACGGAAACGTGGCCCACCTCGAGATCAGCGAAAGTTCCGGGACGTCTGTCCTGGATGACGCGGCGGTCCAGGCTGTACGGGCCGCGGCGCCCTACGGCCCCTTTCCGTCTCAGTTCACCTTTCGGCGTCTCACCATTGTTGGAAATTTTCGGTATGCTGACCTCACCAGACAGGTGAAACCGTCTCGCTAGTACCGTTCCAACTATTTTCGCCAAGGCGAGGCAGTCCCCCATGCCGCGAACGCTTCCTCAAGACCAGAAAAGGAGATCGATTCTTGAAGAGACGACTCGCTGGATTCCTGTTAGGCAGTAGGCACAACACGTTGGAACGGCACTAAACCGGGCCGATGGCGATCACGCCGATCGATCGGACTCTTCGTCTCCTGACCCTCCTTGCCGCACGTCTCCTCACGCCCCTCTTCCCACCTCTGCCATCCCACCTGACCTTGAAGCGGAGCGGGCGACAGGCGGTCGTCGGTCTCGACGGGCCTGTCACGATCTCGCGCGACCGCCTCGGGATCCCCA
>JBOHQS010000263.1:0-2480 GCA_050732295.1 Methylomirabilales bacterium (SeqCode)
AAAAGGCCGTATCTCGTGGCATAATATGTGTGCGATCAGCATGTTATGCGCAATGACGAGGACGGCCTTATGGAAACACAGTGTAACGGGTGGCAGATGGAATTTCACGGTCTTGGAGCTCGGCGGGTGGTAGGGAGGTTTGATGGGGGGAGGATCAGCTCCGATGGGGGTAGTGTGCTGTTGCGGGAGGTGGAGTCGCGGACGCACATTCTGAAGTGCCTGGCCGGGTGTTTCATCGATCACCGGGATCCGGAGTTGGTCGAGCACTCGGTGGAGTCACTCATCAAACAGCGGGTGTATGGGATGGCGCTCGGGTACGAGGATCTGAACGATCACGATACGCTGGGGCACGATGTGTTATTGGGGGTGCTCGGTGAGAAGGAAGACCCAAGCGGTGCGGGGAGGCGCCGAGAGGCGGACCGAGGCAAGGCGCTGGCGGGGAAGAGCACGCTCAATCGGCTGGAGTTGACCTCCGAGAAGGCGGACAAGACGAGCCGTTACAAGAAGATTGTGGCCGACTGGGACAAGCTCTTGGTAGAGTTGTTTCTCGAGTCCTATGCGGTCCCCCCGCGGGAGGTGGTGATCGATGTGGATGCGACCGATGATCCGGTGCACGGTCATCAGGAGGGACGTTTCTTCCATGGTTATTACGGTCACTACTGCTATCTGCCGTTGTATTTCTTCTGCGGGGATAAGTTGCTCTGTGCCCGTTTGCGGGAGGCCGATGAGGACCCTGCCGCGGGGTGTATTGAGGAGCTTGCTCGGGTGGTGGGGCAGATCCGGGGGGTGTGGCCCGAGGTGCGGATCATTCTGCGCGGGGATAGCGGTTTCTGCCGCGAGGAGATCCTGCATTGGTGTGAGACCCAGCGGGTCGATTATGTGCTGGGGTTGGCGAAGAATAACCGTCTCAAGCAAGCCCGAGGAGTTGGCAGAGGCCCAGCGCGAGTATGAGGCTACCGGCGGGCCGGCTCGGGTGTTCAGGGATTTTCGTTACCAAACCTTGGAGAGTTGGTCTACTGAACGGCGTGTGGTGGGTAAGGCCGAATACTTGCTCAAAGGGGAGAATCCCCGTTTTATCGTCACCTCACTCTCCCGGCAGGAGCAGGACGCCCGCGGCTTGTACGAAAGATCTCTACTGTGCCCGCGGGGAGATGGAAAACCGCATCAAGGAACAGCAGCTCGCTCTGTTCGCCGATCGCACCAGCACCCATGCGCTGCGCTCCAATCAACTGCGGCTGTACTTCTCCTCCTTCGCCTATGTGCTCATCGAAACCCTGCGAGCCTTGGCGCTTGGGGGGACCGAGTTGGCGCAGGCCCAATGCGACACCAAACTCTTGAAGATCGGCGCCCAGATCCGCATCACGGTGCGCAATGTCTGGATCGCCTTCTCAGAAGCTTATCCCTATGCGAGCCTCTTCCAAGCGGTGCTGGCCCGAGTGCAGGAAATTCCCTTGCGCTGTTAGCCCGAGCGATTGGCCTGTTCCCTCTCCTGGTGCCAGGGATCCGAAAGGGGGGTCAGGGGATCACTTGGCTTGCGATCACAAAATGCCTCAAACCACCTGCACTTATCGACAGCAACCTCCATAAATTACCCGATTCGTCCTGTTGACGTCTGACCGCAGCGGCTAATTCAAGCGGTCTTCTTTTCTGAGGTCCTCATCAACGCCTTTAGCCCATGTATCGACACATTGGGTAGAGTCGAGATGTGGCGCGGTGGCGTAGGTGTGCATAACTGTTGCCGCCCCTTTCGTCTGGCGGTGCCTCAATAGCCGCACCGTGCTCCGTTTCCACATCCCGCTCGTCGAACCCGGCGTGCGGCTTTCCCGCACCGGGCTCCCGCTGAAGACTCATACCTTCGCCCACGGCAGGTTGCGCGTCAAGGCAGACAGCCGAAGCAGCCCCAGATGCTCGTACAAGTATTCATCCGGATAGCGCTTCCGTCCGCTATTGCTCACTTGGTGCTTGCGACACAACCACCGGCCCAGCCGCGCAGCTTCGCGTTGATGCGTGCCACCACGGTCGCGGCATCGAGCAGCCCGTAGCGACGCTCGGTCTGCTCGTGAACCGCCGCGACCGCACGGCGGATACTCTTCTTCGACGGTCGTGTGCCCAGATAGGCGCGTCCCGTCTGCGTTGAGTAACACCGCCCGAACGTGTACCCCAGAAAGTCAAAGCACTGCTCCGGTACCTGACAGAGGTGGGTCTTCTCCTCGTTCACCGTCAACTTCAGCCGCGCCATCAGCTGCCGCATCGCCCCCAGCGCTTCCTCAGCGCCGGTCTTGCAACAGATGACCACGTCATCGGCATAGTTCACGATGCGTGCCCCGAACCGCCGCTCGTACCCCAGCCGCTTCCACCCCAACACAAACCGTCGCATGTACAGATTCGACAGCAGCGGTGAGAGTGGCGAGCCCTGAGGAATGCCGCGATTGTCATCGCGGTTGCGCGTCGTGCGCCGCGTGCCTCCCTGCCCGTCGTCC
>JBOHQS010000264.1:0-2475 GCA_050732295.1 Methylomirabilales bacterium (SeqCode)
CGCGATGGAGATCGATCTGGATCGGCTCGATCGGGACCGGAAGCCCCAGGCGCGGTACAGCCCGCTGCCCAGGTATCCTGTAGTCTTCCGGGATATGGCCGTGGTCGTTCCGGAACGCATGCGGGCCGCAGAGGTGGAGGGCGCCATCCGCCGCGCCGGAGGGACGCTGGTGGAGGCGGTGACCCCCTTCGATGTGTATCGAGGGGAGCCGGTGCCCGAGGGGAAGAAGAGCCTCGCCTTTTCGATCCAGTACCGTGCGGCGGATCGGACACTCACCGATGAAGAGGTGGCGACGATTCACAGAAAGATCCTGGAGGCGGTAGAGCGGGATCTGGGGGGCGTCCTGCGATGATCCTCGAAAGGCTTCAGGACCTGGAAAAGAAGGTTCGCGAGGTGGTCGCACTCCTCAGTCAATGTGAATCGGAGAAGAAGGCCCTGGGGAACCGGATCGGAACCTTGGAAGCCGAAAAGGCCACGTTGAAGAAGGCTGTCGAGCGACTCGAGACCGAGCAGCAGGAAATTCGGGCCCGGGTGGACAAGCTCCTTGAGGAGGTCTCCCGGGTGGAGGCCGCGTTGCAAGTGCGGCGATGACAGGTCAGGGTGATCTCGTGCAGGTGGAGATTTTCGGGGAGCGGTATGCGTTGCGGGGCCTCGGAGGGGAGGACGTGACGTACACCCAACGGGTTGCCCATTATGTCGATCAGCAGATCCACGAGGTGGCGGGCGGGACGGCCGTCCTTTCGATCAAGATGGCGGTCCTGGCCTCGCTGAACATTGCAGATGCCTTTCTGAAGCTCGAGGCGTGGGTGAAGAAGGAGGAGACCGCAGCGGCGGCGAAGATTCAGGAGCTGGAAGCGGAGCTGGATACCGTGATCGCGCGGAAGCCCTCGAAGGGAGGGCCTGAACGATGACGACCGGAACCCCCTGCCGTGTTCGTGATGGGGTCGGTTTCCTTGAACCAACAGCGAAAGATAGGGAGCCCCTACAGGTGCGCGGTGTGCACGCCCTGAGCCTGTCGAAGGGCAGGTCGAAGGGAAGCCTAAAGCGCATGCGGGGCACCCACCTGCGAGGGCAGGTTCACGAGGAAACCTCCACACGGCACCGAGGTGGGGGGTTTGTCTTTCTCCGCTTTCCCGCCGCCATCCCCATTCGCATCTTCGCTCAGCTGCAATCTGTCATTGGCTGACGAGGGGTCTTCTGCTCCTTCCCGCCCACCACCGGTTTAGGCCCGGCGTATGAATTCAAAGGGTGCTGTGCGCACAGAGATGCGTCGGCTGAGGGAAGGCTTGGCCCCGGCCGATCGCGAGGAGCGGAGTCGTCGGATTGCGGAGCGGCTCTGGAGGCTTGAGGCGTTTTGGCGTGCGCGGCGTGTGCTCTTCTATGCGGCGGGTGGGGGTGAGGTGGAGACCCTGCCCTTACTTGAGCGATGGATCGAGGAGGGGCGAAAGGTCATCCTGCCCCGGGTTGAGGGAGAGGCGATGATCCTGGCGGAGGTGGATTGCCTCGAAGATCTCGCCCCGGGGTACCGCGGACTCCTCGAGCCAAGAAGCGACAGGGGTCGGGGTGTCCCCTCGGGGGCGGTAGAGGTTGCGCTGGTCCCGGGGTTGGCCTTCGACCTCGAGGGCAATCGGCTAGGTCGAGGCGGCGGGCACTACGACAGGACGTTAGCCTGCATCGGCCCGAAAGCCCTCAAGATCGGTCTGGCATTTGATTTTCAGGTGGTGGATCATCTTCCCGTGGAGACCCGCGATGTTCCGGTCGATTGTGTCGTCACGGAGAGCCGGATGATCGAAGCGGGAAAGGGAAGAGGGGGTTCACAGCGAGACTCCTGAGGAGGTGATGGAACCGTGGAGATCACGGGGATGGGCTGGTTGATCGTGGTCGGTGTTGCAGTCCTCTCCCTCGCCCTGGGCTTCATGGCCCCGAAGGTTCTGGCGCGCCGCCGCACCGCCGAGGCCGAAGCGCGGACCCGGACGATCGTCGCGGATGCCGAGAAAGAGGGCGAGCGCAAGCGGAAGGAGGCGGAGCTCGAGGTCAAGGATATGATCTTCCGGGCCAAGGCGGAGCTGGAAAAGGAGGCCCGAGAGCGTCGCGACGCCCTCCAGGGTCTGGAGCGGCGTCTCCTCCAGCGGGAGGAGTCGTTAGAGCGCAAACTGGATCATTTGGATCGTCGGGACCAACAGATCAGCGGTAGGGAGGCGGATTTTACTCGTCGGGATGAACAGCTTCGAGAGAGCGAAAACAAGATCCAGGCGCTCTTGGCAGAGGAGCGGCAGAACCTCGAACGCATTTCGGGGCTGACCGCGGAGGAAGCCAAGAGGGTGTTGATGCGGCACATGGAGAGCGAAGCCCGCCTGGAGGCGATGGCCCTCGTCAGGCGCATCGAGGATGAGGCGAAGGAGACGGCGGACCGCAAGGCCAAGGAGGTCTTGGCCATCGCCATCGATCGGTGTTCGTCTGATTTTGTCGCTGAGG
>JBOHQS010000265.1:0-2413 GCA_050732295.1 Methylomirabilales bacterium (SeqCode)
CCGAGGCTTCCCATCCTCGATGATGACCGAGCCCAGCGGACGCTTCTCTGCGCGCATGGCCCGCTCCAGAGCGGCCCAGAGGTCAAGGGGGGTGAGCTTCGGGTCTAATTCCTGGGTGACCGTCTGCAGGAGAAGGTACGTGTCCTCCGGAAGGATGAGCGCCTGGAGTCCCGGAGGCAACCCGCGCGACGCCCACCGGATAATTGCCGTCGACCCGAGGCGCCCGATGCGCTGCTCTTCCATCATGAAAGTGTGCGTCACGCCGAGCGGAGCATCGCCGAAACGTCTACTTGACCGTCAACCATTGCCCCTGGTACAAGGGCTGGAATGTGCTAGGAGAGCGCCCATGGATGTTACCACGCATGCCGCGGTTGGAGCCTTCGCCGCCCTGGGACTCGCCAAGGGAAAGCTGGGAATGAAGGAGATCTCGGCCGCGGTTTTCCTTGGGTCCATGGCCCCTGACATCGACGCCATCTTCTACCTGGTCGATCCCCGCTTCTACTTCGAGCAGCACCGGACGCTCACCCATACCCTGGGTGGAGTGACCCTCCTGTCAGTGGTGACGGCGGGGCTCATCACCGTGTCTTCGAAAAAGCGCTCCCTCTTTGTCCTGGTGCTCTACGCCTTCGTCGGAGGACTCATCCACCTGGCGCTCGATGCGCTGCCCAGCTACCCCCTCCGTCCTCTCGCCCCCCTCTCATCTCACGACTACGCCCTGGGCCTCTTCTGGTGGCGAGATCCTTTCTTCAAGGTGACCGCCCTCATCGGGATCGCCCTCATCCTCATCCTTCCGCGCCTCCTGGCCCGCCCCCTTCTTCTCGTGGGGTTCGTCGTGATGGCGGGCAGGGTGGCCGTTGCCTTCTTTCTCCACCGCTAGATCCGTTCACCGACGACCTATGACCGTCTGAGACCAAACACCTGATCTCCGACCCTCGCGAGCCGGCGAGGGAAGCCCCGGAGCGAGGGGCCGAGGGTGCTGCTGCACCAGATTCAGCACCCCGTGGAATTTTCCGCCGACGAAGGATGCCTTCCCGAGCCGGCTCTGTTTATCTCGAATCATCCTAGTCTTACGGCTCATTTCTGTCCCTTATCAGTCATCGGTCGTCGGTCATCGGCGATCGGTTCGTTCTATTCCTCCCCATGGTCTGGCCTGTGGAAGAGGAGCAAGGGATCGTCGATCCGAAAGATCTCCTGAGTGTAGAAGGCCTGGCCGTAGGTGCACCCGGCGAGGAGACCGAAATAGCGGGCCACCGCCTCGAGGCGGCCAGGAACCGACCGGTACCCCGGCCGGCCGAACTGGGACCTGTGGGCGCTCACGGCCTGAAGCGCCCGCGGCAGCTCCTCGTCCACGGGGACGATGAAGGAGGGACGCTCAAAGGGGATCATAAAATAGTACAGGATCTTTTGCACCGCGTGGGGCCGCCCCCCTGCGGGAAACTTCTCCAGGTGGGCGAAGTTGGCGGCGTGGGTCACCAGGTGGCCGGCCGCAATGTGGTCGGCGTGCCCGCGTCCTCGCCCCGGCTCCACACCGTAGTGGGGTGCCAGCACGATCCTGGGACGATACTTGCGGATGAGGGAGGCCACCTGCCTCCGGTTCCTCAGATTATCCTCGAGGCGGGTATCCCCCAGGTGAAGGATCTCGAAGACATCCAGCTCAAGGATTCTGGCCGCCGCCGCCGCCTCCCCCCTCCGGAGCTTCCGGGTCCCCGCCCCCATATCCCCTTCGGTGAGACTGACGATCCCCGTCCGATGCCCGCGCGCCTTCATCTTGAGGAGGAAGGCCCCGGCCCCGATCTCGGCATCATCGGGATGCGCCCCAAAGGCGAGAAAATCTAACGCACGCCCCATCGCTCTCCCGTCCGACACACTGAGCCGTGCGCCCTCTTACTTATAGAAATCCTCGCGGCTCCCGCTGACCACCTCAATGACGATGACCTGCTCTTCTCGAAGGATCTTGAGGACCACTTTGTCGTGGGCCCGTTTCTTCCACAGCTCCTCGTACAAGTCGCGCCGGGTCTCGACCGAGCAGAAGTCCACGGCGATGATGATGTCCCCCTCCCGGATCCCCGCCGCCTCTGCCGGCCCTCCGGGGACCAACCCCGCCACCATCACCCCGCGGTCCGTCGGTTGCAGATGCGCCCCGATCCACGCCCGCACCGGCCGGCTCACGACCTGACCGAATTCCAAGAGCTCCGTCCGGTTGAGCTGATACAGCTCCACCGGAATCGCGATCGTCGCGCGCGCCACCTCGGAGACGTTGAACGCGGCGATGCCGACCACACGCCCCGCCAGATCAAAGAGGGGAGCCCCGCCGAGGCCTGGGTTCTGAATCGTCACCCCGATCGCCTTCGAGAGCATATACTCCCAGTGGGTGTCGAACTCTCCGAGATAGGAGATGAACCCTTCGGCCACC
>JBOHQS010000266.1:0-2412 GCA_050732295.1 Methylomirabilales bacterium (SeqCode)
CGCACTACGCGGGGGGCCGGAGCTTCATCGCGCAGGTGCTGTGTGAGCACTGGGCGTGGCGGCAGCCGAATGGCGCCTACAAGGGGTTTGCGGCACGGGATCTCTTGCTGCGCTTGGAAGAGGCCGGTCACGTCACGCTGCCCCCCCGAAAGGCGGTCAAGAACAACCGGGCCGAACCACGGTTCGATCGGATCCCGCGCTACGCTGAAAGTCCCCTGAGCGGCCGAGTGGGGGATCACCCCCCGCCCCGGATCGTGGAGGCCTCTGGCCCGGAGCGCTATCTCTGGGACTACCTGGTGCATCACTACCACTATCTGGGGCGTCCCCAGCTGGTGGGGGAACACCTCAAGGAGTTGGTGTTCATCGAGGCGCAAGTGGTGGGGTGCTTGGGGTGGGCGAGTGCCGCCTGGAAGAGCGCGCCACGGGAGCGGTGGATCGGCTGGAGTGTGGCGCAAAAGCGCGCGCGGCTGCACCTTCTGACTAACAACGTGCGCTTTCTCATCCTGCCGTGGGTGCGGGTGGAGCACCTGGCCTCGAAGGTCCTCGCGATGAGCGTGCGGGGGTTGAGCGCCGCTTGGCAGACGCGCTATGGCCATGCGGTGGTGTTGGCCGAGACCTTCGTCGATCTCGGCCGTTTCCAAGGCACCTGTTACCGCGCGGCCAATTGGCACTACCTCGGCACTACGCAAGGGCATGCCAAGCGGGGCAATGCCTACCATCGGCACGGGGTGGTGAAGGCGCTCTATCTCTATCCGCTGCATCGGCACTATCGAGAAACCCTCACCGCGCCATGACCCGCGAGGAGGCGCTTGCCATCCTGGATCTGCCGCGGGCGCAAGCAGAAGCAGCGCTCCTCGTGCTTTGGGAGAAGGCCGAGCAGTGGGAGCGGTTACAGACAAAGGGTCCCTCCGCAGAGGGACCCGTGACGCCCACCACGCCCTCGGGGATGACGCCGGTGTACTTGAAGCCCCGGGCCCGGAGGTCGCGCAAGCGCCCGGGCCGCAAGAAAGGGCATGCCGGTGCGTGGCGGCGCGCCCCGGCCCGTATCGATACGCGGTGCGAACAGGGGCTCACGTGCTGCCCCGAGTGTGGTGAAGCGGTGGGGGCGCCTGTTCGCACCCATCGTCGGCTCATCGAAGACATCCCCACCGTGAGCCCCGAGATCACCGAGCACACCGTACACGGTCATTGGTGTCGCCGCTGCAAGAAGATCGTCACCCCCAAGGTGAGCGCGGCGCTGCCGGGGGCGACGCTCGGCCTGCGCTTCATCGTCTATACCGCTTGGCTGCACTACTGCATCGGCATGAGCGTTGGGAATTGCGTGAAGAACGCAGGGGTGGCGCTCGGCTTTGCGGTCAGCCCCGGGGGTTTGACGCTCGCCTGGAAGAACCTCGCCGGGCTTCTCCAAGCCCAGTATGAAGCCATCGGCCAAACTATCCGTCACAGCGCCGTCCTGCACGCCGATGAGACCGGTTGGCGGATCAACGGCGTCACCTTTTGGCTTTGGGCGTTCGCCACCCGACAGCATTGCTACTACCTCATCGATCGCCACCGCGGTGCCGCCGTCGTCCAACAGGTACTCGGCCTCCTCTTCCCCGGCATCCTCATCACCGATTTCTGGGGTGCCTACAACGCGATTGAGGCGCTGGCCAAACAGAAATGCTTCTTCCATCTCTTCACCGAGCTCATCAAAGTCGACAAGCGCAACCCCTCCACAGAGTGGCAGCGCTTCCGAAGGACGCTCGCCCGTCTCCTCAAAGACGCCGTAAGGCTCGGGGAGCGGCGCCATCCACTGGACCCGGAGACCTATGCCCGCCGCAAAGCGAAACTGCATACACGCCTCGATGAGATCATCGAGACCGTCTTCGCCGACGCCGATGCCAAGCGACTCATCAAACGCCTTCGGCGCCATCGCCAGGACATGCTCACCTTCCTCGACCACGCCGAGGTCAGCCCCTACAACAACCACGCCGAACAACAGATGCGCCCCGCTGTCCTCACCCGCAAGATCAGTCAACAGAACCGCTCCGAGGACGGCGCCAAGGCCCACGCCATCCTGATGAGCCTGTTTCGTACCGCTGAGCTCCAGGGACTCAACCCCGTCGAGCATGTGCTCACGTTGGCCCAAACGACCCTCACAGCCAAACCCACCCCCACCGACCACCCGGAACCTCTCAAAAAGGCCGCAAAGACCGTTTCAATCGGCTAAAGTCATACGAACTTTTTCGAGCACTCCAGTGCCCGCCGGTCATGAGTCGCGCGCCTGGCCCCCGGCCTTCGACCTCGGAACCGTACCTGTTTTAGTCTTCGGTGCCACGTCGGCCTCGATCTTTACGCTCACGGTGCCCTCGTCCACCATGCCCAGACGTCCTGCCGCTGCCCGCGAGAGATCGATGACGCGCTTGCCTACAT
>JBOHQS010000267.1:0-2361 GCA_050732295.1 Methylomirabilales bacterium (SeqCode)
TGGATGTATGTTTCGAAGACTACGACTATGTCGTGTCGTTGGACCCGTACGTGTATCGGCACTTGAAAGAACGCTGTGGGGTCGCGCCAAAGAAGCTTGTCTCATGGGAGATTGACGATCCGTACGGACAGGGCACTGACGCCTACCAGAAGAGTTTCCAATCGATTCGCTCGCATGTGGAAGATCTCCTCGCCCGACTTGGCCTTCCCTGTGCTGGAGATCGCTAAGGTCATGGCACGCCGGGTGAAGGCGGGTATCCTGTGGGTTCTGGCAGCGGGGGCGTTGGGGATCGCCGCGGGGCGATTCAACGCATGGCTTCTCGATAATGTCAATTTGGTCTTTCACGAGGCGGGCCACGTCATCTTCGGCCTCGGAGGCGAATTCATCGGGATCTTGGGGGGTAGCCTGATGCAGGTCCTGATTCCCGTGGTCTGCGGCGTGGCCCTTCTCCGGCGGGGTGACCATTTCGGGGTGGCCCTGTGCGGCTTGTGGATGGGCCAGAGCATGGTCAATGTAGCGATCTATGTCGGCGACGCGCGGCAACTGGCACTGCCCCTCTTAGGAGGCGAGCACGTCATTCATGATTGGAACTATCTCTTGGGAAGACTTGGCCTCCTCGAGTGGGAGCGATTCCTGGCCGGGATGATCACACTGATGGCTGTGCTGACGATCCTCGCCTCGGCACTGCTCGGGACGCTGGCCCTCCTCTCGGACCAAGAATCCGGAAACGTCAGGGCGCCTGAATAGACAACATGCAGACCGATTCCCTCTGTGTCTCGTTGAAAAACAGGCTACTGGCTGGTAACATGAAGGAGGTCATCACCATGGGATATAACAGGAACGCTCTCGTCGTTACGCTCGTCCTCATCATGAGTCAGGCCGCATGGGCCGGGGGGTCGAACTACGGGATCACTCCGGGAGCGAAAACCTCCACCGAGGGCAAGATCTCGGAATGGCCGGTGCCCACACCCCGCTTCGCGCGTGACCCCGCGCCCGGGGGCGATGGCAACATCTACATCGCCGTCATGTCCGGGAACAAGATTGCGCGATTCGACCCCCGCTCGAAAACCTTCATCGAGTGGGAGCTGCCGGAGGGCGCGCAACCCCACGGCCTCCTCGTCGACGAGAGCGGTCAGATTTGGTACACGGGAAACGGTAACGGTACCATCGGCCGCCTGGATCCGGCCACCGGCAAGGTGGTGGAATACAAGGCGCCGTCGGGAGGCGATCCCCACACGCTCGTCATTGATGGGCAAGGTATTATCTGGTTCACGGTGCAGCGCGGAAACCGCATCGGGCGACTGGACACCCGCACAGGAAAGATCAGCGAGTATCCGACCGCTGGTCGTCCGTATGGCATCGCGCTTGATCAGGTGGGGAATGTCTGGTTCTGCCAGATGGGCGCCGGAAAGCTGGGGAAGCTCGACCCAAAGACGGGCGCGATTACCGAACTGGCGCTGGACCCGGACTCGCAGCCGCGTCGAATGGCGACGGCTCCGGACGGGTCCCTGTGGGTCACGCTCTACGGCAAGGGGACGCTGATTCGTGTGGACCCCCGGACGGGCCGCGTGCTCAAGGAGTACTCGCTGCCCGCGGGGCGCAACGGGGGGCCGTATGCGGTGACGGTAGACGGGGCGGGCATGGTCTGGGCCAACGAGATTCACGCCAACACCGTGGTGCGGCTGGACCCCAAGACGGAGCAGATCCGGGTGTTCCCATTGCCCTCGGGTGACGTTGGCATCCGCAAGATGGTCGTCGATGCCCAGGGGCGGCTCTGGTACATGGGCAGCCACAATGGTCGCCTCGGGGTCATCGAGTAGGTGCCTTCGGTGGGGTATCGGGTTGAGCGGCGGGTGGCGGTGGAGGCCGTCCGCAAGGCGTGCCGTCTCTGTCAAGCGGTGCGGGCATCCCTCGTCTCGCAGGGGACGATAGCGAAGGCGGACCGGTCCCCGGTCACGGTAGCCGATTTCGGTGCCCAGGCTGTTGTCAACCTGGCGTTGCTCGACGCCTTTCCGGACGATCCCATCATGGCCGAAGAGGACGCCGCTTTCCTCCGGACCTCCGCGGGCGCGGCTCTCAAAGCCAGCGCTTGTCGCCACGTCCGTGACGTTGTTCCTGGCATGGCCGACGATGCGGTGCTCTCTGCCATCGACCGGGGGACGTGGGCGGGAGGACGCGCCGGCCGTTACTGGGCGCTCGACCCCATCGACGGCACGACCGGATTTCTGCGCGGGGACCAGTATGCCGTCGCGCTGGCGCTGATCGAGGACGGCGAGGTGGTCCTCGGGGTCCTCGGCTGTCCGAACCTCCCCCTCGATACTGGCCATCCTGGAGGGCGTAAGGGTTTCCTGTTCAGTGCTG
>JBOHQS010000268.1:0-2334 GCA_050732295.1 Methylomirabilales bacterium (SeqCode)
TCCCCTTACCTATCGGAGAGGAGGCCCGATGGACGAGATGATCCTGATGACCGTTGTCTTCTTCGGGGTGTTGGTTGTCATCGCGCTTACCTGGCATCTATGGCTGGGGGACTAACCGATGAGCTTGCAGATGATCATCGACATCACCATCGGCGTCGTGTTGGGCCTTACCGTGGTCTCGGCCTGGCTCCTCTGGAGGGAGTAGGGATTCGAGGGGGACCAGCCTGACGACTTCGCGTGACCTCTACGGCAACGGCTTCTACCGGGAGCCGTTGCCGTTCCCCCCGTTCTTCTTTCCGAACCAGAAGCCGACCGTCATCCCGACGAAGACGCCCACCTCGCCCCTCACCTCGGGGTTGGTCGCCGCCAGCACCCCGCCGCCCACCAGGACGATGACCGAGATGCAGCCCGTGATGATGAGCTTCACCAGCTCCAGGCGACACGACTCGGTTGACTCCACCGGGCTGCCCGTGTTGTTGGTATTGTGCGCCATCGTGCTCTCCTTACTGCCCCCCCAGCTCTCTTCCCCTGTCTTGGATCGCACGGAGATATAGAGTATGGGCTCGTATCCGGTTCGCCCGGTCGGGGGTCATCCGCCCCACCGAGATGACGAGTGTCCTCAAGCGTGACCGGGTATCCCGCAGCTCCTGCGACAGCCTCAACAGGCTCGTCTCCTGGGCGAACCGCCCGGCGTAGGGGTTCTGCCCCTGATCCGCCAGTGCCAACGCCTCGTGGATGATTGCCCGCGCTTCAGCCACCTGGGTCCGGGGCTCCCCGAGGAGCCGTGACTGCCTGGCCTCCGGGGTCTCGCCCGTGATTATCGGCACCCCGAGGAGCGCCTGAACAGCCGCCCGATCCATCTCCTGCGGCTCGGAGCCGCGGCCCTCCATCGGTGCTGCCCCACCGAACGCCGCCGAGATGCGCTCGAACCCACGGCCTTGGGGGATCGGGCCTCCACCGGGGGTGAGCGAAGGCAGTAGCCCTTGTGCCACAGCCCGTAGCCGCAACGACAGCCCCACATCAGGCGGCGTTCCCGGCGGGGCGATTTCTCCACCCGTGAGGAGGTTCCGGTTCAGGGCGGGACCGATGAGCGCGCCAGGGATACCGGCCCCGAGGGCCTCCTCCCCGGTCGGCACGAGGGACAGCAGGGCGTTCATCGGGGACATCGCCCCGCTCATAGACTGGACCGCCGTCTCCGCCGCCGTGATCGGGAGGCCGAAGGGGGTCGCCTTCCCGAAGGCCGTCGTGAACTCCTCGCCAACCGGGATCGTGAAGGGCGTCCTCGCGTAGGCCGGGAGGTCCGCGAACCGCTCCTCGCTTCCAGGCGTGGCCTCCATCCGGGCGGGCTGCACCCGGAGATACTTCGCGATCACGTCGGGCCGGGTGGCCGCCGTCCGTAGCACGAGGGCCGTCGCCCTGGTCGTGAAGGTGTTAAAGACCCAAAGGCCCAGCACGTCCATCGCCTTCAGCCACGGGGCCACGTCGTTGTAGTTGAACAGCACGTCCTCGACGACCTTCGCCGCCTGCACCGGGCCGAGCCTCTTCTTCAAGACACGGTAGAGGGCGAGCTTCGTGCCCAGCTCGTTGATCTCGAACAACTGGCCGGGGCTATCCACCAGTGCCCCGAGGGCCTTCATCCCCGGCACCTTCCCGATGAGTCCTCCCCAGCTCACCTTGTCCCCGGCGAAGGTCTTGGAGAAGGACTCGGTGAGCTGGCGCGCCTCCAGGATGTCGGGGTGCGCCCGGCCAGTCTTCCGCAGTTCATACCAATCCGCCATCGCCCTGGGGAGGACATAGGACACCTCGCCGCCGAGCGCCCCGTGCATCTTCGCCGCCTCTTCGGCTACGGTGATGTTGCTGATGCCGTTGAAGATGGTCGTCGCCGGGTTGTTCCTGACCCAGCCGCCCTTGATGAGGGAGACCGACTTCTTCCAGGCGCCGAGCTGGACCTTGGCCTTCTTGGAGCCAAGGACAGCCTGCGGGTTGAAGGTGCGCGTGCCCTTTTCCACTGACTCCAGCAGGCCGACGAGCGGCTCGGGGATCGCCTTGCCTTCAAGGTGCCTACCGACGCCCATCATCTCTGCCAGCTCCTTCGTGATCGTGACGGTGCCAGGGCCTGAAGTAGTCTTGTTGACGATCTCATCCAGGGCGGAGGAGACCTTTCCACGCTGGGAGTAGGCGATGACGGGGCGGATGGCGTTGGTGAACTCGTCTGCCTTGGCTCTCGCTGTCCTATCCGCGAACTGCCGGATGAAGTCAACTCGCTGGAGTGGCTCGTCAGCCGCCCTGGCAGCCGCCGCCAGACCCTCCAGGTTCGTGGGCATCCCCTTGGCT
>JBOHQS010000269.1:0-2333 GCA_050732295.1 Methylomirabilales bacterium (SeqCode)
TGATGTGCTTCTCGGCCAGATCGAGGTTGATGTTCTTGAGCGCCTGGACGGTGCCGCCGTAGTAAAAGTTCAGGTTTCTCGCTTGGGCCTTGATGGGCGATTCGATCGCTGCCGGTGTCATGGCCTCTGATTCTGCCACACCTCCCCGGTTTTCATTATGGAAATTGTATGCGGGAACGGCGGGCCGGACCGGCCGGGTTTCGGGCTTCATGAGTTCCCCCTGATCTACCAGGTCTACCATTTGATGCGCTTGCGGAAGCGGTAGCGGATGACGATGGCCACGGCGTTCATCGCCAGCGTCATTACGATGATCACCACGCCGGCCGCGGCGGCGTTGTCCTGGAACGCGACCTGCGGCCGCGATACCCAGCTGAACATCTGGATCGGCAGCACCGTGAACGGCGCCATCAGCCAGTCGAACGACAGGAACGGGAACTGACTCGTCACCGGCGACGGCGGCAGGAAAGCGATGAAGGTGAGCGCGCCGATGGTGATGATCGGCGCAGTCTCGCCGATGGCGCGCGCCATGCCGATGATCACCCCGGTCATGATGCCGGCGGTGGAGTAGGGCAGGACATGCTGCGATACCGTTTGCCATTTGGTGGCGCCGAGGGCGTAGGCCGCCTCGCGCATCGAAGCGGGAATCGCGCGGATCGCCTCGCGCGTCGCCACGATCACCACCGGCAGGATCAGCAGGCCGAGCGTCAGCCCGGCCGCCAGGATGCTCTCGCCGAGGTCGAACTGGTACACGAACAGCCCCAGCGCCAGCAGGCCGTAGATGATGGACGGCACGCCGGCCAGGTTGGTGACGTTGATCTCGATGAGGTCGGTCATCCAGTTGCGCGGCGCGTATTCCTCGAGGTAGATGCCGGCGGCGACGCCGAGCGGCACCCCGGCCAGGGCCGTGACCAGCATGACCAGGATGGTGCCGACCCAGGACGATAGGATGCCGGCCTCCAGCGGATGACGCGAGGGGAAGGAGGTGAAGAACTGCCACGTCAGCCGCGACGAACCGTCGAGGAGGAGATCGATGAACAGCGCAATCAGCGTGACCACGCCGATCATCATCGCCAGCAGACCGATGATGGCGAAGACCTGGTCCCAGCGCTTGTGCCGGCCGATGAGGGCGCGGATTGCTTCGATCTTGGGATCGGACAGGTCGGACATCAGTACACCTCGCGGAAGCGCCGGCGCAGCAAGTGGCCGATCACGTTGAACAGCAGTGTCATCATCAGCAACACCAGGCCGACCGCGAAGATGCTCTGGTACTCGAAGCTGCCGTGCGGCAGGTCGCCGAGGCTCACCTGCACGATATAGGCGGTGATGGTGGCGGCGCCTTCCAGCGGGTTCAGGGTCAGGTTCGGCTGGGTGCCGGCTGCCACCGCCACCACCATGGTCTCGCCGATGGCGCGCGAGATGCCGAGGATGTAGGCGGCCACGATTCCGGAGGTGGCGGCCGGCGTGACCACGCGGATTGCGGTCTGGAAGCGCGTAGCGCCCATAGCATAGGAGCCCTCGCGGATGTGCATCGGCACGGCACGCATGGCGTCCTCGCTCACCGAACTCACGTACGGGATAATCATAATGCCCATGACGATGCCGGCGCCGAGCATGTTGAATCCGGGCAGGCCGGGGATGAAGGTCTGCAGCAGCGGTGTGACGAACAGCAGCGCAAAGTAGCCGTACACCACGGTTGGCACGCCCTCCAATAGTTCGAGGAAGGGCTTGACGGTTTCACGCACTTTGTGGGGCGCGAACTCGCTCAGGTAGATGGCGGTGATGGTGCCGAGCGGCACGGCGACAGCCAGCGCCACCGCCGCCGTCACCAGGGTGCCGGCCACCAGCGGCAGCACGCCGAAGTGCTTGATGGAGAACAGCGGGGTCCATTCGGTATCGGTCAGGAAGTCGACAATCGAGACATGCTTAAAAAACCCCAGGGATTCGTAGACCAGCATGACCGCAATGGCAATGGTGGTGGCCACGGCCGAGAACGCCGCCAGAAACAGGATGCACTGGACGATGCGTTGCGGCAGGTGGCGCCTGGCCTGATAGGCGAAACGGGACGGCTGTGGGCTCACGGACAGGGATCTCTCGGGAGCGTCATGAAATGTGACGAAGCTGCCATGGTAGGCGGCATTTATGACAGTTTTATGACAGAAAATTTATCGGGGTTTACCGCAAAAAAAGAAGGGCGCCCATGGCGCCCTTCTGACCCGGTAACGGATAGTGATTACAGATGGGCCTCACGCGTCAACAGTTCTTCCAACTTGACGCCGACCTGCGAGGTGCCGCCAAAGCCGGTGCCCAGTTTCTTGCTGTTGAAGTTCTTCAGT
>JBOHQS010000270.1:0-2322 GCA_050732295.1 Methylomirabilales bacterium (SeqCode)
TCATCGCCGAGGACGTCGAGGGGGAGGCCCTGGCAACGTTGGTGGTGAATAAGCTGCGGGGGACGTTGAGCGCCTCGGCGGTCAAGGCCCCGGGGTTTGGCGAGCGCCGAAAGGAGATGCTCAAAGACATCGCCGTCCTGACCCGCGGCGAGTTGATCGCCGAGGAGCTCGGAATCAAGCTGGAGAACATCCGTCTGGAGGATCTCGGGCGTTGCAAGAAGGTGATCATCGACAAGGAGAACACCACCATCATCGAGGGGGCGGGCGACCCCAAGACCATCGAGGGGCGCATCAAGCAGCTCCGGACCCAGATCGAGGATACCACCTCGGACTACGACCGCGAGAAGCTCCAAGAGCGGTTGGCCAAGCTGGCCGGCGGCGTGGCCGTCATCAAGGTGGGTGCGGCGACCGAGGTCGAAATGAAAGAGAGGAAGGCTCGGGTCGAGGATGCCCTGAATGCCACACGCGCGGCGGTCGAGGAAGGGATCGTCGCCGGTGGGGGCGTGGCCTATCTCAGAGCCCGGAAGGCCTTGGATGCCCTCAAGCTGCACGGGGACGAGAAGGTTGGCGTCGACATCATCCGGCGCGCCCTCGAGGAGCCGATCCGACAGATTGCCGAGAACGCCGGGGCCGAAGGCTCCATTGTCGTCCAGAAGGTTCTCGAAAAGAGCGGCGCCTACGGCTTCAATGCGGAGACCGAGCAGTACGAGGATCTTATCGAGGCGGGGATCATCGACCCCACCAAGGTCACCAGGATTGCCCTACAGAACGCCTCGAGCATTGCGGGGTTGATGGTGACGATGGAAGCCGTCGTCACTGAGATGCCGGAGAAGAAGGACAAGGCGCCGATGCCCGGCCCCGGCGGCGGGATGGGTGACATGTATTAATCGACGCGAATACCGCTCTGCCGACCGGATCCTTTTCGGCAAAAACCCCCAGGACGCCCCCTGGGGGTTTTTGCATCTCTACGGGAGGCTCTGGACGCGCGAGTGGGCCTTCCGCCGCTGCTGCCGCAGGGCCCCCAGGACCATCAGGCCCACGAGGGACCACGGGAAGAGCAGAATGCCCCAGATCACCTTATAGTACAAACCTTCCATGCCTTCCTTCCTCCTAACTTGTTTACGCTTGAGGCCACATAAAGGTTCGTCGTCTTCTGTGGCAAGGACCGTGCCAGGATGATGTGCCTTTGGAATCAATGCATTTTGCAGACAGAGGACTGGATGGATCACGAAGACCCCACCGAGTGACCGGAAAAACTGCACCCGAACGGAGGTGGGGAAGGCCTTTCGAGGCACCCCTGAGACGAAGGCATATTTCCGTTGACAGTGAAGGGAGGACTGCTACTGTATGGTTCGAAAGGGGAAGACGTGATCCAAGAGATTCAGACGCTCACGTGGCTGCCCGAGGGGGGAGTCCGGCTCCTCGACCAGACCCGCCTCCCCCGCGAAGAGGTCTACGTGGAGTGCCGGGACGCAGAAGCAGTGGCGGAGGCAATCAGAAATCTCCGCATCCGAGGGGCCCCGGCGCTTGGGGTGGCCGCAGCGATGGGACTGGCCCTGGGCGCTCAGAGACTCCAAGCGACCGATGTCGCTTATTTCCTCCGCGACCTCAAAGAGGTTGCTGCTATGCTGGCCCGGACCCGGCCGACGGCGAGAAACCTCTTCTGGGGGTTGGAGCGGATCCTGACCGTGGCCGAGAAGCACCGTGACCTCTCTCTGCCCGCCCTGAAACGGTGTCTGGTCGAGGAAGCCATCATGATGCATCAGGAGGATCTCGCCTGTAACCGCGCGATGGGGGCGCACGGCCAGCAGCTCATCAAGGACGGCGACACCATTCTCACCCACTGCAACACCGGCGCGCTGGCCACGGTCGGCTACGGGACGGCGCTCGGAGTCATCCGCGCCGCCTGGGAACGGGGGAAGCGGATTCAGGTCCTCGTCGATGAAACGCGGCCGGTCCTCCAGGGGGCCCGGCTGACCACCTGGGAGCTCATCCGACTGGGAATCCCCTCCCGCCTCATCACCGACAGCATGGCCGGCGATTTCATGCGGCGCGGCCAGGTGCAGGCGGTGATCGTGGGGGCCGATCGGGTCGCCATGAACGGGGATGTGGCGAACAAGATCGGGACGTACACGCTGGCGATCCTCTGCCGGTACCATCAGGTGCCGTTCTACGTCGCGGCCCCCTTTTCCACTGTGGATCTCGCCTTGGCCACCGGCGATCACATTCCTATTGAAGAGCGGGCTCCCGAGGAGATCACCTCCATCGCAGGGGTTCCGATTGCTCCCGAGGGTTTCCCGGCGTCGAATCCCGCCTTCGACG
>JBOHQS010000271.1:0-2321 GCA_050732295.1 Methylomirabilales bacterium (SeqCode)
ATGGTGATGATCCTCATCCCCGACCAGCACCAGCGGCAGGTCTATGCGGAGTCGATCCAGCAGGGACTCACCCCCGGAAAGACGTTGATGTTTGCCCACGGCTTCAACATCCATTTCCACCAGGTCCTGCCCCCCAAGGACGTGGATGTCTCCATGGTGGCCCCAAAGGCCCCGGGTCACGTCATGCGCCAGATCTATACGGAGGGGTCGGGGGTCCCGGCCCTCGTGGCCATCCATCAGGACCGATCGGGGAAGGCGATGGAGACGGCCCTGGCCTATGCGAAGGGTATCGGATGCACCCGGGCCGGAGTACTCGAGACCACTTTTCGGGAAGAGACAGAGACCGACCTGTTCGGGGAACAGACCGTGCTGTGCGGCGGTCTGTCGGCTCTGATCAAAGCCGGGTATGAGACGCTGATCGAGGCAGGGTACCAACCGGAGGTCGCCTATTTTGAATGTCTCCACGAGGTGAAGCTCATTGTGGATCTCATGTACCAGGGCGGCCTGGCCTATATGCGGTACTCGATCAGCGACACGGCCGAGTATGGGGATTACACCCGAGGCCCCCGCATCATCACCGACGCGGTGCGGGCCGAGATGAAGAAGATCCTGAAGGAGGTCCAGGATGGGACCTTCGCCCGGGAATGGATGCTGGAGAATCAAGCGGGCCGGCCCAGTTTTCTGGCGCTCCGGAAGAAGGATGCCGAGCATCCGATTGAGGTCGTAGGGAAAGAGCTACGCGCCATGATGAGCTGGATCAAAGGAGGGCCACGGTAATCCCTCGCGCCTGGTGTGTCCTCCTGGCCGACCTATGCCTCCGGATGTCCGGAGGCATTTTCGTTTGTCGTGCCCTTGACCGATCTCGCAAGAGGCTGGCTTGACATCCATTTTTTCGCCATGGTAATGGTAGAAGTCATTCGGCTCCTCAGAACCGACGGGAAAGAACCGGGCCGGCCCCCGGCTGACTTCAGGTATCTCTCCAGCCACGCGATGAAGGGGAGAGTCAAGATCGGCGGCCTGCTCCTCCTGCTCCTCCTGGCTCTCGCGGCCACCCTAGGCATCCAGGCGCTCTCCGCGTATGCAGATTATCTGGCGCTTGCCGACACGGTCCGCCTGGTGGTCCAGGACGTCAGCCTCGGCCCCCACCGCGTGGAGGAAGGAGAACAACGGATCCTCGCAAAGGCCCGGGAGTTGCAACTGCCACTCTCCGAACGCGAGGTCGCCGTGGAGGCGCGGCCCGGTAAGGTCTCAGCGAGAGTCAGGTGGCAACAGTCGATCGGCCTCTGGGGCTACACGATCCCCCTGACATTCGAGATCAACGAGTCAAGATCGCTGTAGCGGGTGACCGGATGATGCGTCCCGGAGATGATATCCCGGCTCCCCAGGCGGCCACGTCTAAGACGGCCTCCCCGGAGCCGTCTGCTCCCTTTATCGCCCTGGTCGGTCCCACGGCGGTCGGGAAGACGGCTATCGCTGTGGAACTGGCGAAAGCGATGGGAGGAGAGATTGTGGCCCTCGATTCCATGCAGGTCTACCGCTATCTGGACATCGGGACCGCCAAGCCGACGCCGGAAGCCCAGAAAGAAATCCCTCATCACCTCATCGATGTGGCGGATCCTTGGGACCCCTTTACGGCCATCAACTATGCTCTCTTGGCCCGTCAGGTGCTGAAAGAGATTCATGCCCGGGGCCGAATACCTCTTGTGGTGGGCGGCTCGGGGCTCTATCTCCGGGCGCTGTGCGGAGAGATTTTCAATGGCCCGGGGGAGGTCACAGGCATCCGAACGCGTCTCGCGCAGGAGATGAAGAGGGGCGGGCCGGCCCTGTTGCACGCCCGCCTCACGCATCTCGATCCTGCCATCGCGGCGAACATCCATCCGAAGGACGCCTTCCGCCTCATTCGAGCCCTGGAGATCATCGAGATCACCGGCAGGCGCGTATCAGAACTCTGGAAGGCCCACCGCCAGGGGCTGATGCGACCTTCCACCCTCCTCCTCGGGCTCCGACGGGAGCGAACGGCGCTGTACCACCGGATCAACGATCGCGTGGATCGGATGGGTGCCTCGGGCCTGGTAGAGGAGGTCGATCGGCTCTTGAAGGCGGGCTATCCTCCACACCTCAAGCCGCTTCGCAGTCACAACTACCGCCACATAGTTGCCTATCTTCTCAGTCAACAGGGCTGGGAGGAGGCAGTGCGGCGGACAAAACAGGAGACGCGTCATTACGCCAAGCGTCAGATGACGTGGTTCCGGAGCGAAAACGAGATCACATGGTTCGACCTGACGGACAGCGACTCGGACAGGACCACAGACCTCTTGATC
>JBOHQS010000272.1:0-2308 GCA_050732295.1 Methylomirabilales bacterium (SeqCode)
GACATCCTGGCCGAGGTCGAGGATCTGCTGAAGCAGGGCTACAAGGAGATCACCCTGCTGGGACAGACTGTCAATGCGTACGGCAAGAATCTCAAACCCCGCACGCGCTTCTCCGATCTCCTGCGGGCCATCGATGCCCTGGTGGGGAGGGAGACGCGAGTGCGTTTCACGAGCTCGCATCCGAGAGACCTGACCCCGGACCTCATCGAGGCGATGGCCACTCTCACGAGTGTCTGCGAGCATGTGCATCTTCCCGTGCAGGCCGGGTCCGATCGGGTCCTGGCGCGCATGCGTCGCCTCTATACCCGGCAGCAGTACCTGGAAAAGGTCGAGGCGCTCAGGCAGGCGGTGCCGGACATCGCGTTGAGCACCGATCTGATCGTGGGCTTTCCCGGGGAGAGCGAAGAGGATTTTCAGGAAACCCTGAATCTCCTGCGTCAGGTGCGGTACGATGGCATTTTCGCCTTCAAGTACTCCGCCCGGCCGCTCACGCCAGCCGCGACGTATCCCGATCAGGTCTCAGGGGAGGCGAAGACGGAACGGATTCAAACCGTCCTCCAGCTTCACGACGAGATCGCGCTGGAGAAGAATCGTGCGCGGGTGGGCAAGATCGAGGAGGTCTTGATCGAGGAGGGGCCGAACCCGAAGATGCAAAGCGCTGCGACCGGTCGCACCCGGAGAAACCAACTGGTCCACTTCTCGCACGGGTCGCTTGTCCCTGGAGATACAGTATCTGCTGTGATCGCTGGGGGTTATAGCCATTACCTTAAAGGAAACATTCCGTACACCGTCGATGCACCCGGCGTTTTCCGTCGCGCCGGACACTCGCAAGCGCGAAAAGACCCCGAAAGAAAAGGTTTGACACATGAGTCTTTCATCACTATAATACGCAAGGTTGCACAAGGTTTCTTCAAGGAGTGTCTATGAAAAGATACAATTTTCTGAAGAGGCCATTCGAACCCTTAGACCCAGACAAGGGATCCACCGGGAGCTTGAGTCCACAGGCGAGGCGTTTGCTCGTCATCGGTCTTGTCGGCGTGGTTCTCGCCGGGGGGCTCTATGTGTACACGACGTACTTTGGCGACGTGCCACTGCCCCTACCGATTTCTCTTTCCCCTGGTGGCAAAAGCGCTCCGCCGCCCCCGCCCCCGACTCCAGCGAGACCTCCACAGGTGAGTCAGGCACCGATCAAGCCGCCGATACCCTTGAAACCACCCGAGACCGAGAAGGGAGAGCCAGGAGTGGCATCCAAGGCGGAAACCCCGAGGGAAGCGGTGCCGGGGGTGACGAAATCGCCGGAGGTCCCATCCGGACGCCCAACGCCAGCGAGGGTCGACAAGGCAGCTCCTCAGCCGTCACCCGTCCCGACGGTCGCAGAGAAACCCGCCCCGAAGTCGGTGGCCAAGGCGACGGAGCCGCAGGAGAAGGGAGAGGCACGCTACAGTGTCCAGGTCGCCTCCCTGGTCGTCGAGCAGAATGCCCGTTCCCTTCAGGAGCGGCTCAAGAAGCTCGGGTACAGTGCGGTCGTGCAAAAGACCACTGCCCGCGTCACCCGCCATCGAGTCTACAGCGGGGACTTCAACAGCCGTGAGGAGGCGGAGCAGGCCGTACGGCGATTGAACGTGGACGGGTTTCCCTCCAATGTGGTCCAGGGCGAGAACGGGAAGTTCCGTCTCGAGGTGGGATCACCCCTCCGCCTGGACGACGCCATCGACCTCGCTCGCAATCTGGAGAGGAAAAACCACACGGCCAAGATCGTCTCCCAGCCTGCCTCCACCCCGGTGCACCAGGTCTGGGTCGGCGAATACGGAGATCGCGCGGAGGCCCTCAAGACCCTCGAGGCCCTCAAGAAACAGGGGTTCACACCCGTCATCGTGAAACGCTGAATTGTCTTCCCGTGAGCCTCTGGCGGGGGAAGTGAATGGTGTCTCCTCAGGGCGGGGAAGAGGAAGGGAGGTGGCGGCATGACCAAGGCAGACCTGGCAGCGCTCGTGGCAGAGAAAGGGTTGACGAAAAAACAGGCAATGGAGGCGGTCGAAGCGACCTTTGAGGCCCTCAAAGAGGCCATGAGCAAGGGTGAAAAGATTCAGTTGGTAGGATTTGGGTCCTTTCAGGTGCGGGCGAAGCGGGCCAGAAAAGGGAGGAATCCGCAGACCGGGTCAGAGATTATCATCGCGGCGCGCAAGGTCCTCAAATTCAAACCCGGGAAGGCGCTTCAGCAGGCGGTAAACTCTCAGTCGTAGTTCTGGAGGATGCCAGGCGTGGCGAACCAGTCGCGGAGGCACGTGTCAACGTCACGGCGGGACAC
>JBOHQS010000273.1:0-2292 GCA_050732295.1 Methylomirabilales bacterium (SeqCode)
ACTCCCATCCAGGAGCTGACCCTTCCCCTGATTCTCCAGGGGAAAGATGTCGCGGGACAGGCCCAGACCGGGACCGGGAAGACGGCGGCCTTCCTCATCGGCTGCTTCACCCGGCTCCTGCGCACTGCCCGCATGGCCTCGCCGGGTACTCCGAGGGCCATCATCGTCGCGCCGACCAGAGAGCTCACAGTGCAGATTTATGAGGATGCTCGGCTTCTCGGACAGTTTACCCCCCTGAGTATCCTCGCGGTCTACGGGGGGATCGACTACCACAGGCAGCGGGAGGCCCTGCGGCAGAAGGTGGACATCGTCGTGGGGACCCCCGGCCGCCTCATCGATTATTTGAAACAGCGCGTGTTCAGCCTCAAGGCTGTTGAGGTGTTAGTGGTCGACGAGGCGGACCGGATGTTTGACATGGGCTTCATCAAGGATATCCGGTTCATCCTGCGGCGCCTTCCCCCGTATCACGCCCGCCAGTCTTTCCTCTTCTCGGCGACCTTGGGCTATCGGGAGATGGAGTTGGCCTACGAGTTCATGAACAATCCCGTCAAGGTCTCTGCCAGTCCGGAACAGCTCACCGTTGCCCAGGTGGAAGAGGTTCTGTACCATGTGGCCCGGGAGGAGAAGCTTCCTCTACTCCTGGGGCTTCTGAAGCGGGAGCGGGGAGAGCGGATTCTCATCTTCACCAATACCAAGCGGGCTGCCCAGTGGCTCGCTGATCGATTGACCCTCTATGGCTACCAGAGCGAGGCCATCACCGGCGACCTCGACCAGCGGAAACGACTCAAGGTCATGAAGACGTTCAAGGAAGGGGAACTTCCGATCCTGGTGGCGACCGACGTCGCCTCGCGTGGTCTCCATGTCGAGAGGGTGACGCATGTCATCAACTACGACGTGCCCCAGGACCCGGAGGACTATGTTCATCGCATCGGCCGGACCGCTAGGGCGGGGGCGTCGGGGAAGGCCATCACCTTGGCCGACGAGGGGTTCGTCCTTGCCCTGCCGGACATCGAGACCCTGATCGGTCACAAGATCCCCGTGGAGTGGCCCGCGGAGGAGCTCTTCCTGAAGCCCACCCCTCCGTCCCGGCCACCTGAGCGCGGTCACCGGAGAAGGCGGCGTCATTGACCTCATCCCTCTTGAGCGTGCCTGCTGGAACTCGGGAATAGTTTCGGCCCCTATACCGTCAAAGAGGGTAGTCGGCGGCCATTTGGTCTGAGGGGCTTTCCGGAAAGGAGGTGAGACCCAACGAGGCTCGTGCTCGAGGCACCCGGCAGGGGTGCCTGGTTGACCATGCGACACATGAGGATATGGCAACCCAGTTTGCACCTAGTCAGGAGGTGACTTCGATGTTCACGACACGCAGACCGTTTCTTGTGATGCTTACCGCACTGGCCTTCGGCCTCTCGGTCATCGTGGTGGGTTCCGCCCTGGCCCAGCAAGCCCCTCCTGCCCCTCTCAAGACGGCCACGGCGAAAGAGCTGGGGACCTTTCTCGTCGATGCCAAGGGGATGACGTTGTACATCTTCGATGACGACAAGGAACCCGGGAAGAGCGCGTGCAAGGAAGGCTGTGCAAAGGCTTGGCCGCCCTTTGCCCCCAAGGCGGGGGACCCGGCGGCGGTCGCTCCTCTGAGTGTCATCACCCGGGATGACGGCTCCAAGCAGTACGCGTACAAGGGGAAGCCGTTGTACAACTATGCCAAGGACCAGAAGGCGGGCGACACCACAGGCCAGGCAGTGGGGAAACGCTGGTGGGTGGTTAAGCCCTAGCGTTCCTGCGCCTTTAGGGTGCTTCCAACCGAGGGCTCTCGTTCAAGGGGGCCCTCGGTTTTTTTGCCTTTCCCCTCTTCCTGCCCACCTCGCGCCCTGGCCACCGCGTCGGCATCCGCCTTGCATCGGAAATAGATACGAATGACCAGTGCGACCCCGGTCGCTGCTGGATTGATTATTCACCAGGGACGTACGCACATGAGCCCGATCCTCGAAATTCCCGATGGTTTCTGTAGCTCCCACGGCCTCTATCAAGGCCTGGAGTGCCCCGATTGCCTCCAAACGGACGAGACAGAGACTGAGAATCGGTCACCGATTTCTGAGCCGGATGCGGTTGTCTGGATTGTCCGCGTGAACTCTCGCACAGTCCGGAAGCCTGACGGGCCTAAGGCCGCCGCGTAAATCCCCGTGCCTCCAGAATAAATCCACCCCGGACACGCAGCCACCGACTCTCCCGAGCGAGGACCCGCACCTTCTGTAGCCTTTGGAGCTCCGTGAGAGTATGCGCTGGTGCTTGGGG
>JBOHQS010000274.1:0-2275 GCA_050732295.1 Methylomirabilales bacterium (SeqCode)
GCGTAGGGGAGGGCCTCGGCGTACTGCTCTTCCCACCCGCTGAGGATGCGGGTCAGCGTGACCGCCGCCGGGACGGCAGCGAGGGTCCCCTCCCGTGCCGCCCGCCTGAGTCTGTCGAGCCCGCGCTCGCGGTCCGCGGTGGGGAGCACAAGCGAGACGAACGGCTTGAGCAGTGCCGGAACCCGGGAGACGGCGTAGTCGTACAGCCCCAGAGGCCAGAGGGCATCAACGCGGTGCGGGTCCATCTCGAAGACGCGCGTAAAGAGCTGGTGGCTCGCCCGGATCCCGCGGTAGGCCTCGAGATAGTTCTTCCGCGTCCGGTCCACCGCCCCCTTCACCCCGCGGATCATCCCCAGGGCCAGCATGAGATCCGCATTGTCCGGCGTGGCCTGGAGCAGCGCCTCACCCCGCATCACCACCGGCTGCATGCGCGCGAGAAACCGATCGAAAACCTCTGTGATCTCCTCTTCGCCGCGCTCCTCTTGCACGGCCTGGTCCATATCGACGAGCCCCTCCAGGAAGGGAGAGAGCAGGTCACTCCCCGGGAGGTCCTTGAGTTGCCGGAAAGCCTCCCGGGCCTCGGCATAGTTCAGGTTCACCATGTGATCAGTCCCGCGCACGATCTGCCGGGTCACATCCGCCGTGAGCTGAAAGTCTCCCCCGCCCTCCGCAGGGCGGAGCAGGAAGAGCACGAGGACAAGCCCAGTGATCACCCGCCTCATGGTGTGGTCTTTCTGGTCTGCACCATCAATTGACCCGGGATGACGTCGGTGGTAATGATATATGATACGGTATGTCCATCCCACCCCCAAAAGGAAATCCGGCATGGAGGTGACGGTCCTCGGATCGGGGACTGCCATTCCATCGGCCGAGCGGGCCTCGCCCGGTTACTTCGTTCAGGTGGCGAATGAGTCACTCCTGCTCGACGGCGGCACCGGCACCCTGCACCAACTGGTTCGGGCCGGCGTCCGCCTCGGAACGTTAGATCGGGTGCTCTACACCCACTACCACCCGGATCACGTGGGGGATTTCCCCCACCTCCTCTTTGCCCTGCGGAGCCGCGAGGTCGGACGGCACCGGTCCCTCTGGGTGGGTGGGCCCCCGGGGCTCAAGCGCCACTATCACCTCCTGGGGGAACTGTACGGCTCATGGGTGGCCAATCTCCCCTTCGTCCTCGAGCTCAACGAGCTCAAGGCGGGGATAGTCGACTTTGGCGCGTGGCGCCTGACGGCGCGGCCCGTGCCGCACACCGATGTCAGTCTGGCGTATCGGATCGAGGCCGCTCAAGGCTCCGTCGTCTACTCCGGTGACACCGACTACTCCGAAGACCTGATCCGGCTGGCGAAGGGCGCCGATCTCCTCATCCTCGAATGCGCCTTCCCGGACGGTCAGAAGGTCACGGGGCACCTCACGCCGAGCCTGGCCGGCGAGATCGCAGCGCAGGCCGGCGTGAAGCGGCTGTTGCTCACCCACTTTTCTCCGGCCTGCGTGGGGCATGACCTGCTCTCCCCCTGCCAGAAGCAGTTTCCAGGGGAGGTCCTGTTGGCCCGGGACCTGATGCGGCTCACCGTGGGCGATTGAGGGAGGCGATGACTGCCCGAGATCGGTTGATCCTCGCCCTGGACCTCCCCTCGCTGGAATTGGCCGAGGGAATGGTCAAGCGCTTGCAAGGAACGATCCATCTCTTCAAGGTAGGCCTCGCCCTGTTCACCGCCGCGGGTCCCCGGGTGATCAGCCGGATTCATGAGCAGGGAGGACGGGTCTTTCTGGATCTCAAGTTCCACGACATTCCCCAGACGGTGGCCGCCGCCGTGGCGAAGGCCGTCGAGTGGGGGGTCTTCATGCTGGACCTCCATGTGGCAGGGGGGCGGGAGATGATGCGGGCGGCGGCGCAGGCCGTCGTCGAAAAGGCGGAGGTCATCGGCATCGAGCGCCCCCGCCTGATCGGGGTCACCGTCCTCACGAGCTTGACCCAGGGCGATCTCCAGGCGCTGGGCATCGGATGCGGAGTCGAGGAGCAGGCCCTCGCCCTCGCCCGCCTGGCCCAGGAGTCGGGACTCGACGGGGTGGTCGCCTCGCCTCACGAGGTTCGAGCTATCCGCCGGCGGTTCGGCCCCGACCTCCTCGTGGTCACGCCCGGGATCCGATCGAAGGCGGCCGAGCCCGACGACCAGCGCCGGATCGCGACGGCCCGCGAGGCAGTCAGAGCGGGTGCGGATTATGTGGTGGTGGGGCGTCCGATCCTCACGGCGGCGGATCCGGTAGAGGCGGCGGA
>JBOHQS010000275.1:0-2269 GCA_050732295.1 Methylomirabilales bacterium (SeqCode)
GGACCTGATCCACGATCAGTGCGATGAGCGTCGGATAGAGCAGCCCGTGCGAGCCGCCGAAGAGGATCCCGATCCAGACGAGCGCGTGCGCCGGGCCCGGCCAGAGGAGAAGAAAGATCCCCGCCGCATTGACGAGCAGGGCCGGCATGACTACCTGCCACCGCCCCCAGAGGTCCGACCAGCGCCGTCCCAGGAGCCGGACCCCAACGGCGGCCACCGCGTACGCCACGTAGAGGTCCCCCACCCGCTCGACGCCGACGCCCCGTGCGAAGGGGGGAAAGAAGGCAAAGAGAGTCCCCACCCCTACGCCGAAGATTCCTGAGATGACCAGGGGCAAGAGGACGCTCTCGCGGGTGATCCCGTCGCCCGGGTCGGAAGCGACGGGAAGGACCTGGGGTGGCTTGATGGCCCCGATCACGATCAGGCACCCGAGGGAGAAGAGAGAGGCGGAGAGGAAAAAACGCGGATACCCGTAGGCGTGAATCACCAGCTCTCCGAGGGCGGGCGCGAGGCCGATACTGACGAGGCCCGAGATCCCGAAGATGCCGACCGCCTCGGCCCGATGGTCCGGGGGCGCAATCTCGGTGATGAGGGTCAGGTTGGCGATGAAAAAGGCGGAGTACCCGAATCCTTGCAGAAAGCGCAGGAGGGAAAAGAGCGGGCTGAGCTCTGTGAGGAAGGTGAAGCCGACCGACGCGAGGAATCCCGCCACCGCCCCGAGAAAGAGAAAGGGTTTGATCCCGAACCGCTCCACCCATCGCCCCACGAGCGGCTGACAGACGATGGCGGCGAGACTGTAGACCCCCATGATCCAGCCAATCCGGGCCTCTGAGCCGCCGAGATCCGCAATGTAGAGGGGGAGGAGGTTGAAGGCGTTGATATTGCAGAAGAAGAGAAAATTGGCTGCCACCGCCTGCCAGAAGTCCCGGCGAGATATGCCGGGAGACAGGGACAGCAGAGTCACCTACCGCTCCCGCCGGGGGTCATCCGGACCTCACGGTCAGCAGGTGCGGAATGAGCTCCTTGAGGCGGCGGGCCAGCCGGGGTGGACTTGCGTCCATGCCCTTATTCAGATAGAGCGCGGGTCCACAGTGCTCGATGATCCGGCGAAGGGAGTCATCCGCCCGCATCCCGGAGACGAAGAGAATCGGGACCGGCGAGGGACGGTCGAGGCCTTTTTCCAGAGCCCGGAGCGCCAGGGCGGCGACGGCGCCATCCATGGGGGCCATCAGAATATCCAGGATGACGAGCGAAATCGGGTGCTCGGCCCTGAAGCGCCGGACGCACTCGGTGAGGAGCGCTGGACCGGTCTCGCACCCAACCACCTCCTTGGCGACCCTCTCCTCGACCAGCAGGTCGCTCAAGAGCCTGCGAAAGAGGAGCTCGTCGTCTGCCAGCACGATGCACTCGAGGACCGTACCGAGAGGGGTCCGGGCCGTCTCCAGGGTGAAGCCGCACGGGGCACACCGGATCTCTGCCCCTCCCGCCACCTCGACCACGTACGTGGGGACCTCCTCCCCACAGCTCATACAGTAGAGGGACCTGGCCTGCTCGCCTCCTGTCATGAAAGACGCACCCCCTCGACGTCGATGGTGAGGACCTTCGCCTGTGCGCGAATGCCTCTTGCTGCCCAGGCCTCGACCATTTCCCGGCCAACCGTTTCGGCCTCCCGATCGATGAGGGCGACCACGGTTGAGCCGGCGCCGCTCAGAAAAGCCGCCAAGGCGCCGGCGCGACGGCCCGCCTCGAAGACCTCTTCCATTCCCGGCAAGAGCTTGGCCCGATAGGGCTGGTGGAGCCGGTCCCGGGTCGCCTCATCGAGGAGACCGAGATCGCCCGCGACCAGCGCCCCCACCAGCATGGCCGCCCGCCCCACGTTATAGACCGCATCGGTGAGCGGGACCTGCCGGGGAAGCGCCCGCCGAGCCTCCGCCGTGCTCAATTCCCTGTCCGGAACCACCGCGACGATCCGGATGGTCTCGGGGACCGGGATCTTCACGTATCGGACCGCACCGTCTGACACGCAGCTGGCGGTCAGCCCCCCTACCAGGGACGGGGTGACGTTGTCCGGGTGTCCCTCGAAGGGGAGCGCGAGCTTCAAGACATCGGCCGGAGGCAGGGGCCGCCCGATAAGCTCCGCCGCGCCGACAATGCCGCCGAGGCACGCGGTCCCGCTCGAGCCCAACCCGCGCTTCAAGGGGATGGCGTTCTTCAGATGGATCCGGAGACCGGGGGCGGTGACCCCGAGATGGGCGAAGGCGGCCCGGGC
>JBOHQS010000276.1:0-2267 GCA_050732295.1 Methylomirabilales bacterium (SeqCode)
GGGTTGAGCGGGTGGGGCGCCATGACAACTTCTTTGCCCTGGGAGGGGACTCCATCCTCAGCCTCCAGATTGTGTCGCGGGCCCACCAGGCGGGGCTGCATCTGACCCCCCGGCAGCTGTTTCAGTCCCAGAGCATTGCCGAGTTGGCGGCGGTGGTGGGGGTGGGCCCGGGGCTGGCGGCCGAGCAAGGGGTGGTGAGCGGGGCGGTGCCCTTGACCCCCATCCAGGGGTGGTTCTTTGAGCAGGCCCTGCCCGAGCCGCACCACTTCAACCAGACGGTCCTGCTGGAGGTGGGGCCGGGGCTTGAGCCGGGCTGGGTGTATCAGGGGGTGCGGGCGCTGGTGAGCCATCACGATGCCCTGCGGTTGCGGTTTATCCCTGAGGGGGCGCAGTGGCGGCAGGTCCATGGGGGGCTGGAGGAGGGGGTGCCGTTCAGTGTGGTGGACCTCTCGGGGCTCCCCGAGGAGGGGCAGGCGGCGGTGCTGGCGACGCTGGCGGCGGAGCAGCAGGGCGGTCTTGATCTCGCGGGGGGGCCGCTCTTGCGGGTAGTGCTGTTTCAGCTCGGTTCCCAGCAGCCGGGGCGGTTGCTGTGGGTGGTCCATCACTTGGTGGTCGATGGGGTGTCGTGGCGGATCTTGCTCGAGGACTGGCAGAGGGCCTATGGGCAGCTCAGCCGGGGGGCGGGGATTGAGCTCCCGCCCAAGACCACCGCCTTTAAGGGGTGGGCGGTGCGGCTGGGGGGCTATGGGCACTCCGGGGTCCTGGCCCCGGAGCTGGACTATTGGTTAGGGGTGTCTCGGGGGGAGGCGCTCCCGCTGCCGCGCGACTATGCCTTTGGGCCTGGGGCCAACACGGTGGCCTCGGCGGGGCAGGTGGGGGTAGTCTTAAGTGGGGAGCAGACCCAGGTGCTATTGCAGGAGGTGCCCCCGGTCTATCACACCCAGATCAATGATGTGCTGCTGGCCGCGTTACTGCAGGGGGTGGTGCGGTGGACGGGGGAGCGCTCGCTGCTCTTGGATCTGGAGGGCCATGGGCGGGAGGGGCTGTTTGAGGAGGTAGATCTCTCGCGCACGGTGGGGTGGTTTACCACCCTCTTCCCGGTGCGCTTGGAGCTCGGGGCGGGGTCTTTGGGGGAGGTGCTCAAAGCGGTCAAAGAGCAGCTGCGCGGTATCCCCCAAGGGGGGCTGGGCTATGGGGTGCTGCGGTATCTGCACCCCGATCCCGAGGTGCGGGCGGCACTCCAGGCCCGGCCTCAGGCGGAGCTCAGTTTTAACTACCTCGGGCAGCTGGATGCGGCGCTCTCGGACTCGGCGCTCTTTCGGTCGGCCCCCGAGGGCAGTGGGCCGCCTTACAGCCCCTTGGGGCGGCGGCCTTATCTGCTGGAGGTGAACGGGTTTGTGCTGGGGGGTCAGCTGCACCTGCAGTGGACCTACAGCACCCGGGTGCATCGGCGCTCCACCGTGGAGCGGTTGGCGCGGGGGTGTCTGGAGGCATTGGAGGCCCTCATTGCGCATTGCCAATCCCCGGAGGCGGGGGGCTTTACGCCCTCGGATTTCCCACTGGCGCGGCTGGATGCCCAGGCCCTCACTCGAGTGCCGGCCAAAAATGTGGAGGATATCTACCCCCTCTCCCCCCTGCAGCAAGGCCTGCTCTTTCATACCCTGCATGCCCCGGAGTCGGGGGTGTACTTCGAGCAGGTAAGTGCGGGTTTAGGCGGGGAGCTGGAGGTGGCGGGCTTTAAGCGGGCCTGGCAGCGGGTGCTGGAGCGGCATCCGGTGTTACGGACGGCCTTTCTTTGGGAGGGCTTGGAGGACCCGCTGCAGGTGGTGCGTGGGCGGGTCACTCTCCCGTGGGTGGAGGAGGACTGGCGGGGCTGGGCCTCGGGGGAGCAGTGCGGGCGGTTGGCGGCTTGGCTGGAGGCGGATCGGGCGCGGGGGTTTGAGCTGGGGCAGGCGCCTTTGATGCGCTGGGCCTTGCTACGGATGGGCGAGCAGAGCTATCAGTTTATCTGGAGCTTTCATCATCTGCTGCTCGATGGCTGGAGCGTGCCGTTAGTCCTGGGGGAGGTCTGGAGCTGCTATGAGGGGCTCGCTCGAGGGCAGGAGCTAGATCGGGCGGTTCCCCGGCCGTATCGGGACTATATTGGCTGGCTGCAGCGCCAGGATCTGGCCCAGGCCGAGGGGTTTTGGCGCCAGGCGCTGCGGGGTCTGACGGCCCCCACCCCGCTGTTGGTGGGCCGGGGCGAGGGGGAGCAGGGGGAGCGCTAT
>JBOHQS010000277.1:0-2256 GCA_050732295.1 Methylomirabilales bacterium (SeqCode)
ACGGCATCGCGGGTCCAGAATTCTTGACTGCCATCGTGGCGGGATACGAGGTGGCGATCAGGGCAGGTGAAGCGCTGGGACCGAGTCATTACCACTTCTGGCACACCACGGCCACATGCGGGGTCTTTGGCGCCGCCGCGGCTGCCGGCAAGCTGCTCCGCCTGACGCCGGAACAAATCGTCTGGGCGCTCGGGAGCGCGGGAACACAATCGGCAGGGCTGTGGCAATTCCTGGTGGAGGGGGCGATGTCGAAGCAGCTCCACCTTGGCAAGGCGGCGGCCGATGGGCTCCTGGCCTCCCTCCTCGCAGAGCAGGGACTCACAGCCGCCTCGCAGATCTTCGAGGGAGAGAAGGGACTCGCCCAGGCCACCTCTGCCGCCCCGGAGCTCGCCCGCCTGACTGAAGGCCTGGGCACGCGCCCCCTCCGGATTTTGGAGAACTCCTTTAAAGCCCACGCCGCGTGCTACCACATCCACTCGAGTATCGATGCCGCCCTGGCCCTCAAGACTCGACTCAACGTCAAGCCGACTGAGATCACAAAGATCACCGTCCGCGTCTACTCGGCGGCGCTGGATCTCCTTGAGAAGGTAGAACCGGCCAGCCCCTATGCCGGGAAGTTCAGCATCCCCTATTGCGTCGCCACGGCGCTCCTCCATGGCAGGGTCGGGCTGGACGATTTCACCCAGGAGGGAGTCCGCAATCCAGCCGTCCGTCAACTCATGTCCACGGTCGTCCTTCACAGAGATCCCGAACTCGACCGCGTCTACCCCGACAAGTGGCCAGCCATCGTGACGATCGAAACGACGCAGGGGATCCGACACGAGGCACGGGTTGATTTCCCCAAAGGCGATCCGAAAAACCCCATGACCCCGGAGGAGCTCATCGCCAAGTTCCACGCCCTCACCCGCCGCATCCTTCCAGAGCCGTCCCGATCCCTCCTCATCGAGCGATGTCTCACCCTGGACAAGCTCGACAACGTCCGGACTCTGCTCGCAGGTGTCGAACTGACCTAGCCGTCACTGCCGATGACCGACGACCGATGACCGATGAGACGCGCGGGGACTAAGACCCCAGCCGACCGCAAATCAGGTTCCGCCGGGTCCAGGCTCGGCTCCGCTCGCCCTCCCGAAGACACCCGCCTCTCCCTCGCGAATTCTGCTTAGCTCGGCAGCACCTGCAGGTCCCAAGCGACATTGGCGGAAGCGGCGGGGTCCCCCCGGCGGGCGACGGCCTGGGAAACCGAGGCGCGATCCGTGCCCGCCTTTCTTGCACGGATCGTGAACACGGAGGGACCCGGGCCGTAAGCCGCCGCTCAGGGTCGCCGCGAGAGCCCCGGTGCGAGGGACCGAGGGTGCTGTTGCGACAGAATGAGCCACCCCGTGGAATTTTACGCTGACGAAGGCCGCGGCCCCGAGCCGGGATCCTTATCAGGTGACAACAGAACCCACGTCCCCAAAAGAGCGAATGGTTGGCCTTGAACGCGGCGGGGAAAGGGTATAAGCTGATTACGATGACAACCCAACAGGACATCTATGTGTGCGACGTGTGTGGGGGTGAGATGCTGGAGATCCACTGTAAGCTTATCTGTCCCCGGTGTGGCTTCACGCGCGACTGCTCTGACCCGTAGATCACTGAGTCCGAAGTCCAATAGCTCGGGAGGGGTGAGTGACTGGTGGCCGGTGATCCGGTACGGAAATTGCTTGAGCAGGGACCCATCCATCATGTTGAACGTCAATACGGTCATCGGCCATCGGTCGTCGGTCATTGAGATAGAAACATGGCACAAACGATCTCCGAAAAATTGGCCAGCTTCATCACCGATCTGAGGGCCGACAGGCTGCCGACCGACGTGATCGAGATGGCCAAGCTCTGCGTCCTCGATTGGCTCGCCTCAGCGATTGCGGGCGGGACTACCCGGCCCATCCAGATGTTCGTCAAGGTGGCCAGAGGACTGGGGGGAACACGCCAGGCGACGGTGATCCCCGATGGATCCAAGACCTCATGCCATCTTGCCGCGCTCGTCAATGCTGCCTCCTCCCATGTGGTGGAGATGGACGACCTCCACAAACCCTCGGTGCTTCATCCGGCGGCGCCCGTCATCCCGGCCGCGCTCGCGGCGGCCGAGCGGGACGGCATCGCGGGTCCAGAATTCTTGACTGCCATCGTGGCGGGATACGAGGTGGCGATCAGGGCAGGTGAAGCGCTGGGACCGAGTCATTACCACTTCTGGCACACCACGGCCACATGCGGGGTCTT
>JBOHQS010000278.1:0-2234 GCA_050732295.1 Methylomirabilales bacterium (SeqCode)
TTCAGGGGGAAGACCAGGGGGTGCGAGCCATCGAGACTCTTTCGGCCCTTCCCCGTATCCTCGAGGAGGTTCACGGTTGAGGGTTCAGAGTTCAGAGGATGGGAGGAGCACAGGATTTAACGGTGAATCATGAACTATGAACCATGAACTATGAACGGACGAGCGATGGAGCAGGAAGACAAGAGAACGGTCGGGCAGTTGCTGCGAGCAGCCCGGGAGGCTCTCGGGATCAGTCGGGAAGAGGCGGCAGCGGTGACGCGAATCAAACCCGTCTTTCTCGCCGCCTTGGAGGAGGACGACTATCACCTCCTCCCGGATGAGCGGTACCTCCTCCGCTTCCTCGAGGAATACGCCAGGTTCCTCAACGTTGATGCCAAGGCAGTTCAGGGCCGCTTCTCGGAGCAGATCGCGCGTGACCCCGGTTCCCTGGTGGTCTTTCCGGTCAAGCGAACCATCACCGTGCCGCTGCGCGGGCTCGTGCCGGCGCTCCTTCTCCTGGCCGTCTTGATCCCCTCCGCCTTCATCGGATTCTCGCTCCTGTTGAATCGGACCCGGGGTGGCCAGAGCCCCGACCGGGGGGAGAGGCCGGAACTCACAGGGGAGGCCTCGCCCGTCAGGCCTCTTCCCAGCACTCCCGAGACGGGTGCGCCGGCTCCCGTCGCGGCGGGCACTCCCGCCCTCTCCCAGCCGCCGGTTTCGCCGGCCGCGCAGGGGGCGAGGACGTTACGGGCCCAGGCCAAGGAGATGACCTGGATGCTGGTCACGATTGATGGTCGGGAAACCCGGGACGTCCTCCTCCGGACTGGAGAGACTTGGGAGTGGCGTGCTCGGGAGAGTTTTGTCCTGACGGTCGGGAACGCGGGCGGCGTGGAGCTTATTCTGGACGGGCGTCCGCTGCCGCCCCTCGGGGAGCCGGGGCAGGTGGTCCGGGACATCCGCCTCCCCCCCGAGTCACCTGCTCGTCCCGAAACCCCGTAGCAGCGTCGACACGGTGTTCTTTCGTCCCCTTCATCCCTTCAACCCTTGATCCTTGCCTCCTGGGTTTTCGTGTTAGAGCCACGGCTTGGTGGCGAGAAAGGCCACCACGTGGGGTGGGCGCGCGACCACCTTGGCCCGATCCCCGGGGTGCAGCGTCAGGGTCGATGGCTGGTGACTGTGAATGGTGGCCCCGGAACGGAGCTGGACAACCAGGAGGTTATCCGGCCCCCGAAACTGCCGCGTGACGACCATGGCGCTGCCCGTCGGGTCGGGGATCAGCTCGATGTGGTCCGGCCGGATCATCACCTCGACCTGGACGCCAGCGGGCAGTGCCGGAGTATTGGGGAGCGTGCCGATCTCGGTGGCGATGCCCTCGTCCGTCACCCGGCCGGGGAGGAAGTCGGCCTTGCCCACGAAGCGGGCGACGAAGCGGGTGGCGGGCCGGTGATAGATCTCTTCCGGCGAGCCGAGCTGCTCGAGTCGGCCCTGGTTCAGGATCCCCACGCGGTCCGCGATCATAAAGGCCTCTTCCTGATCGTGGGTCACGAAGATCGCGGTGGTCCCGAGTTCCCGTAGGATCGTGTAGACCTCCAGGTGCATCTGCACCATCATGTCGGCGTCCAGGTTGCTGAAGGGTTCGTCGAGGAGGAGGAGCGCCGGGCGAGGGGCGAGGGCGCGGGCTAACGCCACGCGCTGCTGCTGCCCTCCGCTGAGCTCGTGAGGATAGCGGCCGGCAAAGGGGGTCAGCCCGACCGTCTCCAGCGTCCCGTGAACTCTGTGGCCGCGGGTTCCGGGGTCCAGTGCACGCAGACCGAACGCGACATTCTCCTCCACGGTCAGGTGGGGGAAGAGTGCGTATTCCTGGAAGACCATCCCGACCCCCCGCCCCTCGGGTGGGACAAAGGTCTTGTGGTCCGTCATCGTTTTCCCGCTGATCTCCACGACCCCGGCATCCGGCTTTTCGAAGCCGGCGATGAGCCGCAGCGCGGTCGTCTTCCCGCTGCCGCTCGGCCCAAGCAGCGCGATGATCTCGCCGGGCTCCGCGTCGAGGGAGAAGTCGTCCAGGGCAGGCAGGTCGTGCGGCGAGAAGCGTTTTGTCAGATGGGCGATGCTCAGCAGGATCATGGCGCCTTATGGAGCCCTCCCCTCACCCTTGATCCCTTCATCCCTTCATCCCTAGATCCCCGCCCGCGCCTTGCCGGGACCGGACGCTGCTCCGCGCCAGGATCAGGATGGGGAGCATCCCCGCCGCTACG
>JBOHQS010000279.1:0-2230 GCA_050732295.1 Methylomirabilales bacterium (SeqCode)
ACTTTATGTAGCGCAAAACTAGTATGTATAAACTCAAAATTGATCTCACCCCCCCCTGTGTCAACATAACGTGAGACACCTTTCTTTGTGAATTTACTGTAGAAAGGTGAAGACCATGAACCAGGAGATACAACCGTTGTTCGAAGGCGATGCAATGAAGGTCGCGGTCGGCAGTACACCCGATCCCGAAGTGGCCGCGCTGCCCAAGCGGCGGCAGTTCTCCGCAGCGTATAAGCGGCGCATTGTGCGCGAAGCCAACGCCTGCCAAGTGCCAGGTGAGACCGGTGCGCTGTTGCGCCGGGAAGGGTTGTACAGTTCGCACCTCACGCACTGGCGCAAGGAGGTCGAGGCCGTCGAGCAGGCTGCGCTCGCCCCCAGGCCGCGCGGACCCAAGCCCGATCTCGCCAAGGCCGAGTCGCGCCGCAATGAGGCGCTGGAGCGCGAGGTCGCGCAGTTGCAGCGCAAGCTCGAACGGGCCGAGCAGATCATCGAGGCCCAAAAAAAACTGTGCGAACTGCTGGGCTTGCCCACGGGCGAGGAGCCCTCGCGATGAACACCGCCCTGGAGATCGCCCCGCGGATCGGCATCGGCGTCGCCTGCCTGGCGTTCGGGATCGCCCGTGCGACGTTTTATCGCGCGCAGCGTCCGGTGTCGGCGCGACGGCCCTGCGCCTGGCGTGTGGCCTCGCCCCGGGCGCTGAGCGTACCGGAGCAGCACACGATCCTTGAGTGGCTGCACGCCCCGGCGTACGCAGATCTCAGCCCGCGCACCGTGTTCGCCATGCTGCTCGATGCGGGTCGCTACCTCGCCTCGGTGTCCACCTTCTACCGGCTGTTGCGCGTTTCGGGCGAGACCCGCGGGCGGCGCAATGAGCTCACCCATCCGCCCTATGCCAAGCCCGAACTGCTCGCCAGCGGCCCGCGCGAGCTGTGGTCCTGGGACATCACCAAGCTGAAGGGGCCGGCCAAGTGGGTGTGCTTTCACCTCTACGTCATCCTCGATGTGTTCAGCCGCTACGTGGTCGGCTGGATGATCGCGCCACGGGAGTCGGCCGAGCTCGCCCACCAACTCATCGCCGCCACCTGCGACAAGGAAGGCATCGCCCACGGGCAACTCACCCTGCACGCCGATCGCGGCACCTCGATGCGTTCCAAACCGGTGGCCCTGCTCCTGACCGATCTGGGCGTCACCAAAAGCCACAGCCGGCCCCATGTCAGCGACGACAATCCGTACTCGGAAGCGCAGTTCAAGACCCTGAAATACCAGCCCGACTTTCCGGCGCGCTTTGACTCCATTGAACATGCCCGTGCGTTCTGTCAGGGGTTCTTCGCCTGGTACAACCACGCCCATCGGCACTCCGGCATCGGCTACATGACGCCGGCGACCGTGCACACCGGCCAGGCGCCGCGGCTCTACGCCGCCCGCCAACAGGTGCTCGATCAGGCGTTCGTCGCACATCCCGAACGCTTCACGCGGCGTCATCCGACACCACCCGCGCTACCGGCACAGGTCGGCATCAACCTTCCAAAACCCACGCCGCGCCTACCCGGGGAAACGCAGCGTTCGACACTAAACTCCCCGCAATTGGTGTCTCAAAGTTGTTGACACATTCCGAAGGCGATCGAGGACTACGCTTACCCTCTTCATTTCATCGACTTCGAGACCTCGATGGTCGCGATCCCCTTCAATAAGGGCCGCCGGCCCTATGAACAGATTGCCTTTCAATTCTCGCACCACGTACTCGAGAAGGACAGCACCATCGCGCATAAGGGACAGTGGATCAGTGAGGAGCGCGGCAGTTTCCCCAATTTCGACTTTGTCCGGGCCCTGAAAAAGGAACTCGAGCACGACCGGGGCACCATCTTCCGCTACTCCCACCACGAGAACACCGTCCTTGGCCAAATCCGCAAGCAACTGCAAGACAGTGAGGCACCAGATCGGAAGCCGCTAGTGCAATGGATCGAGTCCATCAACCCTCGGGCAAGTGCCCCGATCCTTGGCAGGCGACCCGCCCGATGGTCGATGAGTTATGATTGAAAGTTGTGGATGAAGGAGTAAAGGAGGCGGCGTATTCTTGATGGTCTTCAAAGTCATCAATTCCTACTGAAAGGAGTGAATACGCCATGAGTGAAGATAAGGTAATTGCGCTAAAGAATCCAGGGACGCCGGCTCCGGTAGCGGATGCACTAACGGAGGTTTTGCGGGAGGGCGCCCAACGGATGCTGGGGGC
>JBOHQS010000280.1:0-2196 GCA_050732295.1 Methylomirabilales bacterium (SeqCode)
GTCCTTCCGCACGAAAAGGAGAACCCCTCGACTGACGACATCGGCGGCGAGGTGCATGATGAGGACCCAGGGGGCAATGGGGGAGTTGAGCATGATCTCGTCGGTGATGCGCGAGGGCTCGATCTCCGGGAACGGGCCCTCCAGGCTTATCCCGGACGGTGCCGCGCTGGTGGGAACCTGCTGCTCCTTGGCGGTCGAGGTCGCGGGCTTTAGGGCCTCTCCGGCGGACACCGCGGGACTCGTCTGGGAGGCGACTGGGGGAGCGGGAACGGGCGGCTCGCGGCCTGCCGGGATTGAGGGTGTGGGGGTCTCTGCGGCTAGCACCGCCGGCGCACGCCGCGGCCCCTCAGCGCGCCCTTCGACGTGCTCAGGGCGGGGCATTCGACTGAGCGGTTCGACCGCCCTGAGCTGCTCACCGCCGAAGGGCTCAGCCGAAGTCTGAGCGGTTCGGCTGAGCGCACCGTCGAAGCCAACGTCGAACCGCTCAGGGCGAGGCGTCTCGACCTGGCGACGTTCCTCGATTCGGACCGTGGGCGTGGGGTCTGGGGAGGGTGATGCTTCGGGCTTGATCCATGGGGGTCGGTCGCTGTCCCGCCGTCGGTCAAAGAGGCCTGCGGGGAGCCCTTCGACAGGCTCAGGGCCGGGCCCTTCGACGTGCTCAGGGCGGTGAGCGGTTCGGCTGAGCAGTTCGGCCCTGAGCTCACTGCCGAAGGGCTCACCGTCGAAGCCAACGTCGAACCGCTCAGGGCGGGGCATCTCGGCCTCCCGCCGGTCGTCGGGGCGGTGTGTTCCGTCGAGGAAGAGGAGCTCGGGCTTCATTCCCGCTTTGCCAAGGAACTCGCCCACGTCGATGGTGATGCCGTCGTCGCTGACGACCTCGATCATGTCAAACCGGAAAAAGCCGCTCTCCCAGCCAAGGAATTCGGACATCACCTGCTCGATCTGGGCCCGGAGCGCCTCCTGAAGCACCTCACGGGTGATGATCCCCTTTTCAATCAGGATGGCGCCGAGCCTTTTATTGTCCGAAGAGAGGTGCTGGAGTTCGAGGGCGGCCATCAGGGCGCTTTCGCTGAGACGCTTCTCGCTGATCAGGATGTTGCTCAGGGTGTGCCGCGTTGAGTCAGAGATGGCCGAGATCACCATTCCGTTCTTGAAGAGGATTTCCGCACTGTTTCCCAGCCGGCTGAGCGTCAGTTTCCCCGTCTTCCTGCTCAGGCTGAGAATCTGCAGAATATCGGGAACGGTCATCTCGAACCGGCCGACGAAGCCCACAGGTTCCTTTCTCCCCTTTTCTATCAATGGGTTCTGAGACAGCCCCTCCAAGGTGTTGTAGCAATCATCGTGCCAGGGGAGTTGTTTTTGCGGGGAGGCGTATGCTAACGTAGGGGCCGCACCGGCAGAGGAGAACGTCGTGGTTCAAGCAATCACCTTCGATTTGTGGGGGACGTTGATCAGAGAGACCCCGGAGTCGGCCCGGAAGATCAAGGAGGCGCGGACCCGGAACCTCTATATGCTTCTGCAGGATCAGGGATACCCGGGCACCCTCGAGGAGGTAGAGGCGGCCTATGAGCACGTGGGAGGGCGCCTTGAGGCGATCTGGTCGCGGCATGAGGATGTGGGCCCTGAGGGACAGGTCCAGCTACTCCTCGAGGCCCTGGATTCCGCGTGGAAGGTCCCCCAGGATCGCATGCTCCTGGCGAACCTGGAGTGGGCGTACGTCTCCCCGGTGCTGAAGGCCTTGCCCGTGCTGGACCCGGGAGCGGCTGAGCTGCTCAACGGCCTCCGGAGCCAGTACCGGTTGGGCCTCATCTGTAACACCGGCCGAACCCCAGGGACGATGCTCAAGATCGTCCTCCAGCGTCTCGGAATCGTGGACCACTTTGACGTCCTGACCTTCTCCGACGTACTCGGCATCCGAAAGCCGGACCCCCAGATCTTCCATCTGACCCTCGAGCAGCTTGAGGTTTCCGCAGATCGCGCGCTTCACGTGGGGGACGACCCCAGCACCGATGTCCTGGGCGCACGGCACGCGGGCATGCAGGCGGTCCTCGTGGGCTCCTCGGGGACCCTTCAGGGGGAAGACCAGGGGGTGCGAGCCATCGAGACTCTTTCGGCCCTTCCCCGTATCCTCGAGGAGGTTCACGGTTGAGGGTTCAGAGTTCAGAGGATGGGAGGAGCACAGGATTTAACGGTGAA
>JBOHQS010000281.1:0-2181 GCA_050732295.1 Methylomirabilales bacterium (SeqCode)
CTGCCGCAAAGCGGCCAAACTCGATGAGCCGGGTCTTCTCAGGGTGCAGTTCCAGGTTGAATCCGTGAAACCTCTCCCGAAGCTCAACCCAAAACCGCTCGGCCTCGTCCTGGTACTGAAAGCCAACGATGAAGTCGTCGCAGTAGCGCACGATGATGACATCACCGCGCGCGTGACGACCCCGCCATTGCTCAGCCCACAGGTCAAAGACGTAGTGGAGGTAAATGTTCGCGAGCAACGGGCTCACGCTCCCTCCTTGGGGAGTCCCTTCCTCCTGACCTCGCCATTGCCCATCTTCGTATATACCGGCGTTCAGCCACTTTCGGATGTGACGCACCACACGCCGGTCCCCGATCCGATGCTCGATGAATTTAACTAACCATGCGTGGTCCAGCGTATCGAAGAATCCACGGATGTCGGCATCGAGCACCCAGTTGATACTGCGCTTCTCTATCCCGACCGTCACTGCATCCAATGCATCGTGGGGACTCCGTCCGGGCCGGAACCCGTAAGAGAACCCTAGAAAGTCCACCTCGTAGACCGCATTGAGCACCTCCACCGTCGCCCGCTGGACGATCTTGTCCTCCAGCGTCGGTATACCGATAGGGCGCTCACGGCCATCGGGCTTCGGGATATATACCCGCTCCACCGGCTGGGCGTGGTATCCCCCACGCTCGAGCCGGCCAGAGAGGTCCCTGAGATTGGCCTCTAAGTCCCCTCCGTAGGCAGCCCACGTCTCTCCATCCACCCCCGGCGCCGCTCGGCGATTGACACTGTAGTACGCCTCTCGGAGCCGATCGATGTCGTAGACCTGGTGCCATAGCGCAGTCAACAAAAGACGCACCTTGCGCGCCGCCTGTCGTACCCGGTCAAGTGCCTGTTGCAGGGCATCCCGGCGCTGTGTCCGGCCCCTGTTACACCCTCCCAGGTTCCCCTTGGCCAGTCCCCTTCCCTCCACAACCTCCGCCATTTCCTCATGTCCCCGACAGGGGACTTTAGGCTCACCCTTGGCTGTCTCCGGCGTTTCCACCTGCGTGCCCGTGTAGGGCTCACCATAGCCGACCGTCATGGCTCATGCCTCCACGTTGTTCGGTTGCTTCTCAGGTACTATGGAACTGTCCGACTCGCCACCCTCGTGCATCACGGCCGTACCCTCTTGGGTTCTCCGTGCGGACCTTGGGTTCTCCAAGGCCAAGGGTGGCGCCTCCCGGGTCCCGTGCCAGATGTTTCCGTGCATGCCAGGGGTCTTCGACCCCGCCGAGCCGGCCTACGCCTCGCCTTGTCGGCGTATGCCGTATTGCCTTCCGCGTGTTAGGAGCGCGTCGGCACCTGGAAAGAACTTTGATTTCGGGGCTCAATACCCTGCCTGCACGTTCCCCTGTCAACGCTTCGCCGCAGCCGTTACCGACTACAACGCATGACTCGGGGCCAGTGTGGTTGGCTAAACCTTCACTGTCGGAGACTTTCACTCCTTCACACCTTGCCGGTTTGTCCCGGCGCATCCCTAACGCAACGCTGCACCGTGTGTCGCACACCGGGGAAGGCAACATCGTTCGCATCATCATTGCTCGTCTAGCGACGAGACAGGATCGAAAGATCTATGAAGAAGGCTAGTCGAAAAGCTGTTTAAGAACTTCGGACCGAATACAAACGGTCGGACTTTGGAAAACTGGTCCGCGGGAAGTATGCTGCACGTCTCGCTGCAGAAACTAACGTTGTGGTGCTGGACCCCGAGGTAGCCAAGGCATTCCCAATCGATAAGGCGGTAAATGAAGCTGCGGGGTCTTCTTGAAGTTACCGAGACCACTGCACGCCTAACCCACGCCCTGAGGGAGACTCTTCTGGAGTTCCGTGGAGATGGAAGCCTCCAAATGTCGGCGCCCTCCGCGAAGTCAATGTCACGTCGTTCGCGGCCCGTTAGGTCAGCCCTGGGTGGATTTCACTTAGATTCCCGCACATCCAATGTCGTACAGAACTACTTCAACAAGCCCGAGAGTCCCTTCTCCCTCAGGGAGAAGGTTAGGATGAGGGGAATCAAATCAAACGCATGCGTCGACTATTCTGATCCCCTCACCCCACCCCTTGTATGTTTTGTTCTTCAAAAAAGATGAAAATAGATTGCGGGCTGTGGAGCTTGTGGGCAAAGGGGTGCGCGGTGGGCAACGCGAAGCGTTGTCCACG
>JBOHQS010000282.1:0-2178 GCA_050732295.1 Methylomirabilales bacterium (SeqCode)
GCGCAGCTCAGCAGTCCGTAAGTTGCGACAACAGCGAGATAGGTCGGCACCTTCCTTCCCCTACTCTAATGGAGGATCCGCCGTCAGAACCGGAAGCGCAACTCGCCATAGATCTCGCGGCCGGCCAGGGGGACGTCGAAGGGGATGGACGTCGGCGAGTCGCTCGGCTCGCGCGCATCTTCATCGAGCAGATTGCGGGCCGCGATGGCCACATCGAGGTGGTTCGCGATGTTCCTGCGCTGCAAGGAGAGGGTCACAATCGAATAGTCATCGACGGACGGCCGGGGATCGCCCCCCGCACGCTCGCGGTCGATAATGGATTTGGGTGTAGATCGATTAGAACGACGAGATTGTCTAGTTATGTCAATAAGTTGTGGCAGTTGGGCTATAGAAAAAGGGGGCAATCCGTAGTATGTATGGGTTACGAAACGGCATACGTACCCACAGGAGGTCCCCATGCCAGAAGCATACACCGTCATTCGGAGTTTGGAAGAGTTCAGTGCAGCCCGCAAGCAGTTCAATTTTCTCGTGAGTCGACTGCAGTCTGAGGAGATGGGGCGGATGGAGCACGGCGAGGTGGAAGCGACGATTGCGCACGAAGGCACTGAGCTGCTCCGGCGTTTGCTGCAAGGGCATTTGGATCTGCGCGCAAAGGCCGAAGAGAGACGCGTGGAGGTGGCCGGAGCCGATGGCGTGTTGCGCCGGCATTGCCGTGCAAGTGAACGTGGGTTGATGAGTCTGTTTGGCGCGGTGGAGGTGAGGCGGCTGGGGTATGGCGCCCCGGGTCGGCGGAGTCTATGTCCGCTCGATGCCGAGCTCAACGTACCGCCGGATACGTATTCGCATGGCTTGCGCCGTCGAGTGTCGGAGGAGGCGGCGAAGAGTTCTTTTGACGAGGCGGTGTTGAGTGTAGCGCGCACCACCGGCGGGCATGTGCCCAAGCGCCAAGCCGAGGAGATGGTGGCGACGGTTGCGCAGGACTTCGAGGCGTTCTACCAGACTCGAGAAATCACGGCGCTTGAGGACACCACTGACCCCCTCATCATGAGTCTTGACGGGAAGGGCATCGTGATGCGGCGGGAAGGCTTGCGTGAGGCTACGCGCAAAGCCGCCGAACGTGAGCACCATAAAATGAAGACCCGTCTCTCGGCGGGCGAGAAACGTAACCGCAAACGCATGGCGACGGTGGCTACCGTTTACAGCATTGAACCGCACCAGCGCACGGCCGAGACCATCATGGGCGTAGAGGAGGAGACGGAGAAAGCCCCCAAGCCCCGGGCACGGAACAAGCGGGTCTGGGCGAGTGTCAGGCGCGAGGCGCAAGCGGTCACCGAGGAGGTGTTTGAAGAGGCGCTGCGCCGGGATCCAAACCAGCAAAGGCCGTGGGTGATGCTGGTCGATGGTCAGCCCCAACAACTCAAACACATCGAGGTGTGCACCACGCGGCACGCTGTGGAGGTCATCCTCATCCTCGATTTTATCCACGTCCTCGAATACCTCTGGACAGCCGCCTTCTGCTTCTATGCAAAAGGCAGTGAAGACGCCGAGGCGTGGGTGTTGGAGCGTGCGCTGCAGATCTTGCACGGTAAGGCCAGCGATGTGGCCGCAGGCATGCGCCGCAGCGCTACCTTGCGCGGACTGAGACGACCAACGCGCAAAGGCGTGGATGCTTGCGCCGACTATCTGCTCAAATACCGTCACATGCTCCGCTACGATGAGTATTTAGCCCAGGGGCTGCCCATCGCCACCGGTGTCATCGAAGGCGCCTGCCGTTACCTCATCAAGGACCGGATGGACATCACAGGCGCCCGTTGGGGATTGGAACGTGCCGAGGCTATCTTGAAGCTACGCTCATTGCGCTCAAGTGGCGACTTCGACCTGTACTGGGAGTTCCATAAGACCCAAGAGCTCGCGCGTAATCATACCTCACGCTATGAGTGCCTACCCCTGCAGAAGGCTGCTTGACCACCCGTGAGCGTCGTTTTAAAAGAGCCGCACCCAAATCGAAACGCTGCTCCCTCATAACCTCAAACCGAACGAGCTTAATCCATTGTGTCCTTTCGGCAGGTCTGTGGAGGCGCCGTCAGATCCTCCTTGGCCGAGATTCCAGTGCGCCTATCGAGGCGCAGAATCCGAGCCAGGACTGTGCGCGAGAGGACAGCTATCTGGCCTGCGGGT
>JBOHQS010000283.1:0-2145 GCA_050732295.1 Methylomirabilales bacterium (SeqCode)
CCAGGTGGGCACGCTCAAGATTGGCGGGGACGCGCCGGTCTCGGTCCAGTCCATGACCAAGACCGACACCCGCAACGTCGAGGCCACCGTCGATCAGATCTGGGCCCTGGAGGCGGCGGGCTGTGAGCTGGTCCGGTTGGCCGTCCCGGATGAGGAAGCCGCGGCAGTCCTCAGCACCATCCGCGCCCAGATCCGCATCCCCCTCATTGCTGATATCCACTTCAACTACCGGCTGGCACTCCAGGCGCTCGAGCAAGGGGTAGACGGCCTGCGCCTCAATCCGGGCAATATCGGCGCGCGCTGGAAGGTGGAAGAGGTGGTGCGGGCGGCGCGAGAGCGCCAGATCCCGATCCGCATCGGCGTCAACGCCGGCTCGCTGGAGAAGGAGCTGCTGGCGAAGCACGGCAAGCCCACGCCCGAGGCGATGGTGGAGAGCGCGTTGAAACACATCCGGATCCTGGAGGACCTCGATTATCCCGAGATCAAGGTCTCCCTGAAGGCGTCGCACCCCGCCATGATGATTGCCGCCTACCGTCTCCTGGCGGAGCAGGTGGACTACCCCTTCCACCTGGGGGTGACCGAGGCCGGGACCGCCTTCCCGGGAACGGTGAAGTCGGCGGTGGGGATGGGGGCGCTGCTCGCTGATGGCATCGGCGATACCATCCGGGTCTCCCTGACCGAGGACTGCGTCGAAGAGATCAAGGTCGGCTTCGAGATCCTGAAGGCGCTGGAACTGAGGGAGCGGGGGCTCAACATCATCGCCTGTCCCTCCTGTGGCCGGGTCGAGATCGATCTCATGGGGCTCACCAAGGAGGTGGAGCGGCGGCTGGCGGCGCTCGGCCTGAAGAAGGCGATGAATGTGGCGGTGATGGGGTGCGCCGTCAACGGCCCGGGCGAGGCGCGGGGGGCAGATATCGGGATCGCCGGCGGCAACGGGGTCGGCATCCTCATCAAGAAGGGGCAGATCATCCGCAAGGTGAAGGAGGCGGAGATGGCCGACGCCCTTGTGGAGGAGCTCCTGAAGATGGTGGAGTCCGGCGAAGCGGAAGACGCCTCCCCCGGGGCCGGGAATCTCCTCACCATCCTTCCCAAGGCGTGAGTCTCGCCTTTTGTCTCACCATACCGTGCGGTGGAGTCGCCTGCTCATCCCCACGCTGAGAGAGGATCCCGCCGAGGCCGAGGCGGTGAGCCACCGGCTCATGATCCGCGCCGGCCTGATCCGCCCCCTCGCCGCCGGGATCTATTGCTACCTCCCCCTGGGCCAGCGGGTCCTGGACAAGATCACCACCATCATCCGGGAAGAGATGAACCGGATCGGGGGGCAGGAGTTCACCCTGCCCGCGCTCCACCCCGCCGAGCTCTGGCAGCAGACCGGTCGGTGGACCGAGGTCGGCGAGGAGATGTTCCGCCTGAAGGACCGGGGAAAGCGGGACATGTGCCTCGGGATGACCCACGAGGAGATCATTACCTGGTTGGCCGCGAAAGAGATCCGCTCGTACCGAAACCTCCCCCAGATCTGGTACCAGATCCAGGTCAAGTTCCGGGACGAGGCCCGGCCCAAGAGCGGCGTGCTCCGGACCCGGGAATTCCTCATGAAGGATTCCTACAGTCTGGATGCGGACGAGGAGGGGCTCGCGCAGAGCTACGAGCTGCACAAAGAGGCCTACGGCCGGATTCTTCGACGGTGCGGCCTCACCTTCACCGTGGTCGAGTCTGATCCCGGGATGATGGGCGGCGCCGGTTCCCACGAATTTATGGCCCCGTCTCCTTCGGGGGAGGATGAGGTGGCGCTGTGCGGATCGTGCGGCTACGCGGCCAATGTCGATCTGGCGGAGTCACGGCCCGTGCCTCCACCCTTTCCCTCGTGGTCTTCGCTGGAGGAGATCGCGACCCCGGGGGCCAGGAGCATCGACGAGGTCTCGACCTTTCTTCAGATCGATCCCCGGCTCACCCTGAAGACCCTCATGGTCATGACCACGGCGGGACCGCTCCTCTGCCTGTTGCGGGGCGATCAGCATCTCCACGAGCGAAAGGTCGAGCGTCTCGTCGGCCCGTTCCGGCCGGCGCATCGGGACGAGGTCAAGGCCATTACCGGGGTCGAGGCCGGCTTCCTCGGTCCGCTGGGTCTTGAGATCCCTCTGTTGG
>JBOHQS010000284.1:0-2127 GCA_050732295.1 Methylomirabilales bacterium (SeqCode)
TATTGCCGTTTACCGATCCGCACTGATGATCTACCCCTGGAACGCAGCGATGCGCAATGACCTGGGACTGGCACTCCTCGCCCATGGTGACGCCAAAGGGGCGGTGGATGAGCTGCGGAAGGCGGTTGCGCTCCGGCCCGACGTCGCCAAGCTCCACAACCACCTGGGTTTTGCCCTGTTTAAGGATGGGGACATAGAGGAAGCGATTCAAGAGTTCCAGGAGGCAGTGCGGCTGGCTCCGGAGCACGAGGATTATCGCAGGGATCTGGACATGGCCATCGTGGTAAGAAAGAAAGAGCAAAGGTCGGACACCGCGGGTGGCTCGAAGTGAAACGGAAAGGCTGGCCCTCAGGGTCCTCCGGCCTCGCGGCTCCCGCGTGCCCCGAGAGCTTGGATGAGGATCTTGAGGGTTTGCTCAGCGGGTGGATTGACGGCGAGGAATTCCATCATGCTCTCGAAGCGTGGGTCCTCATCTCGTCCACTGCTGATCACCCGACTGTTCACCACGCGACATCGAATGATTGACAGCTCCCCCTTCGTGTCCAGCTGGAGGAAGCACGGACTCTGCACCTCAAGCACACCCTGGTGCGCCACGAGCGCTCCCGTCAGGGTGAGTTCCAGCACCTCTACCATCTGGAGGGTCATGATGCCCTCCGTCATCCCGGCAATGCGAAGGCGTCGAGGGTTCTGTCTCTGCCGGGCGGGACGCGCATAGCGTTTGCCCAGTGCTCGCTTCATAATCTCAAGGGCTCCTCCCCTCGCCGGGTGGAATGGCTCAGCGGCCCCAAGAGGCCTCGGGTGGCCTCGGGTGAGGCGATGACACGCAGGCGGACTGGAATCACGCCGGGACCTATAGCCCCGAGGACGCGGGCGGCGGCATAGGAAAGATCCAGAATGCGGCGGCTTTTGTGGGGGCCGCGGTCGTTAATCCGCACCTGCACGCTTCGCCCGTTGGCCGAGTTCTCTACGACGGCCCACGTGCCAAAGGGCAGGGTGCGGTGGGCGGCGGTCATCTGATACATGTCAAAGATCTCCCCGCTGGCGGTGCGTCGGCCGTGGTATGGATGGCCGTACCACGAGGCCTCGCCCGTCTCCTCGTGGCCGACGAATACAGGATGAGGTGCTGGAGCCGCGGTCGGAGGTGCAGGCCGCGGCGAAGCACACGCAGCCAGCACGAAGACCAGCGCCGCTGGGGTGCCGACCGACACGATTCTCCGGATCTTCATCCACGTCATCGAGCCTTCCTCGGCAGTGGGGAATGTCCACTGTCCCCTGGACGGAAGAGCTAGCAACTTTAGTGCCATGAACGCAGCTGTCTCGGTGCCGGCGGGCGGGGCTAAGCGCGGCAATCATCTGGGCCGGAAGGGAATGGCCTGGACCCCGATGAGAGAGGAGCGACTGTGCGCCAAGTGTTGACTCTCCGCGCACAGCGAGCCGAAAAGCGTTACGATGGGAATGAGCGATCTTGCCTCGCGAGCCAGTCGAGGGTGATGGGGATGGCTTCTTCGTAGGGGGTGACGGGGATATCGCCGATGAGGGCGCGAAGCTTGTTTCCGTCGAAACTGATTGGTGCAAGGTAGGTTGGGACCATTGGCATGAACTCCCGAAGCTGCCTGACGAAAAGACCGACCATGCGGAGCATCAATGGCCCAGCGGCACGGGCCTTCAGACGCCCCCCCAGGTGCTGGCCGGCGATCTCGAGCACCTTCCTCAAAGGGATTGGACCAGCTCCTGGGACAATCCATAGCCCACCATAGGCCTCTTCCCGAAGCGCCAGGGCCGCGACCGCCTTCATCGCGTCCGGCACGTAGACATATTCCCGTGGCGTCTCGATCGAGCCGATCCAGTTGACGGTCCTTCCTGCCACCGCATCGATGAGGGCCTGCTGAAGGGTGCTGGTGTGAACTTCGGGGCCGTAGAAGTCGGGGAGGTTCGCTACCGCGCCGCCTGCGGCCAGCAGGATGTCCTCTGCCTCCCGCCGCATTCGGGCCGGCGTGCTGCCGTTGACGCGGGGATGATCTTCCGAAACGGGGTTCCGCTGGATCGGGATGTAAGCCCAGTAGCCTGACACCTGCATGCACCGTGCGCCGGTGCTGGCAATTGCGCTGGCAATGTTCTTCGCCGTCC
>JBOHQS010000285.1:0-2120 GCA_050732295.1 Methylomirabilales bacterium (SeqCode)
ATCGTGGACATCTGGCCATCGGCTGCTCACGACCTGTATGTGGTTCGGCGGGATGCCGGGGAGTGGCTCCTGCCCGCCGTCCGGGCTTTCATCCTGCGGGTTGATGTGGCGGGGCGCGTGATGGTCGTTCGGCCGATAGAAGGGTTGGTGGACGCTGAGACGGTATGATATCGTAACGATCTTCCCCGGGATGTTTGCGGGGCCCCTCAACCAGAGCATCCTGAGGCGGGCCCAGGACAAGGGTCTGGCAGAGATTCGGGTTCATGACCTGAGGGATTGGACCCATGACCGGCATCGGGTGGTGGATGACGTCCCGTACGGCGGCGGGGCGGGGATGGTGCTGAAGCCGGAGCCTTTCTTTGAAGCCGTGGATGCCCTGCGGCAGGATGAGAGTCAGGTGCTCCTCCTGACCCCCCAAGGGGAGCGGTTCGATCACGCCACAGCCTGCCGGCTGGCGGAGGCGAGGCATCTCATCTTCCTCTGCGGGCGATACGAGGGCTTCGATGAACGGGTTCGGACCTTGGCAGACCGTGAGATCTCCATCGGCGACTACGTGGTGAGCGGCGGCGAGCTGCCGGCCCTGGTGCTGATCGATGCAACCGTCCGACTGATCCCCGGGGTGCTCGGGGATCAGGACTCGGCGGGGCAGGATTCCTTTGCCGGGGGTCTGCTCGACCATCCCCAGTATACCCGGCCTCCCCTGTATCGGGGGCTCCGGGTTCCCGCGGTGCTGCTCTCGGGGGATCACGAACAGATTCGGCGTTGGCGGCGGAAGGGGGCGTTACAGCGGACACTGCGGCGTCGACCGGATCTCTTGGACCGGGCGGCCCTTTCCGTCGAGGATCAAGGACTCCTGTCTGAGATCCGGGCCAAGGAGGACGGCGAGATGTCCAACACACGGAGAGGCCATGAATATCGATAGTCATGTGCAATCGGTTGAGGCTCCGTCCTTGCGGGTCGATCTCCCCCCGTTCAGGCCCGGCGATACTGTGCGGGTCCATGTCAAGGTGAAGGAGGGAGAGAAGGAGCGGCTTCAGGCGTTCGAGGGGATCGTGCTCCGGCGCCGGGCGGCGGGCATCGGATCTACCTTTACGGTCCGGAAGGTGAGCTACGGCGTCGGGGTGGAACGCACCTTTCCCCTCCACTCCCCCGTGATCGAGCGGATCGAGCGCCTGCGGACTGGCCGTGTGCGCCGGGCGAAGCTCTACTATTTGCGGGGACGGCGAGGGAAGGCGGCGCGCATTCGCGAGACGAGGACAGGCACCATCACCAAAGGGTCGTGAAAACAGTCGGCTGTCCGCTGTCAGCAGTCGGCGATTCTCTGGATGGATTTTGCTGATAGCTGACGGCTGACAGCTGGTGAGGGGGGCGCGGGTTTCGCCTGCCTCCGAGGTCGGCCTTCCTCGCGCCGCAGCAGACGCGACCCGGAGCGGGCTCTGAGTCTGTCAAAGGGCGGGGAGGGATGAGGGGAGTCGAGGGGGCGATCCGCCGGAGGGGATTTCGCCGGCTCGCAGGGGTAGATGAGGCGGGGCGAGGAGCGCTGGCCGGGCCGGTGGTGGCGGCGGCGGTGATTCTGAGGGATGGCCGACCGATTCCCGGTGTGACCGATTCCAAGCTGCTGAGTGAAGAGCGGCGCGAAGGGCTCTACCAGCAGATTGTGGACGAGGCCCTGGCGGTGGCCGTAGGGATCGTGGAGGTCCCCATCATTGAGCTGCGGAATATTCTCCAGGCGACGCTCCTGGCCATGGAGCGGGCCGTGGCGGAACTCAGGGTAGCCCCCGACGGGATCGTCGTCGACGGGCTGGCCGTTCCCCAGGTTGAACCGACCGTCTTTCCCGTTCCCCGAGGAGATCTCCAGTGTCCGTCTGTCGGTGCTGCCTCCATCGTGGCCAAGGTGACCCGAGACCGGATGATGAGGGAGTATCACCAGACGTATCCAGTCTACGGCTTCGATCGGCACAAGGGATACGGCACGGAGGCGCATCTTCGCGCGATCGCAGAGCACGGGCTGAGCCCTATCCATCGGCGGACCTTCGCGCGGGTCCGGCAGATCCCGCTTCCCCTGGTGGCGGCGGGGAGGCAGCGGTGCTAGATCGGCGGGCGGTCGGGATCGAGGGGGA
>JBOHQS010000286.1:0-2109 GCA_050732295.1 Methylomirabilales bacterium (SeqCode)
TGGTTGAGGGCGCAGGCCTTGATCCGGACGAGGACCTGGTTTTGGGCGATCCGGGGCTCCGGGATCTCCTCCAGTTTCAGGACCTCGGGTCCCCCGTGCGCGTGGAAGCGAACCGCTTTCATAGGCAGTCAGCAATCGGAGATCCACAGGGAATATTCTGAAACGTGAACGGTGAACCGTGAACCAAGATCGACGACGGTTAAAAAAATTGGGCCCCTCCCCGTCGAGGGGCGACGCCATCATACTCGGCCTTGAGCTGCTTGAGCTGCTTGTAGTGCGCCTCGATCTCCTCGTGGCGAAGTGGCATCTCCCGCCAGAGGGCGACGATCTTCAGTGCGATGGGTCGCGCCTCGGCGATAATCCGGAGCCGCTCCCGATTCTCCTGGGAGAGGGGCAGCCGCTCCAGGAGCGTGATCAACCCCACGTCGTCCCGCCCCTGGACTAGCGCCTCCACCTGCTGCAGCTCTAGCCCGGTGAGCCCTTCGGGGAGAAGGCGCTCGAGCTCCTGCAGCCGGTACGAGGTATACAACAGCTCTTTACTCTCCACCGCCGCTTCTTCGTCCCTATCCTTTGATATTGCCGATCGGCTGCAGGCGCACCACCTTCTTGGAGAGCCCCAGCGCCTCCACGGCACCCACGACGGCGGAAATGTCTTTGTACGCCATCCCGGCCTCCTCCGCGAGCCCGGCGAAGGAGGCGGTGCGGACATAGATCCCCTGCCGTTCCATCCGCTGGAGCAGGTCACGGCCATGGACCTTCTTCTTGGCCGCGGTCCGTGACATGGTCCGGCCGGAGCCGTGGGCGGTGGATCCAAAGCTGTCCTCCATCGCCTTGGCCGTCCCGATGAGGAGGTACGAGCCGGTCTCCATGGACCCGCCGATGATCACCGGCTGGCCGATGGCCCGGTACCGCTCCGCCAGTTCCGGGTGTCCCGGAGGAAAGGATCGGGTCGCTCCCTTCCGGTGGATGACCAGCTCCCGCTCCTCGCCGTTCACCCGGTACCGCTCGACCTTGGCGATATTGTGGCAGACGTCGTAGATGATCTCGAGGCCCAAGTCGCGCGCATCCCGTTTGAACACGTCGCTGAAGACCTCGCGGACGCGGTGGGTGATCATCTGCCGATTGGCAAAGGCGGAGTTGGCCGCGCACAGCATCGCCTTGAAGTAGTCCTGGCCCTCGGGAGACGCAAACGGCGCGCAGGCCAGCTCCCGATCAGGGATGGTGATCCCGTACCGCTTCATGGCTGGCCCAAAGATCTCGAGATAGTCGGTGCCGACCTGATGCCCGAAGCCTCGGGAGCCGCAGTGGAACATCACCACCACCTGGAGCTCGCGGTCGATGCCGAGCGCCTTGGCGACATCCGGATCGTAGATATTGCCGGGGTAGACGACCTGGATTTCCAGGTAGTGGTTGCCCGACCCTAACGTCCCGAGCTGGTGGATCCCCCGGCTCGTGGCCTTGGCGCTGACCTTGGCGGGATCGGCGCCGGCAATCCGGCCGAGGTTCTCAATCCCCTCGGCGTCCTCTGGCCAGCCGAACCCGCGCCGGATCATCCCCTGGGCCCCTTGCACCATCACCTCGCGAAACTCCGCCTCGTTCAGCTTCAGGAATCCCTTGGTGCCCACCCCGGAGGGGACGGCCTGAAAGAGTCGGTCCACCAGCTCGCGGAGCCTCGGCTTGACGTCGGGCTCGGTCAGATTGGTCCGCATCAGGCGCATCCCACAATTGATGTCAAAGCCGATTCCACCCGGCGAGATGACCCCCGTGCGCGTGTCCATGGCGGCCACCCCCCCAATGGGGAATCCGTAGCCCCAATGGCCGTCGGGCATGCAGAGGGCGTACTTCTGGATCCCGGGCAGGCAGGCGACGTTAGTCACCTGCTCGAAGACCCCCTGATCCATCTCCTTGAACAGGTCGTCCGTGGCGTAGATCCGGGCCGGGACCAACATGCCTTCCTTGGCGGTGCGAGGGATCTCCCAGATGCCCTCGGCGATCTTCTTGGCTTCCATGATCCTACCCCCTTAGATGTCGAGGATGACCTGCGCCCTCCATCCGTGAGGCGTCTTCGTGAGGGAAAACAGATGGTAGGTTACCGCCTTGACATCCACT
>JBOHQS010000287.1:0-2107 GCA_050732295.1 Methylomirabilales bacterium (SeqCode)
TTCCCGGCCTTCGCCGTGGCCTCGACAAAGTGCGTGATCTCCCGGTTTAGGTTCGAGAGTGTCACCTGCTTCCGGTCCACCTCCTTGAGGAAGGGGCTCACGACCGCTTTCTGGAGCCTCGCTACCGGGCCGACGTTGCCTAGCTTGTAGGCCACCTGTGCCGCCTGCTGCCCCATCTTGGTCTCGGTGAGGAACCGATTCCCACTGGCGCTCACTGCTGCCCCTGCCCGCTGCACCGCGGGAAGGCGGGCCGCACCCTTCGACGCGAGCCGGAGGCCCTTGCCCACAGCGGCCCCCGTCAGCACGTCGCCGGGGTTCCAGAGGAGGTCCGCTGCGTAGTCGGCCCAGCCCGCTGCCCGAGAGGCGATGGTGCCCGGCTTCAGGCGGAACATCTCCCGGAAGAGACGGGGCTCATACGCCTTGCCTCTGTCCAGGAAGGCATCCCATCCCGCCCCGAAGGCTTCGGCCATCGACTCATCCAGATACCGGATGCCCTTCTCCCCCTGGGACTTCGCCAGGGTAGCCAACGAGGCCCGGAAGAAGTCGCCCGGCTTCCCGAGGGTGACCGCTGCCTTCTGGTAGAGGGGGCGCTCCTTCTTCGGGGCCAGCCGGCGCTCTATAGCGGCGGCCTCCTCTTCGTAGGTAAGCGTCTCCTCCGCCGGAGGCACGGGGCGCGCCTTCTTCGGGGCCAGCCGGCGCTCTATAGCGGCGGCCTCCTCTTCGTAGGTAAGGGGCACAGCTATCGGCTTCCATCGCTCCCCGGCATATCCGGCCCGACGCCGCTGCACGGAGGGCACGTATGCCTTGGTCTCGTCGAACGGGGGCACCCCGCCATACTTCTTCACCGCCCCAGGCCCCGCGTTGTAGGCGGCGAGGGCCTTCTCCTCGGACCCTCCGAACGTCTGGAGCTGCTGGCGTAGGTATCTCGCCGCGCCCCGGAGGTTCTGCTCGGGGTCGAACGGGTCGGACACCTTGAGGCCGCGAGCCGTCCCCGGCATCAACTGCCCGAGCCCCTGCGCCCCGGTCGAAGACACGGCCTTGGGGTTCCAGTCGCTCTCTTGTTCAATCAGGGCCAGTAGCAACGAGGGGTCGATGCCGTGCTCCCTGGCGATCCTAGACCCCATCGCGATCAACTTCTGCTTCTCTTCCCTAGTTGGCACTTACTTGCCCTCCAGGTATTCAATGGCCGAGATGAGAAGCTGGGCATCGTCCCTGAAATTCCCGATCCCCAAGTTGCAATTCTTACAGAGTAATCCTCTCACCTTTCCGGTATTGTGATCGTGATCTACCGCAAGTGACTGATCTCCAGGTGGCTCCCGACAGATGGCGCACAGACCGTTCTGTAAGTCGAACAACGACCGATATTCCTCCGCCGTCATACCCCAGATCGACTTGAGCCTATACTCCCTTAATCTTCCAGAGTTCTCTCTACGCCATCTGGCGTTATCGGCTCGTAGCTTCTCCCGGTTCTTATCCCTCCACGCCATCTGGTGTTCTCTGTCCTTCTTCAGGCGGCATTGACTGCACCGCTTCTGCGATGTCGAAGCGCGCTCGATACGCTCCCCGCAGTCCACGCATAGCACATCAAGTCGCGTAGCCATCCTACCAACCCTCGCCCGTCACGGCCGAGAAGAGCGCCGGGTCTATCCCGTGCTCCCGAGCGATGCGGGCCGCGAGGGCCTGAAGCTCCTTGCGGGTCGCCATCTACCACTTATCCCCCGTCAGGTGAGTGTAGGCCCGCTTCGTCAACGCCCTCCGAGATGGGCTGGAGAACGCCTCCACACGGGCGTGGATCGCTGCCTTCCCCTTCGGCAATTGCCCCTTCACGTAGGCCAGGGCCTTCCGGTATTCCGCCTCCTGCCCCTTCTGTAGCTTCGGAAGGGTAGCCCTCTGCCGGGTCGTCGTCGCCGTAGGGGGAGGAGTTCGCGCCCCTGGGAGCCGCAAGGGCGGCGGAGGGACCGTGGAGGATGGGGTGCCGGGGTCACCATACTCTGCGCCAGGTCCGGTGAGCCCATACTTCTCTGCCATCCCTTGGACCTTCTGCCGCGCCTCTAGCACGCGCGCCGGGGAATACCGACTCGTCTGGCCTCCGAAGGCATCTATGGCC
>JBOHQS010000288.1:0-2063 GCA_050732295.1 Methylomirabilales bacterium (SeqCode)
AGCTTGTCCCGGACGCCGACCTTCAGGTGGCCGCAGTGGACAAAGACGATGCCGCCATGGCGTGCGACGATCTCGCAAATGGGGAGGAGCCGCGCCTCCCAGAGATGAAAGCGGTGCATGGCCGGAAAGAGGCAAGCGCCTTTGACGCCCAGCTCGGCGAACGCCCGCTTGGTTCGGGCGGGCGCTTCATCCGATGTGGGGTTCAGCATGAAGTAGGGGACGATCCGTTCGGGGTAGGCCCGGGCTGCCGCTGCGACCGAGTCCTCGTCGCCCGGGACGCTGGCGATCAGCACAATACGGCTGATCCCATGTTGGTCCATCTCGGTCACCCAGCGGTCTGCGAGTCGGACTGGATCGGTCTCGGGAAACTCCCAGGGGATGCGCTTTCGCAGGGTGGGGTAGACATCGGACTCCGACGGGGATTCGGGGAGCTCCCGCGCCAGGGTGGCGAAGAACCGGTGGGAGAAAAAATGGGCGTGCGCGTCGATCACCGGGATCTGGCCGAACGGGGTCTCCATCGTCTCCCTCCGGACGATCTGAGCGTTGCACGAAGGCGTCTGGATTATATCGGTCGCCCTTGCCCTTTGCAACGAAGTCTGACCGGCCGAGAAGGGCTCGGGGGGGCGCACGTTCGGCCCCTCGCTCCAGGCCTTCCGCGGCGACCTCCGTGGCCAACGGGTCCTGTCGTCGGCCACCCCAGCCGTCCTCGGAGACTTCACGCACCATTATTCCAGGAGGGAGGGGCCAAACGTGCTGCTCATCTCATCTCTCGGCGATGTCGCTCGGAGCTCAGGTGCTGCGGTATTGTCCTCCTCTTGTCTCTCAGTTATGATGATCGACGATGAAGAATACCGACATTGACGCGATTGTTCGCACCCTGAAACGAACAGTACGGCGGTGGAACCCTACCGCCGTGGGGCGGGTAGCCGCAGAGTCGCGTGACCCCTTCCGGATCCTGATCTCGTGCCTCCTGAGCCTCCGGACCAAGGACGAGGTGACCGCCGGAGCCTCGGCCCGCCTCTTTTGCCGCGCCGACAGGCCGACCACGATGCTTGCGCTTCGCGAAGCCACAATCGCCCGGCTGATCTATCCGGTCGGCTTTTACCGCACCAAGGCCAAGGTGATTCGCGGGGTTTGCCGAAGCCTCATCGCAGAGTACAGAGGCCGCGTACCCGATGACCTCGACGAGCTCTTGAAGTTCAAAGGGGTCGGCAGGAAGACGGCTAATCTGGTGGTCTCGATCGGCTACGGCAAGCCGGGGATCTGCGTGGACACCCATGTGCATCGGATCTCGAACCGCTGGGGATATGTGAAGACCCGCACGCCCGAAGAGACAGAGCAGGCGCTGCGACGGAAGCTCCCCCGGCGGCACTGGATCGTCTTCAACGATCTCCTGGTCAGCTTCGGCCAGAACATCTGCAAACCGATCTCTCCCTTCTGTAGCCGTTGCCCCGTTGAGCGGTACTGCGCCAAGGTGGGGGTCACGAGGCACCGATGACCGATGACCGATGACGGACGACCGATGAAGAAAGAGCGTTCACCGTTCACGGTTCGCAGTTCACGGGCGCCAGGAGGGAGTAAGCTCTGGGTGCTTCTGCTGCTCGTGCTGGTGGCCGCCGCTCCGACGTACGAGGAGACGATTACGGCGGGAGCGCTCCTTGAGGAGGTCCGGATCCTGGCGTCGCCGGCAATGGCGGGCCGCGGGGTCGGAACGCCCGGGATCGAGAAGGCCGCGGAGCATATTGCCAGGGAGTTTCAACAGGCGGGGCTGAAACCCGGCGGAACGCAAGGGTACCGGCAGACCTTCGAGGTGATCACCGGCGTCCGGGTGGGGCCCGAAACCCGAATGCGTGTGATCTCGGAGGGACCTGACGCGCAGAAATCAGAGGCCCTTGCCGAGACCCTCTTTACCCCCTTTGGCTTCTCCGAGGATGGTGCCGCTCACGGGGAGGTCGTCTTTGCGGGATACGGCATCACGGCACCCGAACTGCACTACGATGACTACGCCGGCATCGATGTGACGGACAAGATCGTCCTCGTCATGAGCCATGAGCCACGGGAGA
>JBOHQS010000289.1:0-2060 GCA_050732295.1 Methylomirabilales bacterium (SeqCode)
TCACCCCGGGGCAGCAGGTCGTCAAGATCGTCTTTGAGGAGCTGACCCTGCTCTTGGGCGGGCAGGGGACCGGCCTGGCCTCGGCGCCCCACCCTCCATCGGTGGTACTGCTCGTCGGGCTTCAGGGGTCCGGGAAGACCACCACGGCGGGGAAGCTGGCCACGCTCCTCACGAGACAGGGGCGGACGCCTCTCCTCGTCGCGGCGGATACGCGTCGGCCCGCAGCGGCATCGCAACTTCAAGTGGTCGGGAGGAAGATCGGGGTCGAGGTCTTCGCCGATCCTCGCGCCTCACCCCCGGACATCTGTCAGGAAGCGGTCCGATACGCCCGAGGGAGGGGCCTCGACCCGGTTCTCGTGGACACCCAGGGGAGGCTGCACATCGATGATGGCCTGATGGCAGAACTCCGGGCCGTCACGGAGGTGGTCCGTCCGGGTGAGATCCTCCTGGTGTTGGATGCCATGACCGGCCAGGACGCCCTGGGCGTTGCCACCGCCTTTCATCGCGCGGTGGGCCTCAACGGTGTGATCCTCACCAAGCTGGATGGGGATGCCCGGGGAGGGGCGGCTCTCTCTGTTCGGGCCGTGACCGGATGTCCCATCAAGTTCATCGGCATCGGAGAGAAGCTGGACGCGCTCGAGCCGTTTCATCCAGAACGGATGGCCTCGCGGATCCTCGGGATGGGCGATGTCTTGTCCCTGGTGGAGCGGGCAGAGGCCGCGGTGGATCGGGTGCGGGCTGAGGAGCTGGCGCGAAAGATCCAGCGGGATGCGTATACGCTCGAGGACTTTCGCGAACAGCTCGTCCAGATGCGAGGGATGGGGTCGATCGAGGAGATCCTGGGGATGCTCCCGGGCTTCCCTGCGGGGATGGGCGGCCTGCAGGTCGACGGCAGGGCGTTCACCCGGATGGAAGCCATTCTGAATTCCATGACCCGGGAGGAACAGCGCACCCCGGCGATCCTGAATGGGAGCCGGCGTCAGCGCATTGCCAAAGGGTCCGGGACATCGGTGGCGGAGGTGAACCAGCTTTTGCGGCAGTTTCAGCAGACCCAGCGACTGATGCGACAGGTGCTCCAGGCGGGCAAAAAGAAGAAAGGACCGGGCATATTCCCCCTGGGGTAGGGTCGGATCCATAGACTGGGAAGGGAGGTGGTCTGATGGCCGTACGGCTCAGGTTGAAGCGGATCGGAACCAACAAGCGGCCCATCTTTCGGATTGTGGTGGCGGATGTTCGAACCCCCCGGGATGGCCGCGTCATCGAGAGCATCGGGGTCTACAATCCTCTCCAGAAGTCCGCAGCACTGACCCTTGATGAGGAGAAGGCCCTCTCCTGGCTTCAGAGGGGTGCGCGGCCGACGGCGACGGTGCGTGCGCTCCTTTCGACCGCCGGGGTTTTGGAGCGGTTTGCCGGCCTCAGGAAGGCTCGGAAAAGCGTTTGACGTCGAGCGGCTCATTGATCGGAGCCTGGGGGGCGAGGGCCACCTCCCTCAGGGTTTCCCGGGACGGGCCGCGACGGCACTGAGGAGACGGACGTGTTGAAGGAACTGGTGGAGTATGTCGCGAGGGCCTTGGTGGACAACCCCGATGCGGTGGTCGTGGAGGCGGTCGAGGACGAGAAGACGACGATGCTCAGGCTCAAGGTGGCTCAATCGGATTTGGGGCGGGTGATCGGGAAGCAGGGACGGACCGCGAGGGCGATGCGGACGCTGCTTCACGCGACAGCGGCCAAGTCTCGGCGACGGGCGGTGCTTGAGATCGTTGAGTAGGCCGTGACGTCTCAAGAGTTATTGGTCCTGGGCCGGGTGCTCGGGCCCTGGGGGCTCCGTGGGGCGGTGAAGGTCCAGTGCCACACCGAGTCCCGTTCGGTCTTATCTCCGGGGAATGTGGTCATCCTCCGCGGGCCGCGGGGCAGTTCGGAGGCGCTTCTCACAGCGATCCGGCCTCTCAGGCATCTGCGGGTGGCCACCTTCCAGGGTATCGACAGCCGGAAGGCGGCGGAGGCGGTGCGGGGCTTCGAGATCTGCATTTCGCGGACGGCAGCCCCGGCGCTGCCGGAGG
>JBOHQS010000290.1:0-2051 GCA_050732295.1 Methylomirabilales bacterium (SeqCode)
TCCCGCCCAGGAGGAAGGCGCGGGCATCGTACCGTGGAGTCACGCCGGCGACCTGGGCGAAGGGACCCTCGTGACCGAGGAGCGGCGTGGCCCTGGCCATGTTGGTCCCCACCGTGACCGCCCAGATAGACAGCTGATCCCACGGGAGCAGATAGCCGGTAAAGGACAGGAGCAGGGTGAGGGTGAGCAGGATGACCCCGATGAGCCAGTTGAACTCGCGCGGCGACTTGTAGGAGCCGGTCATGAAGACCCGAAACATGTGGAGCCAGACGGTGAGGACCATGCCGTGGGCCGCCCACCGGTGCATGTTGCGGACGAGCATCCCGAAGGGCACGTCAAATTGGAGATACTTCATATCGGCATAGGCGTACTCCGCCACCGGCCGGTAATAGAACATCAGGACCACCCCCGTCACCGTCAGGACGAGGAAAAGGAGAAAGGTGATCCCCCCCATGCACCAGGTAAACCGGATGCGGATGGCATGGCGCCTGACCTTCGGCGGATGGAGATGCATCCAGACGTTCGACATGATCTGGAGCGTCCGGTTCCGCGGGGTGTCGGCGTAATCATGGCGGAACATCGAGCGCCAGACCTGAGATTCGAGGATCGTTTTTTTCAGATCCCTCAGCCGTTTAACCATGCCCTCTCCCTCGTAGATCCCCTACACCCTGAGGAGGCTCTCCGGATATTGCTCGTCCGGGTCCGCACCCGGCCTCATGCTGTACAGGATCGATCTGTCGACCAACAGGTCCCCTTCCGGGCTGAGCGTGAGCTTCACGCGGTCCATGGGGCGCGGGGCTGGCCCTTCGTAATTGAAGCCGCTCATATAGTAGCCGCTGCCGTGACACGGGCATTTGTACTTCCGGTCGGCCGGGATCCAGTTCGGCGTGCACCCCAGGTGGGTGCAGATGGCCAGCATCGCGAAGAAGCCCCCGTCCTCGTACCGGACGATCCAGGTGCGGTGAGCCTGCTTGAATCGGTCATCCACCGTCCCCGGCTGGAAGGTATCCGGCCGGCCAGCGTTGAACCGGGGGTCCGGCTCGAACAAAACCCGCGGGAACATGAAGCGCAGGAAGGCCACCGAGACGGTGGAGAGAAAGGCCAGCACGCCGCCCCACGCCGTGAGGGAGAGGAAATCCCGCCGCGACCAAATCGTCGCCTCGCCTTCCTCATCGGCCTCAGCGCCGAGCTTCCCGATGTCGACCCCGGTGTCCCTGGCCACTGCTTTCCTCAATCCCCTGCTTAGACGAACGCCCCACCCGCTCCTCCTGGGCGGGGATGCATCTCACCAGTGATGTCGTCGAGGGCTGGATCGACGGGCCAACTTCTCGGTCTCTTTTTCTAACGGGAAGCACCGGCAATGTCAAGAGCAAAAGCGTCCCCGTCACCCCGTGCCTGCCATGCGCCACCCCGACGAGATCATGTGCCGTCTTCCGCTTGTTTCCCCTCTCTCGGCGGAGGAGGACGCGCCTTCCCGGAACGAGGAGTTCTCCCAGTCGTCCGGAATGGGGAATGTGGGCGAGCACGCGCCTCTGACCGAGAAAGGCCTCACTGGAGAAGCGGGTCAACCGGCGGATGAATCGCCCATCACGAACCTCTCCGACGAGGCGCATGCCCGTGCATCCCTTCGAGAGCCAATCTCCACCGACGCTGCGGGCGCGCTACGACCGAGCTTTTCGGGCTGTCTTGCGGGAGGGTTGGCGCGGGGCCTGCCCCTGCTTCCGATGGATGAGGGCCCGCAATAGATCAGTCTTCGTAATGATGCCGACGAGGATTTCTCCTTTGACGACCGGGAGACCCCCGATACGGTACTTCAAGAGGAGGTGGGCGGCCTCTTCGATCGGCGCCTCGCGATGGATGGTCACGACCGCGCGGGCCATCACCTCCCAGATGCGGACCTTTTCGGCCAGGTACGGGATCTCGTGCATCTCGAGGCTCGCCGCCCGGGAGGGAAGCGCGTGCCGGAGGTCCCGGTCGGTGACGATCCCGACCAATCGACCCTGTTCCACGACCGGCAGGTGCCGGATCCGGTGCTCGCGAATGATGCGCCA
>JBOHQS010000291.1:0-2042 GCA_050732295.1 Methylomirabilales bacterium (SeqCode)
ATCGCCAATGATGATCCGTTTCGCCATGGCCACGAAGGCCTTCGCAAACTCTTTCATCCGGCTCTCATGGATGATGAGGCGCGAGGCAGAGGTGCACCGCTGGCCGGTCGTCTTGAAGGCGCTCAGGGTCGCCGCCCGGACCGCCAACTCGAGATCGGCGTCCTGGCAGATGATCATGGCGTTCTTCCCCCCCATCTCGCAGGCGCACATCTTGCGGTACTCTTTCGCGCAGGCCTCCTTGATCCTCGCCCCCACCTCGTAGGAGCCTGTAAACAGTACTACCTCGACATCCGGATGCACCACCAGAGGCCATCCGACGTCCTCTCCCATCCCCTGGACCAGGTTCAAGACCCCGGGGGGAAGTCCGGCACGCTCGAAGCATTCGACAATCTTCTCCCCTACAAGGGGGGTCTCTTCGGAGGGCTTGAAGACCACCGTATTGCCTTCGAGGAGGGAGGGGGTGATGAGCCAGATGGGAATGGCAAAGGGGAAGTTCCAGGGGGTGATGACCGACACCACGCCCTTCGGTTTGCGAAGCATATAGGCATCCTTCTCCGCAATCTCCGAGGGGAGGGCCTGCCCATGGGGCATCCGCGCATGTCCGAACATGTACTGGGCCATGTGGATCCCTTCGATGACATCGGCCCGCGCCTCGTTGATGGCCTTGCCCGCCTCCCGCGCCACCAGCCGGGCCGTCTCCTCCGCCCCGGCCTTCACGATATCGACGAACCGCTCGATCGCCTCCCCGCGCTTTATGCGGGAGAGGGCGCGCCAGGCGGGGAAGGCCTCCTTGGCCGAGGCGACCGCCTGTTCCACATCTTCTCGATGGGACAGAGGGACTCGACCTAAGACCTCCTCGGTTTGCGCAGGATTTCGACTCTCGTACTCGCTTCCACCCTTGGCACTGACCCATTTTCCGGCGATGTAATTCTTCCCCTTCACGGCTCTCCCCCCTCCCGACCCCACAGATCACGGGGTGGTGCGTCCAGCTCTCGTTAAGAGCAAAGTTTGTGCCTAACCGGCTCGAAGAAGGAGCAGCGCGGTGGTGTAGTGCGCCGGTTTCTCCGGGTCGGCGCAAATAGTTGGAACGGCATTAGCCCTGACCTTCCCTGAACGCCTCAACCGACAGGATGCAGAGGACCACGGCGGCGGCGGCGATGTTGAACAGCATGAGGAGGACGGAGAATTGGTGCCACTGCTGAAACTGCAGCCGCAACGGATCCCCAGGCGGGATGCTCTGGATCGCGGTCCCCATCGCACGGCGCAGACTGAATAGCCTTGTCCCAACGATCTCCCGAGAGATGAGGGTGGAAGCGGTCATCAGGATAAGGAGGATCGTCCGCAGCCCCCACAGGAGCCGCCGCCCGAGCGGCCGAACCGCGATGCTCACCAGCACAAGGAGAGGCCCGAGGATATAGGCAGAGAGGTACAAAACGTTCAGGGTGGCCGCAACCAGATCGCCCGCCTGATGGCGACTTTCGAGGATGGCAAAGGCGGATGGGGCTACCACGAAGCTGAGAAAGGCCATCGCCCCAAGCCAGGTCCCTACTCCTGAAGCCAGCAAGATCAGGAGGGTGCGGCGCATGTGGATCCCTTCATCGTCCGCCTGGATCCTGGAGGAGAAGGCCCTGGAGCGGGTGCCGAGGCGAGACGCCGAAGCGTCTGAGACCGAGTGGCCCGTCTAACGCGAACAGATTTTTCTGATGAGCCGATCGAGATCGTCTTCCGAATAGAACTCCACCTCGATCCGCCCGCGCTGACCGCGCCGGATGATCCGGACCTTTGTGGCCAGCGTCCGGCGCAACTGCTCTTCCGCCTGGGCCAGTCCCGGGGCCTTCCGCCGGATGCTCCGATCCTGAGCCGCCGGTCCGCTCTTGAGCCGCTTGACCAACAGCTCCGTCGCCCGGACCGAGAGGCCGCGCCGGATCACCGCCTCTCGCGCTTTGAGCTGAAAATCCCGACCCTCGAGCCCGAGCAGAGCCCGACCGTGCCCTGCAGACATGGCCCCCTCGATCAGATCATCTCGAATCGGGTGGGGAAGC
>JBOHQS010000292.1:0-2013 GCA_050732295.1 Methylomirabilales bacterium (SeqCode)
CCTCTCGCCACACTGGAAGACCTCACGCAGCGCATGAAGAACTGCCGCTTCGGGGCGCTGCTGTTCGGCATGGGGCTTACCATGACGCGGGGCCGGCATTTCAATTCCGGGGCGCTGCTTGCGCTCGCCACCGATCTCAACGAATACACCCATTTCGTGGCCAAGCCGGTGCGCGGCCACGGCAACGTCACTGGTGCGGACAACGTCGTGTCATGGCAGACCGGCTTCCCGTTCGGCGTTAACCTGGGGCGCGGCTATCCGCGTTTCAACCCGGGCGAATTCACGAGCGCGGACCTGCTGGGGCGCGGCGAAGCGGACGCGGCACTCATCATCGCCGCCGATCCCGCTGCCAATTTCCCGCAGGGCGCCATCGAGCACCTGCGGCGCATCCCCGTGATCGTGCTGGATCCCAAGACTACCCACACCAGCAAGCTCGCACGGGTGGCGATCACGACTGCGACCTATGGCATCAACGTGCCTGGTACGGTGTACCGCATGGACGATGTAGCCATTTCCCTGCGGGCGGCGTTGCCGTCGCCCTACCCGAGCGACGAGGAAGTGCTCACCCGGATCAAGGAGCGTGTGCGCGAACTGCTCGGCGGGAACCGCGTTCCCGCCATGGGCGCCGCATAAGGGCGCCAGACAACCCCGGAGCCATCGTGCTGCACATCGCAAACGGTCGCGTGTATGACCCTGCGAATGGCGTAAACGGCGAAGTTCGCGACATCTGCGTCGCCAACGGCAAGATCGTGAGCAACGTCCCGCCGGAGGCGAGGCGGATCGATGCCAAGGGGCTGGTGATCATGCCGGGCGGGGTGGACATCCATTGCCACATCGCCGGCCCCAAGATCAACCTCGCGCGCAAGCTGCAGCCGGAGGACCACCGGCACGATGTGCACCCGCGCACGGCGTTCACCCGCTCCGGCGTCGGCGGCAGTGTTCCATCCACCTTCGCCACCGGTTACCGCTACGCACTGCTCGGTTACACCACAGCCATGGAGGCGGCAGTGCCGCCCATAGTCGCGCGCCACACGCTGGAGGAATTCCACGACACGCCCGTTATCGACAAGGGCTTCTACATACTGATGGGCAACAACGTGCTGCTCTACAAGCTGCTGGAACAGGGACGGCGCGAGGAATTCCGCGACGCGCTCGCGTGGTGGCTCGCGGCGACCAAGGGGTACGCCGCCAAGCTCGTCAATCCCGGGGGCGATGAGGCCTGGAAGGGCCGGCGCAACAGCAACATCACGAAGCTGGACGAGAAGATAGAGTCGTTCGAGTTGACACCCCAGCAAGTAATCGGAGCATTGATCGAGGCGGTAGACGAGCTGGGATTACCGCACCCGGCGCACATCCACTGCAATAACCTCGGCCACTCCGGAAACTACGCCACCACCCTGGAGACCATGCGCATTGCCGAGGGGCATCGCGCCCACATCGCGCATATCCAATTCCACAGCTACGGCGAGGTGCCCGGCAAGTCCAGCCTCAACCCGACTTCGCGGGCGAAGGAGATCGCGGAATACGTCAATACACACCCGAACATCAGCGCCGACGTGGGCCAGGTGATGTTCGGCAAGTCGACGATCATGACGGCGGACGCGCCGCTCGCCTACATGCTTTCGCGCTATGCCGGTGGCAAATGGGTGAATGCCGACACCGAGCACGAGTCCGGGTGCGGCATCCTTCCCTTCACCTACCAGGACCGGGTGTATACCCATGCCCTGCAATGGGCGGTCGGGCTCGAATTGTTCCTGCTTTCGAAAGATCCCTGGCGCATGGTGTTCTCCACCGACCATCCCAACGGCGGCTCGTTCATGAGCTATCCGCGGCTCATTCGCCTGCTGATGGATCGGGAATTCCGCAAGGAGGAGATGCGCAAGATTAATCCGAGGGCGTTGCGGCAGACGGCGCTCGCCGATGGCCTGGACCGCGAGTACACGCTCCAGGAGATCGCCATCATCACCCGCGCAGGCCCGGCACGACTGCTGGGCCTGGTGAACAAGGGGCATC
>JBOHQS010000293.1:0-2000 GCA_050732295.1 Methylomirabilales bacterium (SeqCode)
GCCGGTGACGCTGACCACGTCGCCCGCAATCAGCGCACTGATGGTGGTGAGATCGGCGCCCGCCGCCGTGTTCGTCGCGTCATACGTCCGCGTGCCGCTCACGTTCGTATCGAGCTGGGTGATCGTCAGCGTGTTGCCGCCGGCGAGCAGGTTGTAGTTGCCTCCATCGGCACCGCCAAGCGCCAGACCGCCGTTGGTGACCGCTTTGTTCACACCGACGTTCTTGTTGGCCACCGTGCCCGCGCCGGTGACGCTGACCACGTCGCCCGCAATCAGCGCACTGATGGTGGTGAGATCGGCGCCCGCCGCCGTGTTCGTCGCGTCATACGTCCGCGTGCCGCTCACGTTCGTATCGAGCTGGGTGATCGTCCCGATGGCCGCGCTCGCGCTGGTGCTGGTCAGCGTGTAGCCGTAGACGGTTGCCGCGCCATTGGTCGCACTCACGGTCAAGCCGGAAGCCGTCACCGTCTTGCCAGCACCCACGTCACGAGTGTCGTAGGTTCCGGTCGCCGGGTTGTTCAGCGCGACGGTATCGCCGTCGATCGCAGCGCTCGTCGCGTAGTTGGCGCCCGTGAGCGTGGCCGTCGTCGTGCCGTCGTAGACCTTGCTCGTGGAGCCGATGAGGCTCGGCGTGATAGTCGGCGCAATGGTATAGAGAAAGCCATTATTGCTTCCCAAGACAGTCGTCACACCGTAGGTCGCGTTATATTGCTTGAAGTTGTAGACGAGCCCGCCACGAGTATCCAAGGCAGGGTCTGTGGACCAAACGAGCCATCGGCCTGCGCCAGGATTGAGTGCGCCGGCGCCAGCATTGTTGACGAAGTTGCCCGCAGACGCGAGAACAATCGAGTCGCCGCTGCCAGAGGCGGTAATCACACCGTTGAGTGTAAGATTGCCGGCCAGTGTTTGCGCAGTCAGGGTGCCAACCGATGAAGCGCCAAGCGCCAGCGCATTGGAATCGACTATGCTCGCTGAACCACTGGTGCTGAGTATGAGGTCGCCGTTGAAATCATTGCCGCTGTTGTTGGCGGTGATGTTGCCGCCGCCGGTGCTGGTCAGCGTGGTAGCACCGCCGCTGGTAACAATGCCGCCGTAGGTTTGTGCGCCGGTTGTTCGCACGGAGCCGCCGTTGATCGCGGTAGTTTGGCCGGAGCTTGTTGTCACGGCGGCGAGTGCGTTGGTCGCGCCGACCGTGCTGGAAAATGTCAGAGTTCCGGATCCGACTTGCGTCAGCGTCGAAGTCCCCGCAGCAATGTCATCCACCGTACCGCTCAGAGTCAGGCTGCCGTTGCCACCGATGCTGGCGTTCGCACCGAGTGTAACCGCACCGGCTAACGATCCGCTGCCAGACGTGACGACCAAGGCGCCATTGCTGCCAACGCCCGCCCCGCCTACATTCAAAGTTTCCGCGCCAATCGCTATGCCGCTTGCAATTTCGAGCGTTGCGCCGCTGGCGACGGTCGTGCCGCCCGCCGTGGTGCCCAGAGCGGTGTTGTTCTGAACATTGAGGATACCCGCGCTGACGGTCGTTACGCCCGCATAGGTGTTCGTGCCGCCCAGCACCAGTGTGCCTGTTCCCGTCTTGGTGAACGCGTTGCCGGCAGCGCCTGCCATCACGCCGTTATATGTCAGCGTCGTTGTCGGATCTGTCTGAATCGTGCCACCACCCGCGTTCAATGCAGTGCCGCGATTAGCATTGAGCGTAAACGTCGCTGATGTCTCCAGGGTGCCGCCCTCAAACGCCAATTGCCCAGCCGTGGGTGCCCCCGGCGCTGTCCCCAGATTTGCATCCGCACTAATGCTCAGCGTGCCGCCATTGATTGTCGTCACGCCCGTGTACGTGTTGGCCCCGCTCAAAGTCACCGTTCCGGCGGTAGTCTTGTTCAAACCCACTGCCCCACCCAGTATCGCGCTCACCGAGCCCGACTGCATGTCAAACGTCGTGCTTGAAGTCAGCGTCCCGCCGCTGCCGTTGATGTTGCCGCTGGTTAACTGAACAC
>JBOHQS010000294.1:0-1961 GCA_050732295.1 Methylomirabilales bacterium (SeqCode)
GAGAATCCTGGTGACCTGAATAAAGGGTGGCCATGTTCTTCCGCATCAAGAAATCGGGGCCGAGGACGTATCTGCAAATCGTCGAGAACCGCTGGGAAGGGGGCGGGGCGAGACAGCGGGTGATGGCCACCTTGGGTCGGCTGGAGGAGCTTAAGGCCTCGGGCGAGCTCGATAGCCTGTTGCGCTCTGGGGCGCGCTTCTCTGAATCGGTGATGGTGCTCGGTGCACACAGCAAGGGCGCGGCGCCGGCGTTGGCAAGCCGCCGGATGGGGCCTTCTTTGGTGTTCGAGCGGCTGTGGGTGGAGAGTGGCTGCCGCGCGGTGATCGAGGGGTTGTTAGCGGAGCGCAAGTTTGAATTCCCCGTGGAGCGGGCCATCTTTCTCACGGTATTACATCGGTTGTTTGAGCCCGGCTCTGACCGTGCGGCGGAGAAGTGGCGAGGGGAGTATGCGATTGCGGGGGCAGAGGGGCTGGAGTTGCACCATCTCTATCGTGCGATGGCGTGGCTTGGGGGGGAGTTGTCTGAAGAGGAACAAGCGGGACGCACGCCCTTTGCCCCTCGCTGTACGAAAGATCTGATTGAGGAATATCTCTTTGCACGACGCCGAGATCTCTTCTCCACCCTGGAGTTGGTGTTTTTTGACACCACCTCGATCTACTTCGAGGGGCGAGGGGGAGAGACGATCGGCCGTCGGGGGCACTCCAAAGACCATCGGCCCGATTGTCCCCAGATGGTGGTGGGGGCGGTGCTCGACGGCGAGGGAAGGCCTGTCTGTTGCGAGCTCTGGCCCGGCAACACTGCCGATGTGCGCACCCTGCTCCCTGTCGTTGCGCGGTTGCGCAAGCGCTTTGCCATCGGGCAGGTCTGCATCGTGGCCGATCGAGGCATGATAAGCCAAGAGACGATCGAGCGGCTTGAGCAAACCTCCGAGCTACGCTACATCCTGGGGGTTCGGATGCGTAACCAAAAAGAGGTCCGGGAGGAGGTGCTCGCTCGAGCGGGCCGTTACCAGGTGGTGCATCCGAAAGGCCAGCACTCGAAAGCCCCTTCGCCCCTCGCCGTCAAAGAGGTGCAGCTCCAGGGGCGCCGTTATGTGGTCTGTGTTAATGAAGATCAGGCCAAAAAGGACGTGGCGGATCGGGACGCCATTGTGGCGGGGTTGCGTGAGCAGCTCAAGCGCGGAGACAAATCCTTGGTTGGGAATCGGGGCTATCGCAAGTACCTCAAGACCCAAGGCAGCCGCTTCGTGGTCGATGAGGAGAAGATGCAGGCCGAGGCACGCTTTGATGGCAAGTGGGTGCTGCGCACGAATACGGAATTGCCTACCGCGGAGGTCGCTCTCAAATACAAACAACTGTGGATGGTGGAGCAGCTTTTCCGGACCACCAAATCGCTGCTCGCCACCCGGCCCATCTTCCACAAGCGCGATGAAACCATTCGGGGGCACGTCTTCTGCTCCTTTCTCGCGCTCATCCTTCGCAAGGAACTCCAAGAGCGATTACAGCGCAAGGGGCACGCGCTCGAATGGGCCGATGTGGTCTCGGACCTCGATGCGCTCCAGGAATTCGATGTCCAGTATCAGCACAAACACTTCCTCTTACGCAGCGAGGTCAAAGGGACCTGCGGGAAGGTCATGCAGGCGATGGGCGTGGCGCTTCCTCCCACGGTGCGACAACTCGCACAGGAGGTCTAGCGTCTCGCATGCCCCTCTGCTTGGTTTCCGCTTCATGGTGCCACGCCCTCCGCTGGCCTTCGTATCTAATTGATTAGGCGAAAATATATTTTTACAACTGTCGAAGATGGGTCAGAAACTGATCAAAGGCGCGCTCGGCCTCCTGCCGGGTGGCCGCCATCCAGATCTCCTGCAGCGCCGCCTTGGCCTTGGGTTGTTGACTCTTAGGCAGCTTGTTTAGCACGTTGGCGATCTTGTGGACCCAGCAACGTTGCCCTTGGGTCGTGC
>JBOHQS010000295.1:0-1960 GCA_050732295.1 Methylomirabilales bacterium (SeqCode)
CCGCCAGGTGCGCCTTCAGGGCCTCTCCGGCGGGCCGCCCGATGGGGACGATCCGCTCTCTTCCCCCCTTCCCTCTGACCTTCACCAGGCGCTGCTCGAGGTCCAGGTCTTCGACGGCGAGATCCACAAGCTCCCCCACGCGGATCCCCGAGGCGTAAAAGAGCTCCAGGATCGCCCGATCCCGGAGAGTGATCGGCGCTGCACCCTGGGGCGTGGCGAGGAGCTGAAAGGCCTGATCCACCGTGAGATGCGGAGGAAGCAGCCTGGGAAGTTTGGGCGTCGTTACCAGCCTGGCGGGATTCCAGCTGAGAAGCCCGCGACGGCAGCAGAACTGAAAGAACGAGCGTAACGCCGCGACCCTGCGAGCCAAGGTCCTCGGGGAGAGTCCTCGACTGCGCAGCGAGGCCATAAACGCCCGTACCATCAGCGGGTCGATCCGGTCCAGCGGTATCGCCTCGGACACCTCCGGGTGCATTCGACGGAGAAACCCGAGGAACTGGGTCAGGTCAATCCGGTAGCTACGGACGGTCTGGGGTGAGGATCCCTCAGTGTCCAGCTCCCGGAGGTATTGTTCGATGAGTCGTTGCACCGCCGCCCCCATAGCGACCGAGGGGATAGCTCCACCCCGCTATCCCCTCGGCAATGGACGATACGGCCTGCGGCTTCAAAGATCAAGCAAAAATTCGCATCCAGGCCTCCATGGCCTTGAGGGACCGCTCGGCCAAGGCCGCCTTGCGCTTCTGCCGATCACGGACAGGAACCTCGAGAGGCGGTAAAAGACCGAAGTTCGCATTCATCGGTTGGAATCGGGAGGGATCTGTGGAAGTCACGTAGGTGAGGAGCGCCCCCAGCATCGTATCGCCCGGGGGGGTCACGGGTTCGAGGCCCTGGACAAGCCGGGCCGCGTTGATCCCCGCGAGCAGCCCAGAGGCCATCGACTCCAGATACCCTTCGACTCCGATGAGCTGGCCGGCAATGAAGAGCCCTTTGTCCCCCCTGAACTGCAGCGTCGGCTCCAGGACGAGTGGGGCGGGGATGTAGGTGTTGCGATGGATGCTGCCGTAGCGGAAGAACTCCGCTTGTTCGAGGCCCGGGATCATCCGGAAGACCCGCTGCTGCTCCGCCCGTCTCAGACGCGTCTGAAAGCCCACCATGTTGACCATCTGGCCCGCCGTGTCCTCGTGGCGGAGCTGCACCACGGCGCAAGGCCGCCGTCCGGTCCGAGGATCCGTCAGGCCCACCGGCTTGAGGGGGCCATAGAGGAGCGCCTCCCGGCCCCGGCGTGCCGACTCCTCGACGGGGAGGCATCCCTCGAAGAAACAGGCCTCCTCCAGGTTCTCGAAATCGTGCAGCGGGTACAGCTCTGCCTCCACGAGGGCCCGCCAGAAGGCCGTGTACTCCTCGTCGGTCATGGGACAGTTCCAGTAGTCCTCGCCCCCCTTACCGTAGCGGGAGGCGGCGAAGATCTTCTCCCGGTCGACGGACTCGGTTGCCAGAATGGGTGAGATGGCGTCGTAGAAAGAGAGGAGCCGCGCGCCTTCTGCCGCGTGTCCCTGCGAAGGCCGCTCCTCCAGATGCGCCCGGAAAAGGCGCCGGAGGCTTTCAGCTAAGGGGCTCGAGGTTAACGGACCCGTGGCGATCACCACAGGCCGCTCGGCGGGGATTTCCGTGACCTCCTCCCGGACCACCGTGACGAGCGGATGGCCGCCGATCCGGCGGGTCACCTCGTGGGCAAAGGCGGTGCGGTCCACGGCAAGCGCCGTGCCAGCCGGGACCGCGTGGGCCCTGGCCGCCTGCTGGATGACGGACCCGAGGCGCTCTGCCTCGCCGTGGAGCAGGCCCGACGCACTCGTCAGCTCTTGGGATTTCAAGGAATTGCTACAAACCAGCTCGGCCAGGAGGTCGGTCTGATGCGCCGGGGTGCCGGCGGTCGGTCGCATCTCGAAGAGACACACCGGCA
>JBOHQS010000296.1:0-1957 GCA_050732295.1 Methylomirabilales bacterium (SeqCode)
GAGGGGAAACGCCCGGACCCATTCCGAACCCGGAAGCTAAGCCCTCCAGCGCCGATGGTACTGCACCCGCCAGGGTGTGGGAGAGTAGGACACCGCCGAACACAACCCCACAACAACACAAGGGGCTCTCAGGTGTGCTGGGGGCCCCTTGTGTTGTTGAATAGTCGGCTGGATGAAGATTTTGATAGGCTTGTGTGCCAGCGGCTTGGGCAACTGTGATGAGCTTGAAGGTCATGCCAGCCGATGACTCGGGAGTCGGCCAGTACTTGGCTGCACGTCCCGTGCCGGGCGTAGTCACGCAGACGGCAAGATCGCTGTAGAGAATCTCTGGGCCACGTGTGTTGACATCGCGTCTAGGACCGTGTACTCTGAACAAGTTGCCCTGGATCGGGCCGCATGATGTAAAATATTTTTCGTGAATGGTGTGTGTTTGTTCTTTGAGAACTCAACAGTGTGCCGAATGTTAGTGCCATGATTTGTTTTGGCCCTGTTTCTGGGGTTTTTGTGCTGTGTTACTGTGTGTTGTGTTTGCTAGTGATCAGTGCGGTGCCTGCTGCTGGTTGTTGTGTGGTGGTGGGTGTCCGTGTTCTGTTGAGGCATTCAACGGAGAGTTTGATCCTGGCTCAGGACGAACGCTGGCGGCGTGCTTAACACATGCAAGTCGAGCGGTAAGGCCCTTTCGGGGGTACACGAGCGGCGAACGGGTGAGTAACACGTGGGTGACCTGCCCTCAGCTCTGGGATAAGCCTGGGAAACCGGGTCTAATACCGGATATGACTCCATGACGCATGTTGTGGGGTGGAAAGCCTTGTGCGGCTGAGGATGGGCCCGCGGCCTATCAGCTTGTTGGTGGGGTGATGGCCTACCAAGGCGACGACGGGTAGCCGGCCTGAGAGGGCGACCGGCCACACTGGGACTGAGACACGGCCCAGACTCCTACGGGAGGCAGCAGTGGGGAATCTTGCGCAATGGGCGAAAGCCTGACGCAGCGACGCCGCGTGAGGGATGACGGCCTTCGGGTTGTAAACCTCTTTCAGCTCCGACGAAGCGGAAGTGACGGTAGGAGCAGAAGAAGCACCGGCCAACTACGTGCCAGCAGCCGCGGTAATACGTAGGGTGCAAGCGTTGTCCGGAATTATTGGGCGTAAAGAGCTCGTAGGCGGTCTGTCGCGTCGGCTGTGAAAACTCGGGGCTCAACCCCGAGCTTGCAGTCGATACGGGCAGGCTAGAGTTCGGCAGGGGAGACTGGAATTCCTGGTGTAGCGGTGAAATGCGCAGATATCAGGAGGAACACCGGTGGCGAAGGCGGGTCTCTGGGCCGATACTGACGCTGAGGAGCGAAAGCGTGGGGAGCGAACAGGATTAGATACCCTGGTAGTCCACGCCGTAAACGTTGGGCGCTAGGTGTGGGATCCCTTCCACGGGTTCCGTGCCGCAGCTAACGCATTAAGCGCCCCGCCTGGGGAGTACGGCCGCAAGGCTAAAACTCAAAGGAATTGACGGGGGCCCGCACAAGCGGCGGAGCATGTGGATTAATTCGATGCAACGCGAAGAACCTTACCTGGGTTTGACATACACCGGAAAGCTGTGGAGACATGGCCTCCGTAAGGTCGGTGTACAGGTGGTGCATGGCTGTCGTCAGCTCGTGTCGTGAGATGTTGGGTTAAGTCCCGCAACGAGCGCAACCCTTGTCCCATGTTGCCAGCGGGTTATGCCGGGGACTCATGGGAGACTGCCGGGGTCAACTCGGAGGAAGGTGGGGACGACGTCAAGTCATCATGCCCCTTATGTCCAGGGCTTCACACATGCTACAATGGCCGGTACAGAGGGCTGCTAAGCCGTGAGGTGGAGCGAATCCCACAAAGCCGGTCTCAGTTCGGATCGGGGTCTGCAACTCGACCCCGTGAAGTCGGAGTCGCTAGTAATCGCAGATCAGCAACGCTGCGGTGAATACGTT
>JBOHQS010000297.1:0-1927 GCA_050732295.1 Methylomirabilales bacterium (SeqCode)
TGGGCGATGGTCGGCTCGGCGATCTCCATATGGGCATAGTGGACCACCGCAAAATCGGACTGGCGGCGGATGATGTCTGCCACCTGGACCAGGACGGCATTGGCCTCTCCCCGCCGGCTTCCGTGGTCCACCAGCAACAGTGCCCGCATCATCGCTCTCTCCCGACGGCATCGGACCGGACGGTTTCAGTAGCTAGATGCTACCCCAAAAAGCCTGTCCCCACAAGAACCTGAGCGAGGGGTCGTGCTTCTCAGATATACTGGGCGAGGCCAACCGGTACGATCCGGGGAAGCAAGCTCGAGCTCGCTCACGAGCTGGTGGCAGAGTAACCACTTTAAAATTTAAAAGATTGCATTTCTGTCGGATTATGTTGACAAATGCCTGAAGTAATATTTACAATAATAATAGTAAATATTGACAATATTTGTTCATCAGGTTTACAAAGGTAGGAAGACTTGGAGGGGTACTTTTACCTATGCGAGCACCCAGCAAACGCGGACGAGAGATTAGGGCCTTCATTCGAGCGGTGGGAGCGAGGCGGTGACTCTGGGGGCCGGAACAACTGGAACGGGGAATGACGCGCGGGTGGAGGACAGCTCTGATCCCGCCATCCGGGCCATGCCGATCAGCGTTTCGCGGACCGCATCCGCTCGGTAGGCAAAGTCCCTCCCCAGGCCTTCCGCGATCCGGAGGCGCCCCAAGGTGTCCGGCGAGGGCTGGTTGTGATACTGGGTCGTTTCCACCGCAGCAACCGCACCTAGCATTATCTCTAAAACCTCTTCATCTGCACAACCTTCTCGGAGGCACTTCCTTATCCCATTCAGGGTCTGTCAAAAACTTCCCGGACGACCTCCAAGAGGGAGCTTGCTTGAAAGGGCTTCGTGATGAAACCGACGGCCCCGAGATCCATGGCCTTTGCAAAGGCGGCCCGGTTGCTGAAGGCGGTGAGGAAGACCACCGGCAGGCTCCGTCCAAGCCGCCGGATCTCACCCAACAGCTCCAGGCCTCCCATTCTCGGCATGAGCATGTCGGTGAGGACCAGGTGGAACGGCTGTGTTTGAAGGACGGTGATGGCCTCGGCGCCGTCTCGGGCCAAGTGGACCTGGTATCCAGCCAGCGTGAGGATCCGTCGGAGATTCTCTCGCATATCCTCGTCATCTTCGACCACCAGGATTCGCCGTGGAGATTCGGGGTCCCCAGACATCTTCCGCGCCTCTGCCTTCATGCTCACCCTCGGGCCCGGATGCCCTTCTGGTCACAGCTGGTTGTATCGACCCGGGCCTCGAACAGCCCACTTAACTGGGCGTCGGAATCCGGGTCGTGATCCGCCATCTTCCCTTTCCCAGGCTTGCATCCTGTTGCTGATCGAAGAACAGCCGACGGAGACGGGACACTAATGCATCTTGTGCCGGGCCGGCGGAGCCGCCTTCCCCGCGGCCTTGCCCTCGTAGACGATGGCCATAGCCAGGCCCCCTGGATAATTGCCATCGTTCGTGACGAACGGGATGATATGGTCGTGGAACAGCCAGGTGCCGGGGTTATCGGCAGTGAAGATAAAGTCGATCCGCTCCCCGGGTGCAATGGCGATCGTGTCCTTGGGCAGCGGCTCTCGAAGCCGGTGACCGTCCATGTGCGTGATATAACCCGCGTGCCCGTGGAGGTGCATGGAGTGCATGAGGTAGCCGATGTTGATAAGGCGGAGCCGGATACGTTCGCCCTCTTTAACCTTCAGTGGTGCCGTAGCAGGAAAGCTCTTCCCGTTGATGGTGAAGTAGTTGGCATCCTTCAGGAGGCGTGGGTGACTCATTGTGGTGTGATCGCCCGAGACGTCGTCGATGATCCATTCGTCCAGCATCAGAACAACGTCGTGATCTACCTTGGGCTCGCTGCGCGTGTCGCGCGGTTCGACGATGATGGCTCCGTACAT
>JBOHQS010000298.1:0-1922 GCA_050732295.1 Methylomirabilales bacterium (SeqCode)
AGGATACTGTAGGCCCTCGGCAGGAAGGGGTCGAGGGATCCCGAGGGCTTCACCATGATGAACTGTCCCGGCTCAAAGATCAGGCGGGGTGAGGTAAAGCGCTGGAGGTAGTAGTCTGCGTGGAGCCTGCGGAGCGAATCCACCTCAGCGTGCATGGCCCCCCTCGACTCCGTACTCCTGCAACGTCTTCACCTGGAGACCTTCCGCCCTGAGCGCTCGGATCCCCTGAACCGCCGCATACGCCGCTGCCATGGTCGTAAAGCAAGGGATCCCTTGGTTGATGGCGGTCCGCCGGATGGAGTAGGAATCGAGCCGCGAGGTGCGACCCTCGGGGGTGTTGACCACCAGGACGATCTCCCCGCTCTTCATCCGGTCGACGATGTGGGGGCGGACTCCATCGGTCACCTTGTACACACGCTCTGCGGCGACGCCCGCCTCCGCGAGGCAACGCGCCGTACCCTCCGTGGCCAGGATGTGAAAGCCGAGGTCGGCAAACGCCTGACCGAGCCGGGGAAGGTTGGGTTTGTCCGGATCCCGCACGCTCAGGAAAACCTTCCCCTGCAGCGGCAACGTCCCGCTCGCCGCGATCTGGGACTTGGCGAAGGCGCGGCCGAAGTCTCGATCGATCCCCATCACCTCGCCCGTGGACTTCATCTCTGGGCCGAGAATGACATCGACCCCGCTGAATTTCACGAAGGGGAGCACCGCCTCCTTGACGGCCACGTGGCTCAGGCGCGGCTCCCGGGTGAATCCGAGCTCTTCTAACGTCATGCCCGCCATGACCTTTGTGGCCAACTTGGCCAGGGGGACTCCCGTTGCCTTGCTGACGAAGGGGACCGTCCGGGAGGCCCGGGGGTTCACCTCCAGGACATAGACGGTGGAGTTCTTGATGGCGAACTGGATGTTGATCAGGCCCACCACCTGAAGCTCCAGGGCTAACGCGATCGTCTGTTCCCGGATCTCGTCGAGGGTCTTGGCAGGCACCGACCGCGACGGCAGGGAGCAGGCGGAGTCTCCCGAATGGATCCCCGCCTCTTCGATGTGCTCCATGATGCCACCGATCACGACCCGACGCCCATCCGCGATCGCATCCACGTCCATCTCGATGGCATCTTCCAGGAACTTGTCGATCAGGACCGGATGTTCGGGAGAGGCCTGAACGGCCCGCTCCATGTATCCCACGAGGCTCGCCTCATCGTAGACGATCTCCATGGCCCGTCCCCCGAGGACGTAGGAAGGGCGGACCAGCACGGGATAGCCGATCTGCCTGGCGATCCGGGTCGCCTCAGTCACGGAGATGGCTGTGCCGCTCGGGGCCTGGTTGAGCCCGAGCTGGTTGAGAAGTTGCCGAAATCGCTCCCGGTCTTCCGCGCGGTCAATGGCCTCCGAGGAGGTGCCCCAGAGGCGGACGCCGAGCCGCTGCAACGGGACGGCGAGCTTGAGCGGGGTCTGGCCGCCGAACTGCACGATGACACCGTCCGGTTGCTCGCGGTCCAGGATGTTCAGGACATCCTCAAGCGTGAGCGGCTCGAAGTAGAGTCGGTCGGAGGTGTCGTAATCGGTCGAGACCGTCTCGGGGTTACAGTTCACCATGATGGCTTCGTACCCGAGCTCCTTGAGAGCAAACGCGGCGTGGACGCAGCAGTAGTCGAATTCGATGCCCTGGCCGATTCGGTTGGGGCCCGAGCCCAGGATGACGACCTTTTTCCGGGTCGTCGGATTGGCCTCGCACTCCCGCTCATACGTGGAGTAGAGGTAGGGGGTGAAGGCCTGGAATTCGGCGGCGCAGGTGTCCACCATCTTGAAGGTGGCCTGGATGCCCAGCTTGCGTCGCGCGTCGCGGATGGTGAGTTCATTGGAGCCGGTCAGTTGGGCCAGCCTCCGGTCGGCGAACCCCATCGCCTTGGCGGCGCGCAACCTCT
>JBOHQS010000299.1:0-1916 GCA_050732295.1 Methylomirabilales bacterium (SeqCode)
GGCGTACCGCGGCCAGGTCTCCCGGGGCCGCGGGGTGTGCCGGCTTCGCCTGCGGCGCGGGTCGGCGGTGCACGCAGGGTTTGGTCCCCAGCTGGGCGGGGCCGGGTCTCAGGGCTGGCTCCGCATCGCATCATGCGGTCTCGGCACACTGCGCCTCCGGCAAGCCGAGCTCGGGGCCCTGGCGGGGTGCCGAGCGGGCGGTCTCGTAGCGCGGCTTTGGGGGCTGCCTCCTGAGAAAACGTTCTCTACATCACGAGTCCAGTGTTCGTGTCGACGAGCTCGAAGCCAAGGGAAGCAGCGCGCTTGCGCAAGCCGCGCAGGATTCGGGAGCGTTGCAGTTGGTCGTAGTCTGCGGCGGACGGCTCGTGATAGCGGATCGTGTACCGGAGCATTCGGTAGACGAGGATGGCGAGCTTTCGCGCCGTGGCCGTGATGGCCTTGGCCTTCCCGACGCGTGCAGCCATGCGGCGGTGGAAGGCGCCGAGTGCGTGATCGCTTCGCCCGAGGCTCATGGCCGCCATGCGGAGGATCTTGGCGGCGCGGTTGGCCGACGGCTGGGTGCCGGAGCGGAGAAGCTTCCCTCCAGAGATCTGGTTGCGGGGAGCCACTGTGAGCCACGAGGCGAAGTGCTTCTCCGAAGGCCAGCGGCTCATGTCGAGGCCGATCTCGGAGAGGAGTTTGAGCGCTCCGTAGGGCCCGATGCCCGGGAGCTCGGTGAGGTCGACGCCGCCACACAGCGCAAACAGCGGCGAGCGGATCTCGAAGTCGGGCTCATTGGCGCTGCGGTGGTTGGCCCTTCGGGGCTTTGGCAGGAGGGCGTCGGGAGCCTCGCAGGTCGCCTCGAGGGCGTGGATGCGGGCTTCGATCTGCTCGTCGCAGCTGCGGATCTTCTCCTGGTAGACGTCGTAGAGCTCGAGCGCCTGGCGGAGCACGAACAGGTGCTCGTCGCGATAGTGACCCGTCAGGGAGGCGGCGATCTCCGGCTCGGTGGCCTTGCAGCGGGGGTGCCGATGGCGAGCCAAGATCGTCGGATCGGTCTGCCCTGAGACGATGTCGCGAAGGATCGCGATCCCGGTGACCCCGGTGACGTCGCTGATCACATTGTGGAGCTGCAGGTTCATGAGCACCATCGCCTTCTGCATGCGCTGGACGTAGGAGGCGGCCGCCTCGACGAGCTGGTCGCGATGACGGACGAGGCTGCGCAGCGCGGTGATGGGGGCGTCGGGCCGGAAGCTTCCGCGCAGCAGCCCGAACGTGTGCAGCTGCTGGATCCACTGGCAGTCGAGGATGTCGGTCTTGCGACCGGGCACGCCCTTGACGTGGCGGGCGTTGACCAGGAGGACCTCGATCCCGCGCTCTTCGAGGATCTCGTAGAGCGGGATCCAGTAGACACCGGTCGATTCCATCGCCACCGTCTCGATCCCACACGCCTCGAGCCAGTCGGCCAGCGCGATGAGTTCGTGCGTGAAGCTCTTGAACTCGCGCACCGGCTGATCGTCGCGATCCTCGGGAATCGCGACCCAGTGGCTCTCGCTGCCGATGTCGATGCCTGCGGCGTTGAGGTGGATCTTCTCGAGGATCTGTCGCTCTCGTCGGGCGCGCAGGGAGGATCTTGCTCGGCTCTTGCCTTTCACAGGGGGCTCCTTCACGATGGAGGGAAGGAGCATCCGAGGGCAGGGATGTGTCGGTAGGACATTCTCCTGAACGGGATCACGCAATGCGTGTCACCAATGAGGTTGTCGCAACACCCCCGGACCAAGCTAACAAACGGGGACGGACCACCAGTGGCGCGTCGGCCTCGGCCCTCGGAGGCTCCGTTCCAGCATACAACGTCCGCAGCCTCCACCCGTTTTCTCCCCGACGTTTCGTGCCTGCGTTAGGCGCGTGCAGAGCTAACAAGCGCATGCAGCTGACGC
>JBOHQS010000300.1:0-1885 GCA_050732295.1 Methylomirabilales bacterium (SeqCode)
TCGAGCACCTGTACCCGGTAGGCGAAGAGGAGATCGAGATCCATGCCGCCGTGCCCCCGTGGCACCATGTCCGGGCCATGGGGGAAGACATGGTGGCGACGGAGTTGATCCTTCCCGAAGGACATACCCTCACCCCGGCCGATCTCGGGGCTATCGCCGGATGCGGTTTGGGTGCCGTTGAGGTCCGGCAGCGCCCCCGCGTGGCCGTCATCCCGACCGGGAGCGAGCTGGTCCCGCCGGGGAGTGCCGTGAAGCCGGGCGAGATCATCGAGTTCAATTCCCTCATGCTCTGCGGGATGGTTCGGGAGTGGGGAGGAGAGGCGAACCGCACCGGTATCGTCCCGGACGATTTCCCCGCGATCAGGGCTGCCGTCGAGGAGGCGGCGGCGACCCACGACGTGGTCGTCATCAATGCCGGTTCCTCGGCCGGCTCGGAAGACTTCACCGCCGCCATCGTCAAGGAACTGGGGGAGCTTCTCGTGCATGGGATCGCGATCCGCCCGGGGCACCCGGTGGTGCTCGGGATCGTCCGGGGACGCCCCGTCATCGGGATCCCGGGGTATCCCGTCTCGGCGGTCATTACCTGCGATCTGTTGGTGAAGCCGATCCTCTATCGCCTGGAGGGGAGGGCGGTTCCGGCGCGGCCGACGCTCACCGCGACGATCACCCGAAAGATTCTCTCCCCCCTCGGCGAAGATGAGTTCTTACGGGTCAAGTTGGGGCGGGTCGGGAACAAAGTCGTGGCGACCCCCCTCTCCCGGGGGGCGGGGGTGATCATGTCTCTGGTCCGCGCCGATGGCATCGTCCGCATTCCCCGCTTCTCCGAGGGGGTGCATGCGGGGGCGACCGTCACCGTGGAACTCCTCCGTCGGCCTGAGGAGATCGAGAAGACCATCGTGGCCATGGGGAGTCACGACCTCACGCTCGATCTGCTCGCGAGTCTCCTCCGGCGAAGCCATCCGGATCTCCATCTCTCCTCGACCAACGTGGGGAGTCTGGCTGGGCTGCTGGCGCTCAAGCGGGCGGAGGCCCACATGGCCGGCTCCCATCTCCTGGACGAGGAGACCGGCGAGTACAATCTCCCCTACGTCGCGCGCCTGCTGCCGGGGGAGAAGGTCGTCGTGCTGACGCTGGTGCACCGGGACCAGGGGCTCATCCTCCCCAAGGGAAATCCGAAGGGCATCACCACCCTGCTCGACCTGGTCCGGGAGGGGGTCGCGTTCGTCAACCGGCAGAAGGGGGCAGGGACGCGGATGCTGCTGGACTATCGGTTGAAGCAGCTCGGCATCGATCCGATGCGAATCACCGGGTACGAGCGGGAGGAGTATACGCATCTGGCGGTGGCCGCCGCGGTCAAGGCGGGGGTGGCCGACGTCGGTCTCGGCATCCTCGGGGCGGCCCGGGCCCTCGATCTGGACTTCATTCCCCTCCTGAAGGAGCGATACGATCTCATCATCCCAGAACTCCATTACTGCGACCCTCTCCTGAGACCCCTGCTCGACCTGATCTCGAGCGACGGGTTCACGAAAGAGGTCGAGGCCCTCGGCGGCTACGACACCTCCGAGACGGGTCGCGTGGTGAACAGCCCGGCTGCCCCCTGCCGGTGAGAGGTCCGTTTCGGCGACCCTGCCACGATCCTGGCGCGCCGACGAGCGCGCGCCCGGAAGAGACCGTTGCTTCGTCAGGCGATCCCACGCGGGTTCACGCGTTGGAGGAGAGGATGGCGATTTTTACGGATCGGATCATCCGGGCAGCCACACTCGAGGTCCGGCTGTATCAGCGGGTCAAGGCCGACAAGAAAGCGATGGGCCAGGCCGCCGCCGCGGTGCTGCTCTCGAGCGCTGCGGCCGGCCTCGGAACGATCACGCGGGCAGGGTTCGGGGGA
>JBOHQS010000301.1:0-1880 GCA_050732295.1 Methylomirabilales bacterium (SeqCode)
ATCGACAGTGCGGTCGAGGAGCTGGCGGCGATCTCGGGACAGCGGCCGGTCATCACGCGGGCTAAGAAGTCCGAGGCAAGCTTCAAGCTCCGGGCCGGGATGCCCATCGGCTGCAAGGTGACGCTGCGGGGGGACCGGATGTACGAGTTCCTGGACCGATTTCTCAATATTGCCCTCCCGAGGATCCGGGACTTTCGAGGGGTCTCTCCGCATTCCTTCGATGGCCGCGGGAATTATGCGCTCGGCGTCAAGGAGCAGCTCATCTTTCCCGAGGTGAAATACGACAAGGTCGATATGGCGCGGGGGATGGATATCTGTATCCACACCACCGCGCGGAACGATGAAGAAGCGAAGGTCCTGCTCGAGCAGGTGGGATTTCCCTTTCGGTCCTGAGGGGGAGGATCGTGGCAAAAAGGGCCCTCGTCTTGAAAGCGCAGCAGAAGCCGAAGTTTCGGGTCCGGGGGTATTACCGGTGCCGGCTCTGCGGCCGACCGCGCGGCTATCTCCGGCGATTTGGCATGTGCCGGATCTGCTTCCGCCTGTTGGCCCTCCGGGGGGAGATTCCTGGTGTGACCAAGGCGAGCTGGTAAGTTCAGAGTGCAGAGTGTACAGAGAGTGCAGAAGGTGCCGTGCACCATGAACCATCAACCATGAACGGAGTTGAACAGTGTTGACCGACCCCATTGCGGACGCGTTGACGCGCCTTCGGAACGCCAATACCGCGAGACATGAGAAGGTAGACATCCCCTCCTCGGGGCTGAAGGTGGAGATCATGCGCGTCCTGAAGGATGAGGGGTTCGTCAGCGACTACAAGGTCATCGATGACCAGAGGCAGGGGATCCTGCGCGTGTATCTGAGGTATGGCCCTGGCAATGAACGGGTTCTCCGGGGAATTGTCCGGACCAGTAAGCCGGGACTGCGAGTGTACACTGGAGCGCGCAAGCTCCCTCGGGTCCTGAGCGGCATGGGGATCGCGATCGTCTCGACCTCTCAGGGGGTCATGACCGATCGGGAGGCGCGGAGGCAGGGAGTGGGGGGCGAGGTCCTCTGTCACGTCTGGTAAGAACGTCCGACGTCCGTGGTCCGACGTCCGAGGTCAATCGGCAAGAAATCCCCAGGAGGGGCTGTTTTACCAGTAGACTTCGGACATCGGACACCTTGACAGCGCTGTGAGGTAAGGCGATGTCGCGCATTGGTCGGTTGCCGATTGGTATCCCCGGCAACGTTCAGGTCTCCGTGAACAAAGGGGTGGTGGAGGTCCGGGGGCCCAAAGGGAAGCTTCAGCTTCAAACACACCCCACCATCCGCGTTGGAGTCGGAGACGGAAAGGTCGTCTGCGAGCGTCCGACCGATCAGAGATCTCACCGGGCGCTGCACGGGCTGACGCGAGCCCTGATCGCGAATATGATCCGAGGCGTGACCGAGGGATTTCAGAAGAAGCTCGAGCTCAGCGGTGTAGGGTACCGCGCGGCCGTCCAGGGTCAGGTGCTCACGCTGAGCCTCGGGTACACGAATCCCGTGGTCTATGCGCTGCCCCCAGACATTCAGGCGACCGTGGAGCATCAGACGCTGATCACCCTTTCGGGGATTGACAGGCAGCTGGTGGGGGCAGTCGCCGCAAAGCTTCGAAGCCTCCGCCTCCCCGAGCCTTACAAGGGGAAGGGCGTCAAGTATGTGGACGAGCGGATTCGCCGGAAGGCAGGAAAGGGCGGAGCGAAGGCATGAGCGTCATTGCCTGGAATAGGAAGCGCCATGGCCGGGAGCGGAGGCACCGACGCGTGCGGAAGAAGGTGTTCGGGGTGCCCGAGCAGCCTCGGCTGTCGGTTTTCAAGTCGCGTCGGCATATCTATGCGCAGATCATCAACGATCTGGACGGGCGG
>JBOHQS010000302.1:0-1880 GCA_050732295.1 Methylomirabilales bacterium (SeqCode)
CGAGCATCACCAACGTGGTCATTGCCCTCTCCTTGATCGGCTGGGTAGGATATGCCCGGCTCACCCGCGGCCAGATCCTCGTGGTCCGGGAGATGGAGTTTGTGGCGGCAGCCAGGGCCTTAGGGGGTAAAGACCTGAGGGTGATCTTCCGGCATCTGCTGCCCAATATCGTCGGGCCGGTCGTCGTGGAGGCCAGCTTTGGGTTCGCCGCGGTCATCGTCGCGGAGGCGAGCCTGAGCTTCCTCGGGCTCGGAACCCAGCCCCCCACCCCGAGTTGGGGGGCGATGCTCGATGAGGCGAGACAGTATCTCTTGGTCGCGCCCCATCTGACCCTCTTCCCCGGGGTCGCGATCGTGGTCACCGTCATGGGCTTTAACTTCCTGGGGGATGGCCTCAGGGACCTGTGGGATCCGCGGAGCGGGTAGGTGCTCGGGCCCGGCTGGAGTCTGGTATATGAGCGTGGTGGCTCTTTGACCTCGGGATGATCTGCCGTTGACCAAGGACAAGAAAGGCGACAAGGGAAAGAAAAGACCGTCGGTCCGACTGCCTGTGGCGCCGCCGTCTCGCCCCCATCGACCGAAGCCCGATTATCGGCGAGAGCATGAGAAAGAGCGCATCCGCCGGGTCCTGCAGGAAGAGCAGAAGAAGCAGGAGGCGCAGGAGAAGCCGGAGCGGGAAGAGCAGGGGGAGGAGGAAGGGTGACGGAGCGTGCTGGGGGTGAGAGGAAAAGTCAGGGGCTCCGCTTTGTGGTGCACGAGCACCAGGCCACCCGCCTCCATCACGATTTCCGGCTGGAGATAGCGGGGGTGCTCTAGGAGCGATTTCCTCGCCCGAGAGCGGGTGTACAATGCCGAACGCCCGGCGGACACGCACCGCCGGGCGTTCACATTTTCCAGGGGCAATTTCTGCCGTGCACAGACCTGCTTATTCCAGCTCGTCAACGGTGTACCGAACGGGGGTCCCCCACCACCCCTCGGTTTTGGCCGTACTCGCTTCAGCCTTGGTCAACTTCGGCTTCTCCCCCTTGAGGGAATACCCCATATGCGTAAACGACGCGAAGTGGGTGCCGCCCTGTTTAATCCCGTACGCTTCGTACTGTTTCGCGCAGGCGCCCAGGCTTGCTATCAAGGCCAGTCCCACCAGACCTAACTTGATCTTCTCGCGCATGATCTACCCTCCTTTGTTGGTCTGCCCATGAACCCCTCTCCCCCTTTTTTCGCCAAATGAATTGCCGCTGTCCTTTGTCACAGCTATCTCCCTTGTGATGCTCTGTATACCATCGTCTATCTTCGGCGAGATGGCAATCCATCGGTCGGCCGATTTTCTGGGATCAATGGGCCTAAGCGCGGCAGTAATGCATCCTCCAAAAGGTGTAGGTCTTTCGACGGATACCCCGAGAAGCGTGCTGGGGGCAGCGGGTCGGCCGTGCCGCTGTGGAAGCAACTATGCCGCGGGGTGTCATTTTGGCATACTTCGTGCAACTGCAATGCCTAGCGACCCATTCTGAGGCGCTGAGCAATGGGGAGAAAAGACCAGATCCGGCTTGTCATCGCCGACGACCATCGGCTCTTCCGGGAAGGGCTCGTCGAACTCTTGCGGCGGGAAGAGGCGATCGAGGTCGTGGGGGAGGCCGCCAACGGACGGGAGGTCCTCAAGGCCCTGGAGGAATTCCACCCGGACGTCCTGCTCTTGGACCTTTTCATGCCGGAAATGGACGGGCTCGACGTCCTCCCTCAGATTCGCGAGCGCAACTCCTCGACCAAGGTCCTCATCCTGACCGGCTATTTCGATCAGGAGCTGGTCTTCCGCAGCCTGTGGGAGGGGGCCAGGGGGTACCTTCAAAAGAGCGTATCGAGCGCCGAGTTGCTGAAGGCGATCCG
>JBOHQS010000303.1:0-1873 GCA_050732295.1 Methylomirabilales bacterium (SeqCode)
ACCCGGCGCAGCGCAGCGGAGCCGGGTTGGGGTGAAGCCGTGGTCAGGCGGTCAGGCGGTGGGTTGGAGGGTGACTGTGTAGCCCAGTGCTTCGAGCTGGTGGATGTGGTTGCGTTTCTTGGCTGATCCGAAAATCAAGCCGGGGACGAGCAGGGGTGGGACCCGGCGCAGCGCAGCGGAGCCGGGTTGGGGTGAAGCCGTGGTCAGGCGGTCAGGCGGTGGGTTGGAGGGTGACTGTGTAGCCCAGTGCTTCGAGCTGGTGGATGTGGTTGCGTTTCTTGGCTTCCGGGCCGATGCGGTTGTCGTAGAAATCGGGGCCCAGGTCAATGAAGTGGGCTTCGGGGTTGGAGAGCAGGTGGTAGACGATGGTCAGGATGGAGCGGCCGACCGCGACGATCGCTCTCTTCTTGCCGCGGCGCTTGGCGATGCGCCGGTAGCGTTCCCCGAGGAAGGTGGCGGTCTTGCCAGCGGAGACCGCGGCTTCTCCCAGTGCCCGGGCCAGGTAGCGGTTGCCGTGCCCGGTGGTGCCGTTCCCTTTCTTCTTGCCCGCGGATTCCTTGACCCCGGGGGCGAAGCGCGCCCAGGAGGCCAGGTGGGCGGCGGTGGGGAACCGGGACATGTCCAGCCCGACCTCAGCGATGATCACGCGTGCCGAGGTGATCCCGACCCCGGGGATCTCATCGAGGCGCTCCACCGCCGAGGCGAAAGGGGCGATCATCTCCCCGATCGTGGCGTCAAGCTCGGCGATATCAGCATCGAGGGCGTCGATCCGGGCCAGCATCTTGCCCAGCAGCAGCCGGTGGTGGTCAGTGAAGTGCCCGGTGAATGCCTCCTCCAGCTGGGCGGTCTTGGCACGCAGCCGGCCCCGCGCCAGCTTCGCCAGGGCCTTGGGGTGAGTCTGGCCACCGATCAGCGCGGCCATCATCTCCCGCCCGGAGACCCCAGAAATGTCCGACGCCACCACGGAGAGTTTGATCTGGGCGTCCTCCAGCAGCTTCTCCACCCGCTGCTTCTCCGCGGTCCGCACCCCCACCAGATCAATCCGGTAACGGGTCACATCCCGCAACCGGCGGATCTCCGGTGGTGGCACGAAACTCGGCCGGATCATCTGCCGCTCGGCGACCTTGCACAGCCACACCGCGTCCAGCTTGTCCGTCTTGGGCCGCCCGGGCAGGTGCTTGACGTCACGGGCGTTGACCAGCCAGGGATCCAGCCCCTGGGCCTCCAGCAGATAAAACACCGGCTTCCAGTAATCCGAGGTGGCCTCCATCACCACCCGGCTCACCCCCAGGCACCGCAGATGATCCGACATCGCCAAAAGCGAGCGGGTCATCGTGGAATAGGTCTCCACCTCCTGCAACCGCCGCCCCGGCTTGCCCTCGTGCGGAACCCGGACACAGCAGACCAGCTCGGCCTTGCCGATATCCAGCGCCGCCACCCGCGCCACGATCTCCCCATCCTGTGAATCTTCCTCCAGCACTGCACCCTCCCCACGCCGCAACGGACAACTGGTGGCTGCCCGCAGGAGCTGCCAGGGGTCTGGCGAATCTGATCCGCGTGCTCGAGGCAACACTGAACGGCCCATCGGGGCAGCTCCCAGCGCCCGACTGTTGAACGACCTCATCCGGGTCAAGGAGACTACGACGTCAGCGAGCAACCAGACCCATTTTCAGCCCGGAACGGGCCGCCCGCCAGGGGAGCGCGGAGACTGTTGAGCAGCTTGCGGTCGTCGCTGATGGTGTAGGCGTAGGCCAGTGCGGAGAGCCAGTCCCGGTCGCAGAACACCGGGCCGTTGCGGCGGGCGATCTGGACCTGGTGGTGTTTGCGTAGCCAGTTGTGTTGGTGTCCGGCGTCGTCATCGACGGTCGGGTGA
>JBOHQS010000304.1:0-1872 GCA_050732295.1 Methylomirabilales bacterium (SeqCode)
ACTTGCGCGTTGTGGATGCGTCGGCCTGTGCGAAGGCGCTGAAAAGCCGAGCGCGCTGCTCCGTGGTCAGGCCGATCCCGGAGTCCTTCACATCAAACCGCAAGTGGGCCATGCTGTCCTGCGCCGCGATGAGATGGACGCCGACAGTGATCTCGCCTTTTTCGGTGAACTTGGTCGCGTTGCTGATGAGGTTCAGCAGCACCTGCCGCAGACGCATGGGATCCCCGATGAGGGCCATGGGTATGTCCGTGCCGACGTCGAACAGCAGCTCCAGCCCCTTGTCCTGAGCCTTGAAGGCTGAAACGTCGGCCACCTGTTCCAGGACAGAGTCGAGAGAGAAATCGACCCGTTCGGTGTGCAACTTGCCGGCTTCGATCTTGGAGAAATCGAGGATATCGTTGATGACACCCAATAGCCCTTTTGCCGCCGTGTCGACCTTGCCCAGATAGTTGCGCTGTCTTTCGGTCAACTCAGTCTGGAGCGCGAGGTGAGTCATACCGATGATGGCATTCATCGGTGTGCGGATCTCATGACTCATGTTGGCGACGAACTGGGACTTGTACTTGCTGGCCATCTCAAGCTGCCCCGCCTTCTCCTCGATCTGCCGGAAGAGCCGAGCGTTCTGGATCGCCAGCACCGACTGCGCGGCAAAGGTCTGCAACAATTTGACCACCTCTGGTGGGAACTCTCCTGGGGACTCCCGAAGCACAGCGAGCCCGCCGAAGATGCGATCCTCCCGCAGCAGGGGAACGCTAAGGATAGCCCGAAATCCGGACTGCGCCATCAGGCTTTGCAGTCGCGATTCGTAGGCGCCCTGTTTTTCGATGTCGGGGATCTGGATTGGCGCGCGGGCGACCGCCGCCCGTCCCACCCCTCCTTCGCCCAGTCGAACAGGATTTGCCCGGAGCGTCTTTATGAGATCCTCTTTCATCTGGTAAGTCGCGCGCGGAATGAACCCCTCGCTCTGCTCGTCGTATTCGTAGATCGTTCCTGCATCCGCCCCCGAGAGCTGAACGGCGTGCGAAACGATGCTGGTGAGGACCGTCTGGAGGTCAAGGGTGGAGTTGACCGCCTGGCTGACCTCCCCCAAGGCTTTCAGCTCTTCGAGCGATCGGGCTATTTCACGGGTCCGCAATTGGAGCTCTTCCTCCGCCAGCTTGCGCTTGGTGATGTCACTCCAGGACCCAATGACCTCAACAGGCTTGCCGGCGTCATCGTAAATAACTCTTAATTCATCACTCACCCAGCGGTAACTGCCTTCTTTATGGCGGAACCGGTACTCATTGATCAGGTGGCCTTTCTTATACAGGTGCGACAAGTCGCCCCCAATACGCGCCGCATCATCCGGATGGATCCGGTCCGGCACAAAATTGGGGTCCTCGAGATATTCACTCGGCTCATAACCTAACACCGTCCGGAGGTTCTCACTGATGAAGGTGGGCGCGTAATCGCCTGATGCCTCGAAGCTGAAAAGCACGGCGGGTGATGAGGCAAGGATATGGTTGATGCGCGCGTGTGCTGCGGCCAATGCTTCCTCAGCCGCCTTGCGTGCCGATATGTCACTCCATGAACCGATGACCTCAACAGGCTTGCCTGCGTCATCGTGTATGACTTTTAATTCATCACTCACCCAACAGTAATGGCCGTCTTTACGGCGGAAACGGTATTCATGGGTCAGATAACCTTCCTTGAAAAGGTGCGACAAGTTGCCCCTAATACGCGCAGCATCATCCGGATGGATCCGGTCCGGCACAAAATTCCGGTCCTCGAGATACTCGCTCGGCTCATAACCAAACACCTTCCGGAGGTTCTCACTGATGAAGGTGGGCGCGTAATCGCCTGATGCCTCGAAGCTGTAAAGCACGGCGGGTG
>JBOHQS010000305.1:0-1825 GCA_050732295.1 Methylomirabilales bacterium (SeqCode)
CGATCCGTCGCATGGTCCGCGAGACGATCGTACGGGTGGACGATCTCATCATGCCCCTCTTCGTCGTCCACGGTCGCGGCATCCGACGAGAGATCCCCCCCATGCCTGGCAACTACCAGCTCTCCGTGGACCAGCTCACCCGGGAGGTAAAGGAGATTGCCGCCCTTCGCATTCCCGCGGTCCTCCTCTTTGGCATCCCAGAGCGCAAGGATGCCCATGGGTCCCAGGCCTACGCCAAGGATGGGATCATCCAGCAGGCGGTGAGGGCCATCAAGGATTCGGTCTCGGACCTGGTCGTCATCACCGACACCTGTCTCTGCGAATACACGAGTCATGGTCACTGCGGAGTCGTCGAGCAGGGGGTCGTCAAGAACGATCCGACCCTGGAACTCTTGGCCAAGGCCGCCGTTGCCCAAGCCGAGGCGGGGGCCGACATCGTCGCCCCGTCGGACATGATGGACGGCCGCGTCGGCGCGATCCGCGAGGCCTTGGACTCCGGCGGCTTTGAAGAGGTCGCCATCATGTCGTATGCGGCCAAGTACGCCTCGGGTTTCTACGGGCCCTTCCGGGTGGCGGCGGAGTCGGCCCCGCAGTTTGGCGATCGCCAGAGCTACCAGATGGATCCGGCCAACGCCGCAGAGGCCTTGCGGGAGGTGGCCATGGACCTCGAGGAGGGGGCCGATATCATCATGGTGAAGCCCGCCCTGGCCTATCTGGACATCCTATGGCGTGTTCGGACCGAGTTTGACGTGCCGGTGGCCGCCTACAACGTGAGCGGCGAATTCGCCATGGTGAAGGCCGCCGCCCGGTTGGGGTGGCTGGAGGAGGAGCGGGTCATGTGGGAGGTCCTCACCGCCATCAAACGGGCGGGGGCTGACCTGATCCTTACCTACTTCGCCAAAGACGCCGCCCGCCTCCTCCGGCAACGCGAGTGATGTCTTTCGCCTTCCGGTCTGTGGCGCCGTGTCCAGTGGGGGCCCCCTGCTATCTCCTCACAATTGGAGGACCTGTCCGGTGATGGGCGGAGAGGTCAAGCGAAAGAGATCGGCGGAGCTTTTCGCAGAGGCAGAGCGATCCCTGCCGGGAGGGGTCAACAGCCCCGTGCGGGCCTTCCGGGCCGTAGGGGGGCATCCCATTTTTGTCGACAGGGCAGAGGGGTCGCGGATCACCGATGTGGATGGAAACGTCTACATCGACTTCGTGGGGTCCTGGGGACCGTTGATCCTGGGACACGCCCACCCCCGCCTTGTCAGCGCGCTCAAGAAGGCGGTGGAGCGGGGAACGAGCTATGGAGCTCCAACGGAACTGGAAGTTACCTTGGCCCGGATGGTGATCGAGGCCCTCCCTTCGGTGGAGATGGTCCGCTTCGTGAATTCGGGAACCGAGGCGGTGATGAGCGCCCTTCGGGTGGCCCGGGCCTATACCAAGAGGGACAAGATCGTCAAATTTGCCGGATGCTACCATGGGCATGCCGACAGCCTCTTGGTCAAGGCCGGCTCGGGTGCCCTGACGTTAGGCGTGCCGAATTCCAGCGGCGTCCCCGAGGCCGTGGCGAGGGAGACCATCTCGGCACGCTATAACGACCTGGATCAGGTCCGTGAGATCATGCAGGCGGTGGGAAGGGAAGTGGCGTGTGTGATCGTGGAGCCGGTGGCGGGCAACATGGGGGTGGTACCGCCCAGGGCCGGGTTTCTCGAGGGGCTGCGGGAGCTGACCCTGGAATACAGGACCCTGTTGATCTTTGATGAGGTGATCACCGGCTTTCGCGTGGGCTACGGAGGGGCGCAGGAGCTTTGCGGGGTTCGCCCCGATCTGACATGCCTTG
>JBOHQS010000306.1:0-1818 GCA_050732295.1 Methylomirabilales bacterium (SeqCode)
CGCCTTGGAGTTTGGGTTGAATACGGTTCGTGGTAATGGTGGCGAGATCGGCCAAAAGTGTTTGGAAGCTGTGCACCGGGAGACCGTCTTCGGTGCGTCGCGTGTCAGCCTTCTGTTCGGCCTTGGGAGAGACTTTCGCCGGGGCAACGATGGAGGCACGTTGTTTATCGGCGCTCGGTTTATCGTCATCGTCAAAGAGCAGTGGTGCAAGCGCCTTGCGCAGATGCCACTCTAGGTAATAGGCCAGCATGCAGAGGAAGATATGCGCACGGACGCGATCGGCGAGGTAGTGGTAGATAGGCCGGACTTTCAGATCGACGCTTTTGTAGCTACGGAAGGCCCGTTCGACATGCGCGAGATCTTTATAGGCACGTACGGTCTGCGCGCTCTGAAGTATCTCTTTGGACACACTCGTACGGAGGACGTAGAGCCCATCGAGTGCGGCTTCCTCGTGGATGCGCTGGGTATCGCGCTCATAGGCAAAACGCTCCTCGGAGATAGCAAGCTTAAAATGCTTAGCCATTTTGAATCGGCCGATGACTTTGCCCACTCGCAGCCCGATCCGCGCTTGACCTTTCAAGGCACGTTGGCCTCTTTGGGTAGCGGCGAGGATCTGATTAAGTTCGCGCTCGGTGGCCTGTAGGAGCGACTCGCGTTGTTGCGCGCGTGCTTCGGCCAAGAGGGGATTCTTACAGACGATGAGTCGTTCAGCGGGATAGGCGGAAGTGGTGATCTCGGCCAAGTCCTGCGCATCGAAGATCGAGAGCTGGATATCTTTCGCCTCGACCAACGCACGGATAGCCGGTGCCCGCAACGCCGTGATCCAATCCACCCCTTCGAGGGGCTTGAGTTCCTCTCGGATCCGCGCTTCGGTCATCATCCCCCGATCACCCACCAACACGATCCGCCTCAGCCCAAAGCGCGTGCGCAGCTTCTCGATTTGGGCCCCGAGCGTCTTCGGATCGGCGGTATTGCCCTCGAAGACCTCCACGGCGATGGGACAACCTTCGCGATTGCATAAAAGACCAAAAACAATCTGCAGCTTATCTCGCTTCCCGTCACGGGAATAGCCCAAGCGGGCGAGTGGACAGCATCGTCCTTCAAAATAGGTAGAGCTCACATCGTAGAGCACGAGCGCGCCGTCGTGGAGATGTTGCTCGGCGAGTCTCCTTTCGATCTCTCCCTGCCGTGCTTGCAGCCAATCCATCGCGGCGTACAAGTCTTCGGCTTGCGCTGATTCGACCTCGAGCGCTTCCCCCAAGCTCGTGGCGGCGCTCTCTTCCCCGAAGCCGCGCGCGGTGGCGAGCTTCGATCGGGGATCGAGCAGACGCGCGACGATCATCGCGACGACACGATCCCGTTCTGGCGAACGCTTGGGAGCGATGAGCTTCTCCAGCCCAAGCTTACGGAGCGTGCCGAGCACCGCGGCGACATGTCCATGCGGCAGTGAGCGGACGATGTCGAAGCTCTCCTCGAAGTGTTTGATGGCCGTACCTCCCTGAAGGAGGGTACGTAGGCCCTCGACGAGGTCTGTGGGCCAGTCGCTGAGGTTGGCGAGGGTACGTTTGAGGACGCGCTTGCCCTCGCGGTAGGACTCCCGCAGGAGAATGGCGGGTGGGGAGTTACGGTTGGGGACCTTCTCCACGTACATGGCCACGCACTATACCACGTACAACGCTTATACACAAGCTTATATGCACAATATACATGGGTACACAATGAGGCACGATAAAGCTTTTATATTAATCTAATCATATGGATAGAGATAAAATCATTAAGAAGTTCGGCTTAAGCATAGAGTAACCTTAGGCGTAGTCC
>JBOHQS010000307.1:0-1818 GCA_050732295.1 Methylomirabilales bacterium (SeqCode)
GCTCCGGGGGATGGTCGAGGATCCTGGGCAGCGCCTGGGTGAGCTGCCCCTCTTGAGCGAGGCCGAGCGGGAGCAGCTGCTGGTGGGGTGGAATGCGACGCGGGTCGATTACCCGCTTGATTCCTGTCTCCATAACTTGTTTGAAGCCCAGGTCGAGCGTTCCCCCGAGGCGGTGGCAGTGGGCTTTGAGAACGAACAACTGACTTATCAGGAGCTGAATCGTCGTGCCAATCAGTTGGCGCACCACTTGCGGCAGCGAGGGGTGGGGCCAGAAGTCCTGGTCGGGGTCTTCATGGAACGCTCTCTTGAGATGGTCATTGGCCTCTATGGGATTCTCAAAGCGGGTGGGGCGTATGTCCCGATCGATCCGGAGTATCCCGCAGAGCGTATCGCCTTTATGGTAGAGGACAGTCAGGCCCCGGTGCTGCTTACCCAACACCGGCTGGTCGAGAGGTTGCCTGCGCATCGAGCGCAGCTCCTCTGCCTGGATACCGACTGGCCGGTGATGGCCGGAGCACCTGGGGGGAATTTTAACAGCGGGGTGAGGGCCGGGCATTTGGCCTATGTGATCTATACCTCTGGGTCCACCGGCAGGCCAAAGGGGGCGATGAATATCCACCGTGGGATCTGCAATCGCTTGCTTTGGATGCAGGATGCCTACCAACTAACGTCGGTAGATCGCGTTCTGCAAAAGACCCCCTTTAGCTTCGATGTGTCGGTCTGGGAGTTCTTCTGGCCGTTACTGACCGGAGCCCGCCTGGTGGTCGCGCGCCCCGAAGGGCATAAGGATAGCCCCTACTTGGCCGAGCTGATTATTCAGCAGGGGATTACCACACTTCATTTCGTTCCCTCGATGCTCCAGATCTTCTTGCAGGAGCCGCGCCTTGAGGCCTGTTGGTGGTCCCTCCAGCGCGTCATCTGCAGCGGTGAGGCGTTGCCCTACGACCTTCAAGAGCGCTTTTTCAAGCGTCTTTCGGCCCAATTGCACAATCTTTACGGACCCACCGAAGCGGCTATAGACGTGACCTTCTGGGAGTGCCAACCGCAAGGTAACCAGGGCATCGTCCCCATTGGGCGTCCTGTTGCCAATACTCAGATGTATGTCCTGGATGCTCATCTCCAACCCGTCCCAGTGGGTGTGGCGGGCGAACTGCATATCGGAGGTGTACAGGTGGGCCGGGGCTATCTGAACCGACCGGAGCTCACTGCCGAGAAGTTCCTCGAGGACCCGTTCAGTAACGAGCCGAATGCACGCCTTTACAAAACCGGGGACCTGGCCCGCTACCTGCCCGATGGGAGCATCGAATACCTGGGACGCCGCGACCATCAGGTCAAGGTGCGGGGTTTTCGCATTGAGCTCGGGGAGATTGAGGCGGTGTTGGGGGGGCACCCCGGGGTGGAGGAGGTGGTGGTCCTGGTGCGGGAGGACGCCCCGGGGGAGCGGCGGCTGGTGGCCTACTATGTAGGGGCGGGGGTGGAGCCTGAGGCCTTGCGGGGCTATTTGCGGGCGAAGCTACCCCCCTACATGGTGCCGGCGGTCTTTATGGGGCTTGAGGCCCTGCCGCTGACCCCCAACGGCAAGGTGGAGCGCAAGGCCTTGCCGGCCCCCGAGCGCGGGGGGGAGGAGGGCTATGTGGTCCCCCGCACCCCCACCGAGGAGAGGCTGGCGGGGATCTGGGCGGAGGTGCTGAGGGTTGAGCGGGTGGGGCGCCATGACAACTTCTTTGCCCTGGGAGGGGACTCCATCCTCAGCCTCCAGATTGTGTCGCGGGCCCACCAGGCGGGGCTGCATCTGACCCCCCGGCAGCTGTTTCAGTC
>JBOHQS010000308.1:0-1793 GCA_050732295.1 Methylomirabilales bacterium (SeqCode)
CCCAACGAGGGTGTAGAAAAAGTCTTCCGCGATATTGCTCCTGTCATGCGTGTGCTGCAAGATGATGGCATCGAGACTTTGTGGGAGTCGATGCGAAGATGGCCCGCTACAAGCTAATCGATCGGTCTCCGAAGTTTCTTCCCGTAGTGCTTTCCGAACAACTCTTACCCGGCACCTTCGAGCACGCACTCAATTACCTGCTCGATCACGAGCTCGACTTGTCCCGCTTCGATGAGCGGTTCTGCAACGACGAGACCGGCGCCCCCGCTTACCCGCCGGCGGTGCTGCTCAAGGTCATCCTGTTTGCGTACTCCCGCGGGATCGTCGGCAGCCGCCCGATCGAGGAGGCTTGCCGCGAGAACGTGGTGTTCATGGCGCTCTCCGGGGACAGCGCCCCGCACTTCACCACGCTGGCCTCCTTCATCCGCGCGCTGGGAGCCGAGATCACCGATGTCTTCACCCAGGTGCTGTTCCTGTGCGATGCCCAGGGCTTGATCGGGCGCGAGATGTTCGCCATCGATGGCGTCAAACTGCCTTCCAATGCATCGAAGGCCAAGAGTGGCACCCGCGCCGAGTTCGCGCGCCAAGCTGCCAAGCTCGAAGGTGAAGTGCGCAAGATGCTCGAACGCCACCGCGAAGCCGATGACCAACCGCTTGAGCCGGGCTTGGCCGAGAAGGAAACCCGGCGCATCGAACGTCTGCAGCGCGATGCAAAGCAAATGCAGCAATGGTTAGCCGACCACCCCGAGGACCGGCGCGGGGCGAAGGGGAAGGTGATCAAGAGCAATCGCACCGATAACGAATCGGCCAAGATGGCAACCGGTAAAGGCGTAATCCAGGGCTACACCGGGGTGGCGGTGGTGGATGGCAAGTGCCAGGTCATCGTCGAAGCCCAGGCCCACGGCACGGGCTCGGAGCAGGCGCTGCTTATTCCAGTCGTCGAGGCCATGCGCGATCTAATCGAGGAGGACTCGATCGTGACGGCCGATGCGGGCTATCACAGCGAGGAGAACCTGAAACGGCTTACTGAGGGCAACATCGAGGCACTCATTGCCGACAACGGCATGAGAGCCCGGGACCAGCGCTTCGCGGACCAGGCCAAGCATAAGGCCAAGCCTGATCCCCTCTGGGACAAGAGTACCGCCGAGAAGAAGGCACGACTATTCGGTCCCGAGGATTTTTACCACGACGAGCAGGCCAAGGTCTGCATCTGCCCGGCCGGGGAGTTTCTCTACGCAAACGGCAGCCGGGTGGTGATCCAGGGGCGCGAAGCGGTGAAGTTCACCGGCGCCAGACGGGTGTGCGGGCCGTGTCCCATCAGAGACCGGTGCCTGCGCCACCCCGACCGCACGCCCACCCGCCAGGTGGTGTTCTTCACCGGCAAGAACCACCGCCCCGAGTCGCACACGGCACGAATGAAACGCAGACTCGATAGCGAAGACGGCCGACGGCGCTACGGGCAGCGCTTCGCCACCGTGGAGCCCGTGTTCGGCAACCTCCGCTACAACAAGGGTCTGAATCGCTTCACACTACGCGGAAGAAGGAAAGTGGACACGCAGTGGAAGCTCTACTGTCTGGTGCACAACATCGAGAAACTGGCGCATCACGGTTATGCGCAGTGAGAAGAACCAGACGGGAAAGCACAATCCGGCGACTCGCTGAACGGCAAACGCAATTCAAAGACCGGGTCCGCGTCAGCGAAATCTTCCCCTCGAGAAACCACCGCCACTGCGCGGCAGAAAATCGCTGCGCACAAAAAGGGGTTTTTCTACAGCCTCAACGCCCCGCATCAC
>JBOHQS010000309.1:0-1793 GCA_050732295.1 Methylomirabilales bacterium (SeqCode)
CTCCATGTCAACCTGCGCAAAGAGCCGGGCCACATCCGCCTGCTGCAGTGGAGGCACCTGCAACTGGCGCAGCATCTCGTATCGCTCCCCCCGTACCTTTTCCACCTGTTCTTCGATCACCGCCCGGGGGACATGATAACGGCGCAGAACGCGTGCAAAGAGCTCGATGGACGTCTCGAACTCCTCTGCAATCACCTCATCCGCTCCCAGACGGTGTAACTCGTCGATCTCAGCCTCGTACCGCGTCCGGACGACAATGTGGAGGTGGGGATTGAGCTCCCGGGCGAGCCGGACCGCACGACGGATCGAGGGGGGGTCAGAGATGGCCACCACCAAGGATCGGGCGTGCTGGATCATCAGGTGCTTCAGGACCTCTCGGCTCGAGACGTCCCCGTAATAGATCAGCTCTCCCATCTTCCGCATCCGTCTCACGGTCTCACCGTTCATCTCCAGGATGCAGTAGGACACCTGCGTCGCCTTGAGGACCCGGGAGAGGTTCCGACCGGTGGGACCGTACCCCACGATGATCACGTGGTCGCGGAGTTCCACCCCCTCGGGCCGAAGGTCTTGGAAGCTTCGCCCCGGAAACCTCCGCTCGATCCACCGCAGGCGGCCGACCCGCCGCGCCAGCGTCGGGCTCGACTCAATCATGAGGGGGGTCAGGAGAAGGCTGACGACCGAGGCAGAAAGGAAATACTGATTGACCTGTGGAGTGATGAGCCCCCACTCCCATCCTACACGAGACAGGACAAAGGAGAACTCTCCCACCTGGGCGAGCGCGCACCCCACCAATGCAGCCACGCGAAGGGGATACCCAAGTGCCAGAACGCTCCCGACGGCCACGACCGTCTTTCCGATCAGGATAGCCGACAGCGTCCCGGCGACCTCAAACGGGTAGGCCAAGAGGGTGCCCGCATTCATCAACATCCCCACCGAGATGAAGAAGAGGCTGCTGAGACTATCCCGCAGGGGCACGATATTCGCGAGGGCCTGATGGCAATACTCCGATTCGGCGATGACCATTCCCGCGAGGAACGCCCCCAGGGCAAGGGAGAGGCCGATCTGCGCCGTGGCCCAGGCGGTCCCCAGGCAGATGAGGATGATAGAGATGATAAAGACCTCCGGACTCCTGAGCTTCACCACCTCAAAGAGGATCCTCGGGACGAGGAAACGGGAGAGGAAAAAGATCAGGGTGACGGTGAAGACGACCTTGCTCAGCACCCAGAGGATGGCGACCGGACTCGAGGCCTCTTTGCCGCTCAGGAGTGGCGTGAGGAGCATCAGGGGAACAACACAGAGATCTTGGAAGAGAAGGACCCCGACGGTAAAGCGGCCTTGCGGCGAGTCGATCTCTCCTCGGTCCATCAGGATCTTGAGCACGATGGCCGTACTCGACAGGGCAAGGAGGAACCCGAAGAAGACCGCTTGCTCCCCTGGCAGGCCAAGAACCCAGGCCCCTGCTGAAATGAGCAGGATGGTCCCCACCACCTGGAGGCTCCCCCCCCACAGAACCATCTGCCGGTCGAGCTTGGAGATCGAGAACTCCAGGCCGATGGTAAAGAGGAGGAGGACCACGCCGATCTCGGCCAACAACTCCACCTGAGCCACATCGGCGATGAGACTTAACCCATAGGGGCCCACCAGAACCCCCGAGGCGAGGAAACCTACGATCGTCGGCTGCCGCAGGCGGCGGAAAAGAAACACCACCAGCGTCGACACCCCGAAGACCGCCACCAGATCCCTGAGAAAGGCTATCTGCTCCATCGCCTTCTTCCGGCCCAGGCTCGCGCCCT
>JBOHQS010000310.1:0-1790 GCA_050732295.1 Methylomirabilales bacterium (SeqCode)
CGCTGGAGTCCCCGTTGCCCGATCTGATCCTCGTCGACGGAGGACGGGGACAGCTCAACGTGGCACTGACAGTCGCCCGGGACTCGGGGCGCCGCGATCTGCCCATCATCGCGCTGGCGAAGGAGGAAGAGGTCATTCACCAATGGCGGTCGCCCGCGCCGATGAGGCTCCCCGAAGCATCGCGGGCGAGGTACGTGCTGCAGCACCTTCGCGACGAGGCCCATCGTTTCGCCATTACGTACCATAAGAGACTTCGGGCGAAGCAGGGGCTCGTGTCGATCCTTGAGGAGATCCCCGGGGTGGGCGAGAAACGGCGTCAGGCTCTCCTGGGGCACTTTGGTTCTCTCAAGGCCATGCAGCAGGCGAGTATTGAAGAGATCCGAAGAGCGGGGGGGCTGCCATCCCACGCGGCAGCCGCCGTGCACGATTTTATCCAGGCCCTCACCGAGTAGCACCTGAAGTCCCAGTGAATCCCAGCCGCGCCGCGCATACTCGACGGTCTCGTTGTCCCGTCTGAAGACGTGTGGTAGAGTGACGCTCCGGAACCGAGAGCATTGTCCGTTCACGTGAGCCGTGGGCGGGGCGGGGGTTGGCGCGGGTGAGTGTGCGTACGGCAGGAGGACTCAATGGGGCGAGGGGTGGTGACGACAGAGAAGGCCCCCAAGGCGGTGGGGCCCTACGTGCAGGGGGTCAAGGCGCATGGGTTTCTCTTCACGGCGGGACAGATCGGCTTGGACCCGGCCACGGGGAAACTCGTGGAGGGGGGAATCGAGGCCCAGACGCGACGGGTGCTGGAAAATCTCAAGGCGGTCGTTGAGGCTGCAGGAAGCTCCTTCACGCAGGCGGTCAAGACGACCGTCTACCTCACCGATCTCAGCCACTTCCAGGTCATGAATCAGATTTATGCCACCTATTTCGAAGGGCAGAGCCCCGCCCGCTCTACCGTCGGGGTTGCCCAGCTTCCCCTGGGAGCCCTCGTCGAGATCGAGCTGGTGGCCCTGCTGGAGGGATGATGATACGGCAGGCCAGGCAGGCTCGCGTCGCCGCGCCTACACGGGCGGAGCAAGGCGGAAGATCGCCGAGGTGCTGGCCAGAATGAGATGCTGTTGGTCGGCGGTGAATGCGAGGCCGACGAGATTCGCCCCCGTCACGGTGAATCGGGGAGACTCCGGACGCTCAAATCGGTAGATCCCCCGCTGTCCCTTAATCCCCGCCGCTACCCAGAGGCGACCCTGCCGATCGAAGGCCAGCCCTTGCGGTCTTTCGAGGGGCCCCCAGTACGGTTCTGCATCGCCAAAGCGGTTGATCCGGTAAATGACGTCCTCGTTGGAGAGGGTTGGGGCGGTGGCGAACAGGTGTCCGTCGGGGCCGAGCGCTAAATGGAAGGCAGCGACGCTGGGCGGAAGTGAGGCAAAGGCTTCCACCCTTCCCCCTGGCGGCAGGCGGTACACTGTTCCCGTGCGGTCCCCGATATAGAGGACGCCGGCCTCGTCGAGACAGAGGCCCGTCGCAATGCCCAAGTCCTGCGCGATGACGTCCATGTCCCCTGTGGAAAGGATGCGATAGACGCGGCCCTCGTACCGGCTCGAGATGAGGAGCGAGCCATCGGGGTGCAGGGCTAACCCTGTGGGATTGATGGGCGCCGCGGGCAGGGGCTCGACGACCCCGGCGGGAGTGATGCGCACCAGAGGGGATGCCATCTTCTGGCCACGGCGGCCGCTGATGGTAGTGTAGATGACCCCCTCCGGGTCCACCACCGGATTGGCCACCGGGTGAAGATCGGCAGCCAC
>JBOHQS010000311.1:0-1777 GCA_050732295.1 Methylomirabilales bacterium (SeqCode)
AGCGCGGGGCCTTCGTCGTAGAGATCAACCCCACCTCCACCGCAATTACCCCCTTTGTTGATAGTCATTTACAAGGCCAGGCTGGGATACTCCTCCCGAAGGTTCTCTCCATTCTGACGATAAGCTAGGCAGGAACTCCGCCCGTGGGGACTTGGGCGTGTGGGACGTCTGTGCCGTGGCGGTGAGTCGAACCGAGGAGGGTTCCGGGTTCACCCTCGGTTGCAGCGGTCCTGTCGTGGTCGGCGACTGGGCAGTGCCGTTGGAGGAGACGGGGGCCTGAGACGGTGGAGAGGAACACCCCAAGTCCCGGGAGGCCCAGGTTGCGCGGGGGCTGATCGGGGAACAGTGATAGCACACGGTTCGGGCCCGCTTTTTTCCCTTGCAATTTCTCCTCGCCGACAGTACATAAGTGACAATTTCGCGGAGCCACGAGGCGACTCGAACATGGCGAGCATCCTCCTCCGCCGCCGGGGGCAGCGCCGGGTCCTCGCGGGGCACCCTTGGATCTACCGGGCGGACGTGGATGGAACCGAAGGGGCGCCCGAGAAGGGGGACGTCGTCGACGTTTACGGGGCCGGACGCCGCTTTCTTGGCCGGGGCTACATCAATCCAGATTCCCAGATCTTCGGACGCCTGCTCACCCGAGCGACGGAACCGATCGATGTCCCCTTTTTTCGCCGGCGGATTGGGGACGCCATAGCCTACCGCCAGCGGCTCGCCATTCCCTCCACGGCAGTGCGCATGGTGTTCGCGGAGGCGGACGCCCTGCCCGGCCTCCTCCTCGATCGTTACGGGGATGTCGTGGTCCTACAGATCCTGACCGCCGGCATGGAGCGGCTCCGTGGAGTCTTGCTGCCAGTGATCCAAGAGCTTTTCCATCCCCGCGGGATCTTCTTCCGGAATGATGCGCCCTCCCGCCTGCTGGAAGGTCTCCCCCTGGAGAAGGCCTATCTGGGAAATCGCTTCGACCCGGTCGTCGCCATCGAGGAAGCGGACCTCCGCTTTCAGGTGGACATCGCCACGGGACAGAAGACCGGTTTCTTTCTGGATCAACGGGACAACCGGCTGGCGGTGCGCCCTCTCGCTGCCGGCCGAGAGGTCCTGGATTGCTTCTGCTATACGGGGGGGTTTGGCCTGCACGCGGCCAAGGCCGGTGCGCGGTCGGTGGAAGGGATCGACATCTCGGCGGAGGCGGTCGCGGGTGCGACGGAGAACGCCACGCTGAACGATCTCGCGGATCGTTGCAGCTTCCGAAGGGGAAACACCTTTGACGAGCTCCGGAGGCTCGAAGAGGGGGGACGCCACTTCGATCTCATCATCCTCGATCCCCCCGCCTTCACCAAGTCCAAGGAGGCCGTGGCGGGAGCGCTCCGCGGATACAAGGAGATCAACCTTCGGGCCATGAAACTCTTGGCCCCCGGCGGGATTCTCGTAACTTCCTCCTGCTCCTATCATCTCAACGAAGAGATCTTCCTGGGGATGCTGGAGGGTGCGGCCGCCGACGCCGGAGTCCGGTGCCGGATCCTGGCGGTGCGGAGTCAGTCGGGCGATCACCCGGCCCTCCTGGGGGTCAGGGAGACCAGGTACCTCAAGTGCGTATTCCTGGAGCGGCTGTGACGGAGGGAACACTGACGCGGGGGGATGCATGGGCGAGATCGAATTCGATGCGGACCAGTTAAGCGTTGTCCAGAACGCCTACGACCTGATGGCCGAAGAGTACGACATCCTGGATGACCGCATCAACCCCTTCTACGTGAATGGCTACAAGGTCCTGGAC
>JBOHQS010000312.1:0-1764 GCA_050732295.1 Methylomirabilales bacterium (SeqCode)
GTCATAAGCAGTGCCGATGTTGATTAAGTGGTAGTCCACAATAAAGGGCTTGTGGTGCAGCGCCTGCCCTGCCATCCTCACCGCTTCCTCTGATCTACCCTCCCGGCTCAACGTCTCAGCCAGCCGCGCATAGCCATCAGCCAAGTTGGGATCGAGAACGACGGCCCGCTCTAGCTCGGCCATGGCCCGCTCATACTGCTTTTGCAACAGGTAGACATAGCCCAAGACTACGTGGCCTCCGGGGCAATGTCGTTAACCAGTCTCTTTGTGAGTGAGGACGGAGATTTACTGTTTGTTGATGCATTACCCGAGTGTTCTGGTGAATCAGCCTACCGCGCGCAGACGGGGTGGGGCAGGCCCTGCGGCGGCCCGGGCCCGAGCCCGCCGTTCTCCTTCCGCGACCCCCGCAGCCACCAGCGCCCGATGGACTTCCGTCCGCACCCGGCGGCGCAGCGCGGTCAGCGACAAGGCCCCGCCCTGGTGGTACTGCACCAGCACCCCATAGACCAGCAACGCCACCGCGACTTGCATCTCTACCCCTTTGGGGCTCACACTGATCAACGTATCCAACTGTAACACCCGCTTCAGCCACCGGAACACAATCTCAATCGTCCACCGATAGGCCCGTAACTGCGTAATCCGCCCGGTACTCTCGTCTAATAAGCTGGTAAGAATCGAGCGCCGCCGCCCCTGCGTATCGGTCGCATCCACCACCCGCCACACATACGGCGAGCGCGTCGGACCCGTGCCCAGAGCCACCAGCTGGTCGCTATGGATCTGGTAGCCCTGCGCCGTCACCGGGGTCAGCACCGGGCGCTCCGCGAGCACCTCGACCGTTATGCCTTCATGCAGGATCGTGACCAGCTCACACCCGTGGGCCCGAATCTGCTCGTAGGTCGCGAGCTTACAATACCCGGTGTCGAACAAATACACCTGGCCCGCGGCCGCACTCTCCAAGTCCAATAGCGCCCCAAAGTAGGGATTATCATTGCCCTTGGCTCCCGTGACCATCACCCGATCCATGCCTCCATACCCTGCCCGTAGTCGCAACTGCACTTTAATCCCGGCGCGTTCCTGTTTCTGGCTCGTCCGCGCCCACTTGGCGATCTGCGGTGGCAATGCCAGCACCGTCGCATCGAAAATCTCCGTGCGGTTCAACAATTGCCCAATCTCACGTAACTCCTTGGGTGTCGTCGCCCCCAGCGGGGCCTTGCGCCCGATCCGCACCGACGTCGGGAGCGCATCCACCGCCGCCATCACCTCCGCCAGGACGTCCCAAAAGGGCTGACTCGGCCGCTGGGCATTGGCCTTGGACAAACCCGGCACCGAAATCTCCAGCCGCGCCCCATGCACCTCATACACCGGGTCCTGCGCCATCCCGTGCTGCAGATCATGCAGACTCCCGCCCAGAATCTGGCGCAGGATCAGCGCTCGCAAGTAGGGCACAAACGTCAGCTTCTGCGCCTGGGCGTCGTAGCCACTTTGTTCAGCAATCTCCCGCTGCCGCTGCGGGGAGACGGCACGGTTCAGCGCCTGACTCAGGGTGCGGGGGCTGACCAAAGCCTTCAACGGCCCGGCCACGGGACGGCGCGGCTTCGCTTTCGCCTGCCGACGGCGCGGGGCCGGGCGTACGATCTCTTTTCGCAGAGGAGAGGTTTGAGTTGTCATGGCGCCGACCCTAGCTAACTCCCTAATTTATTGCAACTTTGGACCGGTTAACGACATTGCAAGAAGGCTACAGGCCGCAGAGTTTAGGCCATAGGG
>JBOHQS010000313.1:0-1756 GCA_050732295.1 Methylomirabilales bacterium (SeqCode)
GCTCAAACCGCAGTACAACGACCAGGGCAAGTAACGGACTATTAGCGCTTCATTTATGGGTATGTGACACGCTGACCATGTCCGGTGTATTTGTCTCACGTAGGGATAACATGAACGAGCTCATCAGCAAACGGCTAAAGGCAGCACGCGAAAAGCTCGGGCTCACGCAGGCTCAGCTCTCGGAGCGGCTGGGCTTCAAGGACCGGCAGACGCTGGCGGCGATCGAAGCAGGAAGCCGCAAGGTAACGGCTGAGGAACTGCTGCACGCGATCGAGGCGCTCGGTGTCGATCTTGATTATTTCACCGATCCCTTCCGGCTCGCGGGCGAGGGTAGATTCTCCTGGCGGGCGAACAGAAAAGCAGCGCCGGAGATCCTCCACGAGTTTGAGGAGAAAGCGGGTCGCTGGATTGCCACTTACCGGAAACTCGGCGAGTGGAAGGGCGCGACTCCTAGCCCACTTCAAATCCGTCTGGCGCTATCAGAGAGAAGCACTTTCGAGGACGCGCGCGCGGCGGCAGAGGCGCTGGGACGCGAGTGGGACCTTCGGGAGATCCCGGCGCTGCGCCTGAAAGCCAGGCTGGGAGAGCGGCTTCGCGCGCTCGTGCTGTACGTGGAGGCGCCAACCAGCATTTCCGGGGCTGCCTGCCAGCTCCCGGGCCTGAACGCGATCCTCATCAACCGAAACGAGCCCGAGGGGAGGAGGCACTATGACCTCGCCCACGAGACCTTCCACCTCCTGACCTGGGAACAGATGCCGCCTGAGCACACCGAGATTGAAATCCCGCGCGGAGGCAAGGGCAAGCGAGTGGAGCAGCTTGCGGACAACTTCGCTTCCGCACTGCTCATGCCCGAGCGCACGCTCGTGCCCCGCTGGCAGGCGCGCGGGAAGCGCGAGATTCATGCGTGGTTGAATGCTACCGCGAGCGAACTGCTCGTCACCTCGGTGGCGCTCAAGTGGAGGCTGGTCCAGCTCGGGTGGCTCAGCAAAGCCGACCTGCTCGATATTCAGGACGCGAAGCTCACCGCGAATGGCCGCCCGAAAAAGGATCAACCCATGCCGAAGCTCTACGGCCCGGAGTTCGTGCAGCGCCTGCACGAGGCAGTATCCGAGGGCGATCTGTCCGTGCGCCGGGCCGCCTCGCTGCTGGAAGTGACCATCGAAGATCTGGCGGAGCTCTTCAGGGCGTACGAGCTTACTGTCCCCTTTGATTTGTGAAGCCGGGGCCTCTGCGTCTCTGGAGGCTCTCGCCGAGCTATTGGCGAATCAACGGCGGAAACCGGGTTGAGGCATGTAACAAGTCTCCGCGCCACGATAGCGCTTCCCAGTCATTGGACGATAGCGCTTCGAAAGCGTGTGCTCATGTCTTCGTGCAAGCGGTTCTGGTCTCTACTCACGAACAGCACGGCGAGCCCGCGCCGCTCGGAAAACTGCACGCCTTTTTCCCGGCCCATCACCACCAGGGCCGTCGCTAGGAGCCTGTCGGACTTAGGTTGAACACCAGAGCCATAACGTGCGTGTTGAGCGCCAAAATCGAGGTTCGGGTGGTCATTAAGGCGATCGACTCCGTGAGTTGATGATGGACAGACTCTTCTCGGCCCGCTTTTTAGCCCGCCAGCACCGCCAGCCGGCGGATGTTCCACGCCATCGTCACCAACAACCACTCTCCCCGTACGGCGTCAACGCCACGCAGCAGAAACTGCCGGAACCGCATCACCGCCTTGATGATGCCGAATACCGGCTCCACCGTGTGCTTG
>JBOHQS010000314.1:0-1751 GCA_050732295.1 Methylomirabilales bacterium (SeqCode)
GTGCACCGCAAGCCTACGCAGCGGATCAGAAGGTCTATGCAGGTGTTGACGGGGACCTCATTCCGCTGAATTTTGGGGTTTAGCGCGTACGCCCCCAAAATCGTTCATTAGCTCGATTCCAAGGTAGACGTTGTAAAACGTTGGGTGTGATCCGACGGACAACGTCGGTGAGAGGGCATCTTGACGGTTGCCTCTGCCTCGCATGATCTCCCACCGTTCAAGCTCCCCCCAGCGAGCAGGCGTATGCCGAGGTCGCGACCTCCACTATCCTGATCCGTCACGTCGAAAAAGCGAAGGCCCGGGCACATTCTTGGCTGAGAACCCCCGGGCCTTCGGCGTCGCGGCACCCGTCTAAGGGCGCGGCCGCGTTACCTTTATGCCCGCGATGCACGGCGTTGTCCAGTCCTATGCGGATTGTGCAGGGCGGTGCTCGAAGACACTCATCGGCTCTACAACTGTGGACGCTGCGGTGGCCAAGTGCGGATCTGCCGCCGCTGCGACCGCGGCAACCTCTACTGCGCGGGGGAATGCGCGGCGATCCGTCGACGCGAGTCGCTGCGGCGTGCCGGGGCTCGCTATCAGCGTAGCTACCGCGGTGCCTCTCGGCACGCGGCCAGGCAAAGCGCCTGGCATAGGCGCCGAACACAAAAAGTGACGCATCAGGGTTCCACCTCTCCCAACGCCGCTGTCATAGTGGCGCCCATCTCGACGGAGAGCGAGACGGAGGTGACCGATGCAAAGACCACAGACGTTGAACCACCACCGACTCCGCCCCCCGCACGAGGGAAACCGATCGAAATCTCCCCGGCATCTCTACGTGTGCTGGCTCGGCCGTATACGCATTACCCGCCGTGGCCAGCACCACGCTGCAGTTTCTGCCAACGTCCGGTGCCGACGTTCGCGCGTCTCGGCCCCCTGGGACAATGGCGCTGAGCGGGGTAGCCGACGATGATCTCGCGCGTGCTCGAAGCCGAGATCTTGCGCCTGCATCACACCGAGCACTGGCCCATCGGCACCATCGCGACCCAACTGCGCCTCCATCACGCCACAGTGCGGCGGGTACTTGCCCAAGCCGGGGTGCCAGCGGCGCAGGAGACGGTACGGCCCTCCATGGTCGAGCCCTACCTGGCCTTTATCGTCGAGACGCTGACGAAGTTCCCCACCCTGCGCGCGAGCCGTCTGTACCAGATGGTGCGCGAGCGCGGTTATCCGGGCGCCGCCGATCACTTCCGCACCATCGTCAGCCGGCTGCGCCCGCGACCCACAGGAGAAGCTTATCTTCGGCTACGCACGCTACCGGGCGAACAAGGCCAAGTCGACTGGGCGCACTTCGGTAAGCTCACCGTCGGCCGGGCCGTGCGCCCGCTGATGGCGTTTGTGATGGTACTGAGCTACTCACGCTACCTGTTTCTGCGCTTCTATCTCAACGCCGCCATGAACAACTTCCTGCGCGGTCACGTCGAGGCCTTCGCCTTTTTCAATTCGGTGCCGCGTATCCTGCTCTACGATAATCTCAAGAGCGCCGTGCTCGAACGCGCAGGGGAGGCGATCCGCTTTCATCCCACTCTGCTGGATCTCGCCGCCCACTACCACTTCCAACCCCGTCCCGTGGCCCCCGCACGAGGTAATGAGAAGGGCCGGGTCGAGCGGGCCATCCGCTTCGCCCGCGAGGCCTTCTTCGCCGCACGCAGCTTCCGTGACCTCGACGATCTCAACACCCAGGCGCTGGCCTGGTGTCAGGGTCCCGCCGC
>JBOHQS010000315.1:0-1689 GCA_050732295.1 Methylomirabilales bacterium (SeqCode)
CCAGTACGGGGCGGCTCAACATCAAGGGGGCGAGGTATGCCCGGGACCCCTCACCGGTGGATCCGTCGTGTCGGTGTGAGACCTGTCGGCATTACTCCCGGGCCTATCTTCGCCACCTCTTTGTTTCTGGCGAGATCCTGGGTCTCCGTCTCAACACGCTGCACAACCTCCACTATTACGGACATCTCATGCAGGAGGGCCGCCGGGCCATTGAGCAGGGGTGCTACGGGCATTTCCAGGCGGAGGTTCTGACCCGGCTCTCGGGCGCGGAATCGTCCGCATAATCCAGATGCACGGAGGAGGAGAAGAGACCGATGATCGACATGGCCTACGCGATGGCAGAGATGCCGGGGGGCGGGGGGGGTGCGGGATTCTTCCAGGCGATGTTCCCACTCCTGCTCATCTTCATCATCTTCTACTTCATCCTGATCCGCCCGCAGCAGAAGAAGCAGCGGGGACAGCGGGAGATGTTGGATGCTCTCAAGACTGGCGACCAGATCGTGACCGTCGGCGGGATTTACGGGACCATCGTCGACATCGGTGAGACCAAGGTGAAGATCAAGATCGCCGAGAATGTCAAGGTCGACGTGGCCCGGAGTTCCATCGCCTCCCGGCTCGGCTGGGAAGGGGACAAAGGGGGGAAAGAGGGGTCCTGAGAGGAGGCGATGACCGATGACCGTTGTCCGATGACCGTCAGCAGGAGGAGCGTCTCATTCGGTCATCGGTGGTCGGTCGTCGGTGAACATCAGACTTTGCGGGTGACCACGATGGCGGAGAAACCGAGCGCGCAGAAAGGAAAGAGCTGCTTCAGGCGAAAGTCGCACTGCCCGATGGCCTGGAGGGTCCGGGCGAGAGATGCGTTGAGGGGGAGCCGTTCCTTGGGGGGGTCCTGGATATGGTCGGGGATCAGGGAGGAGAGGATGTGCGCTCCGGCGCGCTCGGTGACGACGAGTCCGTGCCGGTTCAGCAGGGATTGCATCTCCGGAAAGGTGAAGGTCTTGGACGTGAGATCGACCTTCGAATCTTGGGTCAGGTATTCGTAGGTCCACCGTCGGAGATCCCCCTGCCGCCGTGTCGTGAGGGCGTTCCAGAGTTGGCGGGGGTGAAAGAGCAGGCCCAGATGCCACTTGTTACCGTATTCGATCGTCACCGTGCCCCCCGGGCGGCACACCCGGGCCATCTCGGCGATGGCCCGCTCGTACTCCCGGATGTGGCCGATCACATCCCCGTACGCGGAGACGAAATCCACCGAGCAGTCCTGCAGGGGAAGCCCTGTGGCATCTCCCTGGATGAGGGTGACATTGCTGAGCCCCCGCAGTCTCAGCTTCTCTTGGGCCTTGCGGACCAGCGATCCCGAGATATCGATCGCCACCACGTGCTTCGCGCGAGGCGCGAACTGGACCGTCTGCAGCCCTGATCCGCAGCCGACATCCAGGACGACTCGCCCGGCCCAGGAGGGGATCAGCCTCTGGACGAAATAGTCCAGGACCTTGTAGCCATTCACGTAGAAGGGGTTGATGCGGTCATCCAGGATATCGTACTCTTCGGCCATCAGGTCGTAGGCCTTCTGGACAACGCTTAACTGGTCCGCATCGAATTCGATCTCGCCCATGCATCCCCCCGCGTCAGTGTTCCCTCCGTCACAGCCGCTCCAGGAATACGCACTTGAGGTACCTGGTCTCCCTGACC
>JBOHQS010000316.1:0-1684 GCA_050732295.1 Methylomirabilales bacterium (SeqCode)
GCCGTAGGGGTCCCCACCGTCGGAGGCGAGGTGTGCTTTGCCGAATGCTACAGCGGAAACCCCCTGGTCAATGTCCTGTGCCTCGGGATCGCCCCGGTCGACAAGCTCTTCTATGGACGCGCGGGCGGGATCGGCAACCCGGTCTTCTACGTGGGGGCCAAGACCGGTCGGGACGGCATTCACGGCGCCACCATGGCCTCAGAGACCTTCGATGAGAAGAGCGAGGAACGCCGCCCCACGGTGCAGGTGGGGGATCCTTTCCGGGAGAAGCTGTTGATCGAGGCCTGCCTGGAGCTGATGCGGACCGATGCGCTGGTCGGCATTCAGGACATGGGGGCGGCCGGCCTCACGTGTTCGAGCTGCGAGATGGCCAGCCGCGGAGGGACCGGCGTGGAGATCGACGTCCGGCTCGTGCCGCGTCGGGAAGAGGGGATGACACCTTACGAGGTGATGCTCTCTGAGTCTCAGGAGCGAATGCTGCTGGTGGCCCGGGGGGGGGCCGAACGGATCGTACAAGAGATCTTTGCGCGGTACGATCTGGACGCGGTGGTCGTGGGCCGGGTGACCGCCGACGGACTGATGCGGGTCCGGGACGGCACGCGGGTCATGGCGGAGATCCCGGTCAAGGGGCTCGTGGCGGATGCCCCGGTCTACCGCCGACCTGCCCTCCGGCCCGCCTGGCAAGATGAGGTCCAGCGCCTCGACCTCCATCACATCCCCCTGCCGCGGGAGTGCGGGGAAGTGCTCTTGCGGCTGTTGGCCTCCCCGACCATCGCCTGCAAGGCGACCGTGTGGGAGCGGTACGACCACATGCTCTTTCTGAACACGGTCGTCGGCCCGGGCGCGGATGCCGTTGTGCTCCGCCTCAAGGGAACCGAGCGGGGCATTGCGCTGGCCATGGACGGCAACGGCCGGTATGTTTTTCTGGATCCCTGTGTCGGCGGGATGATCGCGGTCGCCGAGGCGGCCCGGAACGTCGTGACGAGCGGCGCAGAGCCGGTCGCGATCACCAACTGTCTCAATTTCGGCGATCCGACGCGGCCCGAGATCATGTGGCAGTTTGCCGAGGCGGTCCGCGGCATGGCCGAAGCCTGCCGCGCCCTGCACACGCCTGTCACCGGCGGCAATGTGAGCTTCTATAATGAGACCATGGGACAGGCCATCTTCCCCACGCCGATCGTCGGGATGCTGGGGATTCTCGCTCACATTGACCATGCCACCACGCCGGGCTGGAAAGGGGCAGGGGACGTCGTGGTCTTGTTGGGTCAGACGCGGGAAGAGTTGGGGGGGAGTGAATACCTCAAGGTCTGTCACGGGTTGATCCAGGGCCGGCCCCCGACGATCGATCTGGATCTCGAGCGACGGGTCCAGCAATGCTGTCTGGAGGCGATTCGGGCGGGCCTCGTGCGATCGGCTCACGACTGTTCGGATGGAGGACTCGCGGTGGCGTTAGCCGAAAGTTGTATCAGCGAGCCGGAGAGGCACATCGGCGTCGAGGTCAGCCTTTCCGAGACGGGTCGGCCCGATGCGCTCCTCTTCGGTGAGGGCCAGTCCCGAATTCTCTTCTCCCTGCGGGAAGCCGATCTCGGCAGACTCGAGGCGATCGCGTTGCGCCATGCGGTTCCGATCACGATCCTCGGGCGAACAGGCGGCTCCCGATTCCTCTGTACAGGCCGAACGTTCA
>JBOHQS010000317.1:0-1672 GCA_050732295.1 Methylomirabilales bacterium (SeqCode)
CAATGCCACTAAGTTAGGCGATCCGGCGTAGTTCGACGGTTGGTGGTCCATCGTGTTTGGTGCCGGTATCCGTAGCGCGTTTGACTCGGTAGGAGTTATGGCGGGCTCGTTTGACCACGCGCGGGTAGGTGCGGTGTCGGCGGTGGTTTAGTTTTTCAAGGATCTCCGCGATGGTGGCTTTGATCGCTTTCTTCAGTCTTCGAGGGGGAAAAATCCGCCTGGTCGGTGACCTGGCGGCGGATGACGCGAAGTGAGCGCGTGAAAGAGAGGCGGTCGGGATCGAGACCGGCTTCGTCCGCGGCGTGGCACATGAGTTTTCGGATTGCGTAGTGGGTGAGCAGCAGCGCCCAGATCTCTTGGCGTACCATCTCCGGGGACTTGGACCTCAACACACGTCCCGACCTACGAAGGTAGGTTTTCTTTTCACGGAATCCGGTTTCACTTTCCCAGCGTTCGTGGTATGCAGTGGCAAGCTCGGTGGCAGTCACGTCGGAGGGATCGAGGATCGAGGTGATCAGACAGATCAGCTCTCCTGTACTGTTTCCTTCTCGATCAGGGATCTCGTACTCGATGACGCGAACCGGTATCGCCGCGCTCGCGGGGACTGTCTGGCCATGGCGAACCTGATCAATGAGTTTCGCACGCCGCGCTCCGGTGATTTTTGGGTTGATCACGAGAGAGCGGTAAGACCCATCGGGCAGGGATTGGATCACTGGGAGCGTCACTGTGGCCGAGACCCTCCACAACAGGTCGGCTCCGGTGCTGAGGGCTTGGGTCCAGAGTTCGAAGCTGTAGAGGTTGCGGTCGGCGATGACCAGCATGTCTGGCTCGAGAGCACCCAGTATGCCAGTCAGGAGGGCACGTTCATCGGTCTTGCACGGGCCAAATGATGCGGCAATATCGGCATGGGAGCCGCATTCGGCGAGAGTCACCACACGGGCTTGGGGAAACGCGCTCGCTTTCGGTCCTTCGTCCAGACGGCCGAATTCTTTGACGTTGTCCGGAGTGTCGGCGATGTCGAGCATGAACCCATCGACCGCCATCAATCGCCGTGATCCCAACCAGGCTCCTTTTGTCCCTCTTCCGGCGACCGGAACAGCGGTTCTCTGGAACAGCACTCGCAACGGATCCACTTTCAGTCGTTGCCGGGCTTGGGTGATAGCCGACGTCGAGGGAACGGTCCATTCATCACGCCACGACCCCATGTCCTTCAACGACCCGACGAGCTGGCGCATCACTTCCTCGTAATCGTCATCGTAGAACAGGCACATCGCGAGACAGAAACGCACCATGACGTGGGCGGGAAGACGTCGGGACCGCTGCTCGCGTCGGCCTGTCTCGTCCAGCACCTCCTCGATCAGATCCCGCGGAAGAATGTCCGCCAATACCCCGAGTGAGATTGAATCGGTCAACCGCGAAGAACCACCCGCCGACCCCAGCTCCAACACATTCACCATACCGAGAATCCTAAAGCAATCACCACCCACATGACCGCTGATTCAACGCGCGTGTCATCTCGCCGCAGAGCCACCGAAACGCCTCGGGCCACCGAATCACCTTACTCGGAACCGCGAAGCACGTGCGGAGCGGTTCGAGGGCAGCATCAGCCTGTTTCCCCAGGTCGAGTCCTTAACTTAGTGGCATTGGACCACGGAGTGCCGTAGTGTAGCGC
>JBOHQS010000318.1:0-1661 GCA_050732295.1 Methylomirabilales bacterium (SeqCode)
CTACGCAGATGAGAATGTCAGACCAGGAGCTCGAAAATTCCCGTCGAAGCTCCCGCTCCCAGTCGGGACCCGGGCCGTACAGTCCCACGCGGTGGCAGGGAAGGACCACCTGGACCCCCGGTTGAAGTCGGACCACCGGGGGCTGCTCCTCTGTGGCCAGCAACGGATGGAGCAATCCCCCCTCCTCCAAACCCCAGAGCAGATCCGGGGATCGATCATGCTCGAACCTATCGTGGACCCGGTAGAAGGAGTCCTCGAGCGCCCCGGGGGTGAGCAGGAGGACCCGCCAGCCACGCTGGGCCAGTGCCGTCCCACAGGTCACGCTGCCCATTCCGGATCCGACGATGAGGCAGTCAATCTCCCGGTGCATGGGGGCTCTTCCGCCGGAAGGCGCGCCCTCTTCGAACGTGGAGGCGGATCGGATTGCCTTCAAACCCGTACGCCGTCCGAAGGCGATTCACGAGGTACCGCGCATACGACGGGGGGATGCCTTTGGGATCGTTGACGAAGACGCCAAAGGTCGGTGGCCTGGAGCCGAGCTGGGTAGCAGACCGAATCGTGACCGGCCGCCCCTGCGCTGAGGGGGGAGGATGAGCGGCCACGGCCTCACCGATGAAGCGATCAAGCTCGTCGGGTGGAATGCGCCGGTCGCGCTCTTTGAGCAGGCGCTCCACCACGGGAAAGATCTTGAAGACCCGCTGGCCCGTCAGCGCCGAGACAAAGAGGACTGGAGCGTAGTCCAGATGACCTAGCTCTTCACGAATTCGGCGCAGATGCTGGTCAGCCTCCCCTGCCCGCTTTTCCACCAGGTCCCATTTGTTCACCACGAGGATCGAAGCGCATCCCGCCTGGATGGCGATCCCCGCGATCCGCGCGTCCTGACGCACCACCCCGGCCACCGCATCGAGCACAATAAGGGCCACGTCAGAACGCTCCACGGCCTTGACCGCCCGGAGGATACTGTAATACTCGACCCGATGGCTCATCCGGCTCTGGGAGCGAATCCCCGCCGTGTCTACCAACACATATCGCTGTCCTTGGACCGTAAAGGGGGTATCAATGGCGTCTCGCGTCGTTCCGGGATCAGGATTGACGATAACTCGGGGCTCTCCCAATATCCGGTTGACCAGGGAAGACTTCCCCACGTTGGGCCGTCCGATCACGGCGACGGTTACGCCCTCAACGGTCGCGGGCGTCTCCTCCGCCGGCGGCACCAGGGCAAGCACGCCATCCAGAAGCTCTCCCACGCCCGTCCCGTGCTCGGCGGAGACCGGGAGGACCTCGGAAAACCCGAGCCGATAAAACTCAGCCGTCTCGGAGGCCCTCACCGCGCTATCCACCTTGTTGGCCACAAGCATGACCGGTTTCTCCGCCTTCTTTCTGAGCAGAAGGGCGATCTCCTCATCCAGAGGAGTCAGCCCCTCCCTGGCGTCCACCAGAAAGAGGATGAGCTCCGCCTCTTCCATGGCCAGTTGGGCCTGCAGAGCAACCTGCTGGGCGATGCGGGAAGGGGTCTTGGGTTCGAAGCCGCCGGTGTCGACGAGGAGAAAGGATCGCCCCCGCCACTCGACGGTGCCGTAGTTGCGGTCCCGAGTGACCCCGGGAGTCGCCTCGACGATCGCACGCCGCCCCCCCACCAGCCGGTTAAAGAGGGTGGACTT
>JBOHQS010000319.1:0-1639 GCA_050732295.1 Methylomirabilales bacterium (SeqCode)
CGCGAGGGGTGTGGTTGCCATACTGAGCGGGCAAGCATGTGCCAGTAGAGGGGTGTGGGGAAGTAAGGGGGCAAGAGGCAGAGTGAGGTTGAACGCGGGGCAGAGCCATGCCATCGAAGAGGTAGCAAACAACCCCGATGGAGGATACCCCGCGATGCAAATGGTGATTGAGATACCTGAGGAACTCAAGGGCGTAGGCGAAGCGGTCAAGGCGATGGTGCAGCAAGTGGAAGCGACGTGGCGGAGTACCCGAGGAGGACGAGGGGTGGAGTACCCAAAGATTGAGCAGCAACTCGCGGCAGGAGCAGCGGCAATTGAGCGGGCCAGCCACCAAGCGGTGCTGCAGGGCTTGGATGTAGACCAGCCGCGCGTCGTGATCGACGGCCAGGTGTATTGTCGCGTCGGTCGCTATGAGGCGGAGTACTACACGATGGCGGGCTCGGTGCGCGTCACCCGCACGTTGTATCGTGAGCAGGGGCAGCGCAACGCCAAGACGGTCAATGCGGTGAGCCTGCGGTGTGGAGCCGTGGAGGAAGGGTGGCTGCCGGGAACCGCCCAAGCGATGGCCCATCAACTCCAACAGGGCACCTCGCGTGAGGCCGAGACGACGGCCCGGATGCTGGGGCGCTTACCCTACGCGCGCTCCAGTTTTGAGAGTATCGGCCAAGAGGTCGGGCGGCAGTATACGGCCGTGCGCACCGCCCTGGAGGCCGTCTTGATAGAAGAGTACCTCGTCCCGGCCGAAGCGGCGAGTATCAGTGTCGCCTTGGATCGGGTCAGTGTGCCGATGGAGGAAGCGGTGGCAGCCAAAGAGCACGGCGCCCAGGCCGGGACGCACAAGCGCAAGGTCTGGCGGCAGTTTCGCATGGCCTACTGTGCTACGCTGACGTTGCATGACCGCAAAGGGGAAGCCCTGCATACGCTTCGCTATGGGCGGATGCCCCAAGGGGCAGTGCAAGAGTTGTGTGAGACCTTAGCCCAAGATGTGTGTATCCTGTTACGGAAGCAACCTGCACTCGGGGTGATCCTGCTGGCCGATGGTGCCCCAGAGCTGTGGAATTTGCTGACGAGCAGTCTCAATGCGGAGACGTTGGGCGTGCCCGTGCGCCAGTTGGTGGATCTCTGGCACCTATTAGAGAAGCTGGGCAGTGCCGCCCGGCTTCTCTATGGCGAGGCCCACGGTCCTGCCGTGCTCCAGGGCTGGCGCCTGCGCTTACTCAACCGCTCCGGCAGTGTCGCTGAGATTCTGCGGGAGTTGGTCAACTCGGGCATGGAGGACCTAGGGGTCGGCACGAGTCGCCCCGTGCACGAGGCCATCACCTATTTGGAGAATCATCAGGCGCGGATGAACTATGCCGCGGCACGTCGTCGCGGGTTCCCTGTCGGCAGCGGCAACGTCGAAGCCACGTGTAAGAGCTTGGTGGCCGTGCGCATGAAACGCCCGGGGGCCCGCTGGAAGGAAGAGACTGGAGAACACCTCCTCAATCTGCGCGCGCTCGCCCTCAGTGATCGCTGGGAGCTTGCAATGGCCCTTACGTTACGACCTTTGCGTAAGACGCTTCGACTTGCTGCGTGAAAAGGTGCTCAGTGTGAAAACCACACCCGGTTACCGAGGTAAATGCCGTGGAAGGTGTTATGC
>JBOHQS010000320.1:0-1638 GCA_050732295.1 Methylomirabilales bacterium (SeqCode)
GTCGTCAGCCTTCTCCTGACCCCCCTCATGATTGAGTCGAGCCCGACGCTGGCGCGGCGGGTCGGCCGCCTGCGGTGGATCGAGCGGAGGTTTCCGGGGCGGAGCTTCCAAGACCTTCGGCCTGAGGGGGTGGAACTCCGGGACCACGTGATCATCGTGGGGTACGGTCCCACCGGTCGGAACCTCTCCCGGGTCCTCAAGGCGACGCAGGTGTCCTACTGCATACTGGAGATGAACGGTGAGACCGTGAGACGGATGCGGAAGATGGGAGAGCCGATCTATTACGGGGACGTCTCGAGCCGAGAGGTCCTAAAGCACCTGATGATCCAGCAGGCCCGATCCTTGGTGGTGGCTATCTCTGACCCCCCCTCGATCCGTCGGGCGGTCCGGCTCGCCCGGGAGCTCAATCCCCACCTCCACATTGTCGTCCGGACCCGGTACGAGGCTGAGATCGACGAGTTACACCGTCTGGGAGCAGATGAGGTAATCGCAGAGGAGTTCGAGACGTCCATTGAGCTCTTTGCACGCGTGCTGCGCCGTTATCATGTCCCGCGGGGGGTGATTGAAGAGCAGGTGGAAAAGGTACGGGGGGAGCGATACGAGATGCTGCGCCAGTTGCAGGTGCCTCCACTGCAGCAGGCGGATGTGGCCCGGCTCTTTGCGCAGGTTGACATGGAGACGTATCTGGCCCGAGAGACGGCCTCCACCACGGGGAAGACCCTTGGCGAGCTGCACATCCGGCATCGGACAGGCGCCTCGGTGGTGGCGGTGATCCGGGACGGCAGGGTCTGGGCCAGCCCCGGGCCGGACCACCGGATCGCGGCGGGGGAGGTGCTCGTCCTGGTGGGGAACCGGCATCAGGTGGAGCGAGCCCTGGTCCTCCTCGACCACGGGGAGGGAGGGGTGGGTGCGGGGAGCAAACCGTAAAGACGCCGGACGGCGTCACCTGAAGGGAAACCCGTCTTGCACCACCGGTGGGGGAGAACGGGATGTTCTTAGCGGTGCGGTGTCAGCCCGATGGGAGCCTCGAAGAATCAACGGACCTCGCCTCGCTCGGTCCCTGGTTGGCCGAGGCCCAGAGCAGGCTCTGGGTGGATGTGGCCAGCCCGGGCGTTGAGGAGATGGAGGCGGTGGGGCGGTCCTTCGGCTTTCATCCTCTCACCATCGAAGACTGCCTGCACGGCGGGCAGCGCCCGAAGGTGGAGGACTACGACGGCTATCTCTTCCTGGTCCTCCATGCGATCCCCCAGCGGCTCGAGGATCCCTGCGTCATCGAGGAGTTGGAAGAGCTCTACGTCTTCGTGACGCCGCGGGCCCTGGTGACCGTCCATCAGCGCGAGAATGAGTCGGTGTCGAGGCTCCGCGACCGGGTCCGAAAAGAGCCAGCCCGCCTGGCCCAGCCCCCGGGATTCCTTCTGCACATGCTCGGCGACAGCGTCGCGGACCAATACTTCCCATTCCTCGACCGTGTGGAGGATGAGATCGACGACCTCGAGGCCCGGGTCGTGAGTTCCGGCAACCCCGAAATCCTCGAGCGCCTCTTTGCCGTGAAACGGTCGCTGATCCATCTCCGGAAATCCCTGGGCCCTCTCCGCGAAGTCTTCAACGCCCTCAGCCGGCGCGATTACCCCCTCCTGG
>JBOHQS010000322.1:0-1634 GCA_050732295.1 Methylomirabilales bacterium (SeqCode)
TGAGTTCCCCCGCGACCCAGAGGGTTGCTAACGTGGCGGAGGGGCCTCTATGCACGATGTGATCGTGGTGGGGGCGGGGCCGGCAGGGAGCCAGACGGCGGCCAGCCTGGCCCAGCGAGGGTACACGGTCCTCGTCCTGGAAGAACATCCACAGATCGGCGTGCCAACGAACTGCTCGGGCCTTATCGGAGCGGAGGCTTTCGAGCGTTTTGACCTTCCCCGTGACTCGGTTATCCGCGGATTCAATTCCGCCACCTTCTTCTCGCCCAAGGGCAGCTCTGCGACGGTCGGGGCCGATCGGGTGATGGCCTATGTGGTTCGCCGCTGTGAGTTTGATCAGACGATGGCGCAGCGGGCCATCGCCTGTGGCGCGAGTTACCTCTTGCGGGTGCGATGTATCGGCCTGGAGCAGCACAACGATCATGTGACGGTGACGGCCGTCCAGAGGGGACCGGAGGGCGATGAGACCCGGATGACTTTCACGGCGCGGTCGGTCGTGGTAGCCACCGGCATCCGTTACGGGTTGCTTCGGGGGCTGGGACTCAAGCGACCTTCTGCCTTTCTGCAGGCGGCCCAGGCTGAAGCCAGCATGGAAGGCGTAGACCGCGTGGAGGTGTATCTGGGGCGAGAGGTGGCCCCGGGCAGCTTTGCCTGGGCTATTCCCGCTGGCCCCGTGACGCGGGTGGGGGTCTGTAACGGTGCCGGGGCCGTGGAGTACCTCAGACGGTTTCTGCAGCACCCATCCATCGCCTCTCGACTTCGTGAGCCGGTGACTCAGATCAAGCGGAAGGCGATTCCCATTGCCAATATCTGTCGCAGCTTTCGCGACAGGATCCTGCTGGTCGGAGATGCAGCGGGGCAGGTGAAGGTGACGACGGGCGGGGGCATCTCGTACGGGATCCTCTGCGGTGATATGGCGGCCGCGACGCTCGACCGGGCCTTTCGCCTCGGGGATCTCAGCGAACGAGTCCTCGGTGAGTACGAGCGGCGGTGGCGTCAGGAGATCGGCGTCGAGCTTCGGGTGGGCTCTTTCTTCCGGCGCGTGGGTGGGATGCTCTCGGATGAGCAGATCGACCGCCTGATATGCGCCTACCACGACTCCGACCTGCCAGAGCTGGTGAGGCGGTGTGCAGATTTCGAGCGGCACCGGAAATTCATTCTGGCGCTGTGCCGCTCGAACATCTTTTTCCAATTGGTCTGGAACTACTTTCGCCGGAGGTCACTCTCGTGAGGATTTCCGACCCACACCACCCCCCCTTCGCATTTCACGATTTGTTGGACCGGTTTCCCCGAAGGAAGATCCTGGTAGTCGGGGATATCATGGTGGACGAATATATCTGGGGAGGCGTCTCACGGATCTCGCCCGAGGCCCCAGTCCCGATCGTCGAGGTCGAGCACGAGTATATCCGTCTGGGGGGCGCCGCCAATGTGGTGGCCAACGTGCGCGCCCTCGGTGGGCAGGCGGATCTGGTCGGCGTCGTCGGGGGCGATGCTATGGCAGAGCGCTTGATCCACGAGGTCGAGCAGATCGGGGTGAAGTCGGATGGTATGGTCGTGGATCGCTCGCGGAAGACCACGCGCAAGACCCGGGTTGTCGCCGGGCCCCAGCACGTGGTACGATTTGACCGGGAGTC
>JBOHQS010000323.1:0-1606 GCA_050732295.1 Methylomirabilales bacterium (SeqCode)
GCCCTCGGCGATCTTCTTGGCTTCCATGATCCTACCCCCTTAGATGTCGAGGATGACCTGCGCCCTCCATCCGTGAGGCGTCTTCGTGAGGGAAAACAGATGGTAGGTTACCGCCTTGACATCCACTCTGAGCGACATCGTCTCGTAATTGATCTGGTCTCCCCACGCCGTCGCCTCAAGCTCGCACTCGGTCCCCTCGCGGATGGTAATCGCGAATCGCCGGAACAGGAGACATACCGCATCCTTGAGGTAGATGAGCTCTGCGAGCCAGCGGAAGAGGAGGGTCTCCAGATCCTCGGCGCGGAGCGAGATCGCGCGTGACAGGGTGGGCGACAGCCCATCCAGTTCCACCATCGTCTCGGTGAGGGCAAGCGCTGCCGCCTCGAAGACCTCGGCGAGTGTCCGTCCCTCCGCCTCGAAGGCCACGTCGGCGATGGCAATCTCTTCGAGGAACCGATAGGGCATGCCCCTCTCCGACTACCGCCCCCGGGAACAACTATAGGAAGCGATCGGGAAAATGTCAAAGTCCTTTTCGACAGGGTCGATCACCGGTGTCAGGGTCGAGCGAGGGTCGATTCACAGAGACAGGGTCACTCCTACGGTATCGGCCGGTGGAGGACGGGGGCGGCCCGTTGAATGGCGGTCAGGACCTCCTCCGGAGTTTCGGCCAGGGTAAAGATGGTCATCTCCTCAGCACTGACCCTTCCCCGCCCCACAGCCGTCTGGGTGAGCCACTCGAGCAACCCCTGCCAGTAGTCCCGCCCCACGAGGACCACCGGGAAGGGACGGATCTTGTGGGTCTGGATCAGGGTGGCCGATTCGAAGAGCTCATCCAGCGTCCCGAGTCCCCCAGGCAGGAAGACGAAGGCGACGGAGTACCGGACAAACATGACCTTCCGGACGAAGAAGTAGCGGAAGTTCAGGAGGCTGGTGATATACGAGTTGACCGGCTGCTCCAGCGGGAGCTGGATGTTCAATCCGATGGAGGGGCCTCCCGCTTCCCGCGCCCCCTTATTTGCCGCCTCCATAATCCCGGGTCCCGCACCGGTCAGGACGGCGAACCCGTGCTGGGCCAGGAGGCGGCCAATCCCCTCGGCGACCCCATAGTATGGGTCGTGCCGGGTCGCCCGGGATGACCCAAAGATGGCCACGCCGGGAGGAATCCGCGAGAGGACCTCGAACCCCTCGGCAAATTCGGCCATGATCCGGTACAGCCGGTCTGTATCCTCCACGCGCAGGTGATTCAGGACGAACTGATCGGGGGAGGGCATCTTCTTCTCCATGTGGCCTCCAAGACGGAATACTTATATCACGACGTACAGTTTCTCGGTATTGAACTTACAGCCGGGCTGTCCGACGCATCAACCCCTTGACACGGAGGCGTGAGGGCGCCACAATTTGCCCCCGGCGATTTCGCCCTTGCATGAATCAGGCTTGCGCGAATCAGGTCAACCTCTCGCAGGCAAGACCACCCTCCTTCGGCTCTCCGAATAGGGGAAGGAGATGAAGGCTTTTCCTTTGGCATCCCTGGGCGAAGTTGCTAAGATGATCTCCCGAGGTCATCATCCTGCGGAGTGCCGTCATGGATGCGCCACCCGAGTTGGTC
>JBOHQS010000324.1:0-1599 GCA_050732295.1 Methylomirabilales bacterium (SeqCode)
CCCTCTCTGTCAGGATCACCTGAGACAGCTTGGTGCCAGTGGTTCACAGCAGAGGGCGTGATCGGAGATCCTGGTGTCTGTGTCCACGGAGGAGCGTCGCGGTGGGGCTGGCGGTGGCGGGCGAGATGAGTCGCCGGCGTCGTTGGGGCCGCGGTCGGCGGAGGGACCGTCGCCGCGTCCGGTGCGTCGCTCGTTCAGTGCGGAGTACAAACTGGCGATTGTCACGGAGTATGAGAATGCGCCGAATGGGGAGAAGGGTGCTATCCTGCGCCGGGAGGGCCTGTATTCGTCGCATGTGATTGAGTGGGCCCGTGCCCGGGATGCGGGGGCGCTGGAAGGGGTGGCTGATTCCCGGCGGTCGGGGAAACGGCCGAAGCGGCCGGCGGAGGACGCCGAATTGGAACGGCTCCGGGCCCGGAATGCTAAACTTGAGGCCGAGTTAAAGAAGACCCGGACCGCGCTGGATATCATGGGAAAAGCACACGCGCTCTTGGAGCAGCTGTCCGGGAGCGCGGACGACCAGGAACCACCGATACCGCCGAAGAGATCGTGAACACCGCGTTCGCCGAGTTGCGTGCTGTGGAGGTGCCTATTGCCGTGGCGTGCGCGTTGACCGGGCGGTCCCGGGCCACCCACTACCGGCTGACCGGCCCGTGCGGTGCGGCAGCGCTGGGGCCGGTGCACGGGCCCTGGCTGCCGCGGGGGCTGCCGCCCTCGACGATCACCGAGGAGGAACGGGCCCAGGTCCTGGCGCTGCTGAACTCCGGGCCCTACCGTGACCTGGCAATCCCGCAGGTATGGGCCCGGGAGCTCGACGAGGGCCGCTACTGGTGCTCGGAATCGAGCATGTACCGGATCGCCCGCGAGGCCGGGCAGAGCCGGGAACGGCGGACCCAGGCTACCCACCCGCCCCGGGTCCGGCCCGAGCTGGTCGCCCACGGCCCCAGCGAGGTATGGAGCTGGGATATCACCGCACTGAAAGGACCACAGAAAGGCCAATGGTATAAGCTGTATGTCGTTCTTGATATTTTCTCCCGCTATGTCCCCGGGTGGCTCGTCGCCAACGCCGAGGACGCGGTCGTGGCGAAGGATTTCCTCGCCGGGGCGGTGTCCCGCAATCTGGTCATCCCGCACACGATCCATGCTGACCGTGGTGGCTCGATGACCTCGAAACCGGTGTCCGAGATGATGATCGATCTCGGGATCAGCCGCTCGCACTCACGGCCCCGGACATCGAATGACAACCCCTTCTCTGAGGCGCAGTTCAAGACCCTCAAATACGTGCCCGACTTCCCGGACCGGTTCGGCTCACTCGCCGACGCGCGCGCGTTCTGCGACCGGTTCTTCCCCGCCTATAATCATGAGCACCGCCACTCCGGGATCGGCATGCACACCCCGGCCTCAGTCCACTTCGGAACCGCAACCGAGATCCGCGCACGACGCCAGGCCACCCTCGACCGAGCCCACGCGCAACACCCCGAGCGGTTCAGCCACCGGCCCCAGCCACCACACCTGCCCGAGCAGGTGTGGATCAACCAACCCACCCAGAACGAGCCAACCCAGTAAGATCCACTGTCTCATTTGACTTGACAGCTACCG
>JBOHQS010000325.1:0-1594 GCA_050732295.1 Methylomirabilales bacterium (SeqCode)
TGGTGAGCAAGCGCAGATCTTCGAGCACCTCGTTGCGCAGGTGCTGGGCTTCATCGATGATCAAAACCGGGCGTTGTTTGGCTTCCAGGGTAAGGCGGGTGATCTCGGCGCGGATGACGCGAAAGGCACTGGCGCGGTTACGCTCGGTGGGCAGTCCCAGCTCCCAGGCGATGGATTTGTACATATCCATGACATTGCCGGTGGACAGGGGCACGTAGAAGACGCGGTAGAGGCCCGGATGTAGGGTGGAGGCGACTTTGCGGCAGACGGTGGTTTTACCGCAGCCAACCTCGCCGGTGACCAGCCCGATAGCCCGCAGCTCCAAGAGGTGTTTGAGGCGTGCTTCGGCCTCGGTGATGGCGTTGGAGGTGAACAGCGCGTCCGGTTGGAGCTCGAGGTCGAAAGGGAAGTGGGTAAAGCCGAAGTGTTTGCGGTACATCAGCGGTTCTCCTCGGAGTTTGGAAGTTCACGGAGGTTAAGGCCTGAGGGCGGTGGTTGCGGCGCCGGGGTGTCGGCGGTTGCGGTCCCGGAGGGACGGTGGCGCTTGACGAAACAATTGGCGTAGGTATCGAGAGGCCTGGCGAGCGCGCCCGGTTGCTGCGGGTGCCAGACTTCGATCGATCGCCCGGGTGGTGCGGCCGGGTCGTAGCGCAGGATAACGTTTTGCCCGACCAGCGCGGCATCCACCTCATAGACGACGCCGTTCAGGCTCACCGTGCGGTCTTTCTGGACCTTGCGCTTGGCCTCGAAGAGGAAGACCTCGTCGAGGTCCAAGGTGGGGTCTGGGAAGTGCACCTCATCGGCGTGGCTGGCCCAGCGCTCCAGAGGGGTTTGCCCCTCCAGGGAGCGGTGGGGGGTGTGATGGTACTCGCCCTCGACCCAGGCCCAGAGGCGACGGTTGAGGGCTTCGAGGCGGCGGGTGTCCTCGGGGGTGAGGCGTGTCAGGAGTTGGGCGCGTAGGGTCCGAAACCAGCGCTCCAATTTTCCCTTGCCTTGGGGCTGGTACGCTCTGGCATGGATCAAGGCGATCCCGAGCTTGGCGCAAACCAAAGCGAGGTGCTGAGAGCGATAGTTGGCCCCATTGTCGACATACAGGCGCAGGGGTAGGCCCCGGCGCATCAGGGCCTGTTTGAACACCGGCAAGAAGGCCTGGGTATTTTCCGAGAGCGCGAAGGCGGCGTAGGGGATCACCCGTGTGGCATCGTCGAGGAAGGCGATGAGGTAGGTCTTGCGCCGGGTGCGATCGCCGACAAAGACGGTGGGTCCGTGCATGACATCGCTCATCCAGAGCTCCCCGGCCTTTGCGAACGCGAAGCGCCGGCGATCGGCGGCGGTGGGAGCGTTGAGGTCTTTACACATTAGGCCCGCTTGGGTGAGCAGTCGATGCACGGTCGAAGGGGGCAGAGGGAGATCTGCGGGGACGTGTCCGCTGGCGCGTGCTTCTCGGATCACCAGCGGCACGGAGAGCTTGGGGTGGTCCTCTTTGATGGAGACCAGGAGATCGGCTACCGCTTCGGGGAGCAGGCGCGGACGGCCGCGGTCTGAGCGTGGTTTGGGCAGGAGCGCCTCGAAGCCGCCGTGGCGGTAGCGCTTA
>JBOHQS010000326.1:0-1591 GCA_050732295.1 Methylomirabilales bacterium (SeqCode)
GTTGATGGCCTCGAAGAGCCACCAGACCGGTACCGAGATCACGAAGAGCATGGCGAAGTCGCGCGGTGATCGGGTGAGTGGCGAGCTGCCGGTGCGGCGAAGGACCAGCGCATCGACGACCAGAATGTACCCCAGCCACAGGGGGAAAAACAGCACGTGCGTCCGCGGCCCGGGCAACAACCAGTTTAGCGGCCATGCCACGCCAAGCAAGAGGCACCCGATCCCCCCGTGCCACCCCCTCGTCACAGCACCAGTCCGCAGAGAACAGAGCCGCATCTTCCGCTAGTTCCGGTTACGGATTGACGGTCCGCCATGTCCTGGCCAGCTCTCGAGCAATAGGTGTGGTCACATCGTTGTCCGTCCGGTTTCCTCTGTGAAGGCGAACGCCCGGGGGGCTTGTGCCACCCGGGCGTTGTCCTTGAATGAATCAATGGGGTAGTTACGGGCTAGCCCGCTCGGACCTTGACCCAGACCTCCCGGGTCCGAGGCCCGTCAAACTCGCAGAGGAAGACCGACTGCCACGTTCCGAGGCAGAGCTTTCCCTTGTCGATGAGGACCGTCGCGGCGTTCCCCACCAGTATCGTCTTCAGGTGGGCGTCCATGTTCCCATCGTTGTGCTCGTATTGGGCATCCCGAGGGAAGAGTCGACGCAGGTGAGCCATGATATCCCGCCCGACTGCCGAATCGTCTCCTTCTTGAACAGCGACCGCTGCGGTCGTATGCGGGATATAGACAACACAGATCCCGTCGCTCATCCCTGACCCGTCCACCACCTTCTGCACCTCCGAGGTGATGTCACAAAGCTCCTCTCGCTTCTGGGTCTTCACGGTGAGCTTCATCATAGCTCGATCAACTCCACCCCGAGGTGTGCAAGGTCCACCACGGCCGCCGTCGCCCGGCCGTGGAGCCAGCCATAGGTCTCGCCCGGATTGACCAGCAGCATACTGTGCTCATGTCGACCGATAAAGTCTCATCCGTGGATGACGAAATCGACGCGCCGACGATTGAAGACCTCGACGGCACGATCTATGCGAGGTAAGTGATCGTGCGAATCTGCCATGAGGCCGATCTGCATGGGTGCCTCAATAGGCGACATGGATACCACACATTACCGCGGGAGTCAAGCGCACGCGAATCAATGACCGACGACCGTTGACCGACGACCGACGAGGAAAGGTGGCTGGTGATTGGTGACTCATTACGGGCCACTCGGGAACCGGTCATCGGTCATCGGTCGTCGGGAGGGGGATGCCGTGGCGCTCGAGGTCCTGACGGAGCGGGCAGGTGTCGCAGTGCGGTGTGGACCGGCAATACGCTTTCCCGACTGCCACGAGCAGGGCATGGTATTCGTTGTACAGCTGTGCATCCTGGGGGAGGTGGTTCATGAAGAGCGCCTGCACCTCGTGATAAGTGGCCTCGGGAGAAATCAGGCGATGGCGCACAAGGATTCGCTTGGTGTAGGCATCGACAACAAAGATCGGCATGTTGCCTGCATACAGCAGGACGGAGTCCGCCGTTTCCGGGCCGATCCCAGAGACCTCGAGCAGGGCGTTACGGAGCCGCGCCGGTTCATCGCGGAACATACGGTGCA
>JBOHQS010000327.1:0-1579 GCA_050732295.1 Methylomirabilales bacterium (SeqCode)
GCGAGGTCGGTCCTCGCCTGACCTCGACGGTAAAAAGCTGCTCCTCCAGCCGTACGATCTTGTCCACCCGCCGGGCATGCCGCCCCCCTTCAAACTCGCCGGCGAGCCATTCCCGAACGATCTCGCGCGCAAGGCCCATGCCGATGACTCGGGCCCCCATGGCTAACACATTGGCGTCATTGTGGGCGCGTGCGTGCTTGGCTGAAAAGGTGTCGTGACACAAGGAGGCACGGACGCCCGGGACCTTATTGGCCACAATGGCGCTCCCGATCCCTGTACCACAGAGCACGATCCCCTGCGGTACCTCCCCACTGGCGACGGCCCTAGCGACCGGAAACACGATATCGGGATAATCGACAGCCTCGGCCGAGTGGGTCCCGAGATCGACGCACTCGTACCCGAGCTCCTTGAGGAAGAGTTTCAACTCCTCCTTCATATGATAGGCCGCGTGATCGGCCCCGATCGCTACCCGTTTCTCTGATCCCATGACCGTGCCTCCACCAGTACCCACGATACTCGAATCGACGCGCCTCCCGCAAGGGAAATCCAGGGGGCCAATCCGTGCCCGAGAAGCCTCATGGGAACCGCACGAGACCGATGGCAGACCGCGCTATTTCAGGCCACGGAGGAGACCGAGGCAGGGGCAGGGGTACGGGTGAGGGGAGAGCCGGGCCACCGGGATATCCTCAACCCTGGATTCGGCGGAGCAGATCGTTCGCCTCCTTGTACGCGGGATCGATCTCCAGAGACCTCTGGACGCAGCGCAGAGCGCCCATGGTATCTCCCACCTCGCGGAGGCACACGGCCTTATTGAACCACGCCTGCTTGAGATTGTTATCGATCTTGATCGCCTCATTGAAGCACTCGATCGCCTCCTGGTACCGCCGTTTGCTGAAGAAGCAGAGGCCTTTGTTGTTCCAGGCGGTCTTCAGGCGCGCGGGGTCCCTCAGCTCACGGATGGCCTGATTGAGGTATTGAATAGCGTGATCGTACTCCTGGATGAGGCGCATGACCGCCCCGAATTCGAGGGAGAGTTCGGCCTCCGCCACCGGTTGTCTTCCCGGCAGGGTATGGACGTGGTGCCCCCGAAGAGAGAAGAGGGGATGCTGCAGGGTGGCTGCCTTGAGCTGGATCCGCGCAAGGTACGCCCGGACATCCCGGGCCGTCAGGAGGGTCGAGAACTCTTCATGGAGGCCATCGGTGATGGCTCGGAGCGTCAGGTCGCTCACGAATCGCACCCGGGCGGCCTCCCGAAGCCTCTCTCGTTCTCCATTGGGGATGAACCGGGCGTTCATTTCGCGGTCAGTCATGACATAGGTCGGTGGTGCGGAGAGGACGAAGGACAGGGCGGTGGGCGAAATCGACGTGAGCTTCGTGACCGCCTCGAGATCTTCCGCGGGCAACTTCAGGCGGAAGCGTTCCTCGAGATAGGAAGCGAGGCCGGTCGTGATCATCTGGGCGGCAAAGGCGGAGGCAAGAAAGCGGAAGCGATGCGATCCTGGCAGGAAGTGACGGGCCACGTGAAGAAAGTTCTGAAAACTGCGCTGCAGGCGGTATCGATCGAACCTGCGGGGCTTCC
>JBOHQS010000328.1:0-1576 GCA_050732295.1 Methylomirabilales bacterium (SeqCode)
GAGGTGCCGACCACCGCCAGGGCGACACCGGCCTCAAAGGCCGCCCCAACCGATTCCAGGGTTCTGAGGCCACCCCCCGCCTGGACCGGAATCGTGACCGACCGCGCCACTGCCGCGATCAGCGCGCCCTGCTTGGGGGTCCCGGCGAAGGCCCCGTCCAGGTCGACCACGTGCAGGCGTGGCGCCCCTCGGCCCTCCCACGCCCTGGCGACCGCCACAGGGTCCTCTCCATACACCGTCTCGCGAGCCGGATCCCCCTGGGTGAGGCGGACCGCGCGCCCATCCTTGAGGTCGATGGCGGGAATGATCAACATGGCAACGGCTCCGCAGCTGTCAGCCCTCAGCAGTCCGCAAGTAGACTGGAGACTTGAGACTGGAGTCTGGGGCTCCCGTCTCCGGTCTCTGGTCTCACGTCTCTAGCCGCCGACAGCTTTACCTCGCGGCCAGCCTGCCAAAATTGGCAAGGATCTGAAGGCCCAGGGCCTGGCTCTTTTCCGGATGGAACTGGGTGGCAAAGAGGTTGTCCCGCCAGATCATGGACGTGAAGGAGATCCCGTATTCGGTAACACCGGCGATGACGCCTGTATCCTCGGGTTCCACGTAGTACGAGTGCACGAAGTAAAAGTAGGAACCGTCCGGGATCCCTTGCATGATCGGCGCCTCTCTGGTCACATGCACGCGGTTCCACCCCATGTGAGGCACTTTGAGGGGCGATGACCGCTCACCGATGACCGATGACGGCTCCACGTGGGGGAAGTGACGCACCCGGCCTCGGACAAGATCAAGGCCCTTGTGAAGGCCGAACTCCTCACTCTCCGAAAAAAGAAAGTGTAGACCGAGACAGATCCCGAGGATCGGCTTCCGGGATTCGATCTCCCGGAGCAGCGGGTCGATGAACCCTGTTTTCTCCAGCGTCGCGATCCCGTCGGCAAAGGCCCCGACCCCCGGCAGCACGATCCCTGCCGCGTCCCGGAGCAGGCGAGGCTCCCTGACCACGCGGGCAGGGACCCTGACCTTCTCGAATCCCTTCTCGACGCTCCGCAGATTGGCGATCCCGCTATCGATGATGGCAATCATGTTAGTTCATGGTTCATAGTTCAGGGTTCAGGGTTGTGGGTTCAGGGTCGAAGGTGAGAGCCAAGACACAAAACGAAGAGAAGTCTTTTGGCATCCACTCACTTCCATGAACCATGAACCATAAACTCTGAACCAGGACCGCGAAGCGGTCCTAGAGTTTTCCCTTCGTTGAGGGAATCCCCTTGACGCGGGGATCGAGCGTGGTCGCGACATCTAGAGCCCGACCGGCGGCCTTGAAAACCGACTCGGCCATATGATGCGTGTTCTCGCCGTAGGCGACCCCGATATGGACATTCGCCTTGAGCGCGGTGGCGAAGGCCCGAAAGAACTCCTTGAGGAGCGCCGCATCGAACTCTCCGATCTTCCCTGTAAGCCCGTCTGCCCGGTAGGCGAGGAAGGGCCGACCGCTCATGTCCACCGCAACCCAGCCGAGCGCGTCGTCCATCGGCACCGTCGCCTGACCGGTGCGCCGGATGTTCGCCCGGTTCCCCAGCGCCTG
>JBOHQS010000329.1:0-1574 GCA_050732295.1 Methylomirabilales bacterium (SeqCode)
GATCAGCAGGCTGTCTCGCAGGAAGAGCCGAAGGCCTGGAGTTGGATCCCAGCTCGCGGCAAATCTCAGCGCGTGATCCACTCGGTTCAGTTCGGGAAACCGGCTGTATAGCAGAATCTCGGGGGTATATCGTAGGCTCAGCGACGTCTTTCCCTCCGCCAGCTCGATGGCAAGACCAGGCACAATCACGGTGACAAAGTCGGACTGGGGGTTGGTGCTCGTTTCAAACGCGTTAGAATCGTATGCTTCTTCGACCATAAGGTCGAACAGGATTTGCCCCGGTTGGATCAGATCGAGTCGGCGCTGAAACCGGTCAATGAGCCCGGGGGCCGGCGGTGGGGTTGTCGGACCAGGCACCTGAAGATCGAGGACGTCCGCTGGGACCGCCGCGCCAGGCAATGTCACAGGAGCCCGTGGAGGAGCTTTTTCCACTTCCTCTGGTGGTTTTCCCTCGGGTTTCGTTGGGGCTGTGGGCACCTCTGGAGGAGCCAACCGCTCCTGCGCGGAGACCAGAACGGCAGGCGAAACCACGGAGAATAGGGCAAAAGCCATGAGACCAATGAGCAACGGAGCGCGAATGCCCGTCCCCACTCGCCCTCCCTTCAGATCAGAACAGTCCCCCTTGCGGGACAAAGACCACGTCCCCAGGCTTGAGAACCACATCTTTCGCCCCCTGGGGATTGTCAATGATCTTCTGTACATCCACCGGAATAATTTGCTTTCCACTCCCCTCCTCCCGGATGATGACGGTCCGGGAGGGCTTGGCAAACTGGCTGAATCCCCCCGCTCGGGCCAACACCTGCAGGATGGTGTATCCGCCCTCCTGTTCTAGGGGAATCGTGCCAGGGTTCTTGACCTCCCCCATGACGAAGACGGCGTTCTTGGGGCTGGCCGGCACGACCACGACGTCTTCTGGCTTGAGGATGATGTTCTGGGAGAGATCGCCCTGCATGACCAGTTTCCGAAAATCCGCATCCAGTCGCTTATTCCCCCTGGCCACATAGCCGAGCGCCAGGTCCGCTCCGGAAGTGAGGCCCCCGGCGAGGGCCAGGGCCTGCAGCAACGTAATCTCGCTCTTGCTCGAAAGCACCCCCGGCCTCGCCACACCTCCCAAGACGTAGACGCGGTAGCTATTGATTTCCCGAAGGCTCACGCTCACCACCGGGTTTCTTATCTTCTCGCTCAGCGCGCGCGTGAGCCGGTCCGCGAGCTCCTCTGCCTTGAGACCCGCGGCCTGCACGTCTCCCACGAGTGGAAACGAGATCTTTCCGCCTGGTGTGACGCTCGACACTGTATCGAGGTCTTTGTTCCCCAGCACGGAGATGAACAGGACGTCGGCCGCCCCGATGACATACTCAGCCGCAAGAAGGGGCACCGCTGCCAGAAGAAGCCATAAGAGGGACACCGTCGCGAACAGAGTCCTCAATCGTCCAGACACCTTCTGCTCTCTCCTCGCTCCGCCAACTGTTAACTGGCTCTCGCCCGGATACCGTCCTTTTTGATCCTTTTCAGCTTGTAGTGGAGTCCCCGCAGGCTAATGCCCAATAGAGACGCGGCGGCCGTCTTGTTGCCAC
>JBOHQS010000330.1:0-1562 GCA_050732295.1 Methylomirabilales bacterium (SeqCode)
GATCTCACCCATCCCGCCAGAGCTTCTGTCCGCGCGGGAGTTCTCCCGCGGCACCATCGGAATGCTCAAGCGCCTCTCCCGGATGGAAGACATCGGATTTCCCCTCGGCAACCTCTACGGGCTCATCGATTGCCTGGACCGCACGGCGGATGCGCGCGCGACCACCGAAGCCCTGCGAGCCAAGTCCTACGGGCCCTCGTGCGGGCGGATCATGATCCTCGATACGGTGATCCCGGCCACCGTCGCCTATCGCGAGGCGGCGAGCGCCCAGCAACCCGTGCACCGCTTCGAACTGAGGTCGGTTGTCAATAGTGGACGCCATGACTATTAAGCTGCCTGTCGTTTCTCCCAGTATTTTATAATGAAAGCCATTGGCGAAAGATAACCGAGTCTCGAATGCCGGCGCTGGCGATTGTAAAAAAGGTCGATATACTCGGTGATCTCGGCGACGGCCTGGGGACGCGTCTGGTATCGCCGATGATAAACGAGCTCGGTCTTTAACGTGCCGAAGAAACTCTCCACCGGGGCATTGTCGTAGCAGTTGCCTTTGCGGCTCATGGAAGCTTTCATGCCAAATTGCTTGAGGAGTTTCAGATAGTCATGCGAGCAGTATTGACTGCCTCGGTCCGAGTGATGAATCAGCCCTGCCGCTGGGCGTTTGGCCGCGACCGCCTGAATCAGCGCCCGGCCCACCAGCTCCTTGCTCATGCGTTCCGAGAGCGCTCTGCCGACTATCTCGCAGGTGTAGAGATCCTTGAGGGCAGCGAGGTACAACCAGCCCTCAGCGGTCGGCACATAGCTGATGTCGGCGACCCAGATCTGGTTAGGCCGAGTCGCTGTAAAATTCTGGTCGAGCAGGTTCTCTGCAACCGCCAGCCGGTGGTTGGAATTGGTTGTGGCTTTGAACTTACGCCGTTGTTTGCAACGTATCCCAAGCTGCTTGCGAAGGCGTTTGATCCGCCCCACTCCCGCCTGAATACCCTCGGCTTGTAGCTCTTTTTGCAAACGCTCTGGACCATAGGTGCCTCGGGTGCGTTCATGGGCCGCACCGATCGCTACCTTCAACCGGACCTCCTCCCTCGATCGCTTCGAGGGCAGGCGGCAAAGCCTCGCGTAATAGCCACTGGCCGAAACCCCCATCACACGGCACAATAGCCTCATCGGATAATCGAGTCGCAGAGACCTCATCAACGCGTACCTCGTAGCGACTCCTTGGCAAAGTACGCGGTGGCTTTTTTTAATATATCGCGCTCCATCCTCACTTCCACCAATTCCCGCCGCAAACGGGCTAGCTCTGCTTCTACCTCCGTCACCGCCTTGCGGTTCGACCCCACCTCCTCAAGCTTCCCACTCCGAGCCCAATGCACCCAGTTCGCCAAGGTCTTCGGTGACATCGATAACCGGCGAGCTGCCTCCGGTACTTTCAACCTCTCCTCCACAACCAGCTTCACCGCGTTCTCACGAAACTCTTTCGTGTAAACCTGTTTCGGTAACCTATTCATTGAACACCCTCCTTCTCTAATACTCTATCGAAGGCGTCCATTTTTTCCATCCTACCTCAC
>JBOHQS010000331.1:0-1557 GCA_050732295.1 Methylomirabilales bacterium (SeqCode)
CTGGGATGTCATAGAAGGAGGGGTAGCGAGCCTTGAGGGGGGAAAGTTCGCGGCGCATCTCGTCGACCGTCATGGGGTCGGTGAGGGCCTTGACGGATAACTGGAGCTCCTCCCGGGACATCGCTGGCGTATCCGGGGCCGCTGTCGCTTCCGCGACCTGGTCTCCTCCCGTGGGAATCCGCTGCATCGCGCCTTCAAAGAGGCTGTCCAGGCGTCTGTCGAGGGAAATGGCTCGGGCGATCTCCTCGCGGATGCCCAGCAAGATCTCCTCTGCGGCCTCGGGTGGGGCCTTGTCCACCTCCTGGGTCTTGGGCAGGAGCCTGTTCCTGAGGGCGCGGAGATCTTCGGGGGACAGCCTGGCGAACGACTCTTGGATTTCAAAGTAGCTGGGGAACTCGATGGCCGCCATGGAAAGGGTGAGATCGCAGTACAGGTCATAGTTCCGGCAGAACAGGAGCCGGGCCATCTCCCGCCGGAGCTGCGTCGGGGTGAGGGCCTCTTCGTCCGAGGCCAGCAGGTACCACTTCTCGGCGCAGGACATGTTCTGCAGCTCCTCTTCCGTCAGGGCGCTGAGGCCCGAGCCTTCGACCTGGCTCTTGAGGTCGAGGTCCGCGAGGGCCAGTTGGGTGTACTGAGGGATGAAGGAGGCGACGAAGGTTTGGATCCTCTCGAAGGGGAGGTATTCGCTGTACCCTTCCAGGCAGAGGGTCCGGCTGGTCTCGTCCAGGCAGTCGGCGAACACGCGGACGGTCCATCGGAGCTGGTCTTCGGTCATCTCTGTGATCGTGGAGAGGAGTTCTTTTTCCCTGGAGTGGATGTATCGCCGCATCTGTTGGACCCGGAGCCCCTTATCCATCCCTCTTCTCCTGACCCTCCAGGGCCTTGAGTAGCCCCGCAACGATCTCTGCGCGGTGATCTTCTCGGATGCGCCAAAAGGCGTTCACCGGAATCTCGTCCTCGCTGTCCATCAGTTCTCCGATATTGATCGGGTGGGGTCCGCTCGCCGGCGGTCCCAGGAACCCTGCGAAGTAGTCGATGAGGGCAAAGGACTCCTTGCGTAGCGAATGGACGTCGGCCGTGCCATAGTCAGATCCGATGAAGAGAAAAAACTCTACCTCCTCCCGGCTCCCCTCGTGAGATGCCCGGCCTTCCATGAGGAGACCCCGGTCTCCCACCTCCTTCTTCGCGAGCCGAAAGCGCCAACCCATCCCCGTACCGCGCGATGACCGATGACAGACGACCGATACCCGTCCCTGGATTGCTCATTGCCGTTTCCGTCGGTCATCGGTCAACGGTCATCGGTCTGCGTTGATTAGATGCTCCAGGGACACCACGCCCCCCACCCAAACGCCTGGTACTCGTCCTCGCCCATCCATTCCGCGAGGTGGGTTCGATGCTCTGCGACCAGTTGGAACCCCTGATCGAACTCCATGGTCACGATGTGCCGGTCTTCAAGATCACAGTACCGGATGGCGTACAGGTTCTCGGTGGCGGAACAGACGTCAATGGGCCGGATGTCCTCAAACCCCTGGCCGAGGATCCGGAGGATCTCGTAGA
>JBOHQS010000332.1:0-1554 GCA_050732295.1 Methylomirabilales bacterium (SeqCode)
TAGGTGCTGTCCTGCATCCTGGACCCCGGCAATCCCTGCCGGGGTGACGGATCACTTCGATTAGCATGACTGACCTCTACTACATAGGTTATGTAGTTAAGGAGCCGCAAAAATCGGTTCCAGGCCGAATTGCAGCCGCCCACGTTGTCGATCCCGTTTAGGGTGTGCGCGTCTTGCGTTCCCGGCGAGGTAGTCGATGGCGCGTGCAAAGGCGTCAAGAAAGCGATTCTCGATCTCTGAGATCAGTGCGCGCAGGATGTCGTTCAGGAAATGCACGGCGCACATCGCTACTTTGCGGGTGGAGGTCTCGACACCGGCCACGACTTGGGCCGTGTGGGCGAGGAAGCGCTTCAGCGCAGCGGCGCCGATGGCTGCCCAGATGAGTCCTTCGACGATGGCGGGGTTTTGGGTATCGAAGGCATGCAGGTTCGCATAGGACTTCCATTCCTTGAACAAGAGCTCCACCTGCCAGCGCAGGCGATAGGCCTTGGCCACTTCATAGACGGAGTAGCGCCCGGGCGGGAGGTTGGTGGCCAGGTATTGAAACTCGTTGGTCGAGGAATTCCACGTGACGATGAGACGGCATTCGAGGGACTGACCCTGGACCTTCCAGCGCACGCGCAGATCCACCGCCCCCCGCTTCGCGATGCGGAGCGTCTTGAGCGGTTTGCCACAGAACCGTCGTATCCGTTGGCCTTGCGCATCGAAGGCCTCCAGCACCTTTGGATTCAAGCCCTTGGGGGCACGGATGATGAAGCTCGCCCCCGCCTTCGTCAGTTCCAAGAGATAGTCCCGGTCGAAGTAGCCGCGGTCGGCCAAGAGCAACGAGCCCCAAAGACTCGAGGCCTTTGGCAGCGCGGCGCGCTCGCTCGCGGTGTCGGCCGTCAGGGTCACTTTGGAAAGCGATTCGTCCAGGAGATCCAAGGTCGCATGCAACTCGACCGCTGCCGGCTTCACCTTCTTGAACCGGCCCGGAAAGACCTCCTTCAGGGCGTCCTTGATCGCGAAGGAGCTGCCATCCTGGATGACGATGCGGCGAAACTCCGAGAAGGCGCCTCCCGGCGCCACGCCCAGCACGCGGATCACCAGCGTCTCCAAAAGCCCACGCGCCGTCTCGCGCATGAACACGGCAAATTCCCGCTTGGCCAGTTGGTCGTAGAAGGGCTTGTAGTCCATGGCATAGCCAAAGAGTGCATTGAACCCCCGTTGCAGATCTGCCAAGCTTTCCACCCGCGTGCCCGCAAACAAGGCCATCAGCGTCATCACCATTCGATAGGGGGTGAGCTGGCGCACCCGATGACAGTAGCGGGTCGCCTTGCCGAGCTCATTGAGCACGTCTTCCGAGAAGGCCTTCTTGAACTTTTCCGCGAACGTACTGATTTTCTCTCGCTCCATCCTCCCCTCCCCGATCATCTTGATTTACCGATCAAAGTTGATCAGATCGCGGGAAGGCCCAAAAGTTCCCCGAGTTAGTTGTCTTTATATATCATATAGTTATATGATCCTACCTATGAGAAGGGCTTGTAGTCCATGGCATAGCCAAAGAGTGCATTG
>JBOHQS010000333.1:0-1551 GCA_050732295.1 Methylomirabilales bacterium (SeqCode)
GAAACTACAGAATGAACGGTCGGGGACATAGGTAACAAAAAAGTCCGGGGACATGGGTAACAGTTTTATAACGATTCCAGCACCTCCTTGAGGCTCTTTTGTTGATTTCGATAGATTACAGGGCTGTGGGTATGTGGGCAACAGGGAGGTTGTCCACATATCCACAGCATAGGCCTGTGGACCCTGTGGGTAACAGGGACGTTATCCACAAGTCCACAGGCCCCTCAAGGTCCGAGGAACTGCTTGAGGCAGACAGAACCTGCTCAGGCTCTTGCGGTTCTGCGCTTGAGCTTTCCGTTGGCATCTTCGATCCGCATGTGTTCTTCGAGCAAGCGACCGAGTTTGAGAGGGCCAAAGTAGACGTTCCAGATACCATTATCGATCTCCTCGAGCCCCACGTACTCCCCGGCGCACACGATGCTGACGTTGACCCAATCCCGCTTCCAACGGATGCCCCCGTTGAAGCTCACGTAGCGCACCTCGAAGTGGCCGGGGTAGTCGAGTGGGGGCAGCTTTGAGGGCAGGGGCCTTGGCGAGGGCTCATAGAGGGAGGCGGGGGTGTTCATCTCGATCGCCTCGTGGGGGCGTTCGTGGTTGAATTCCCGGCGGAAGCCGTTGAAGCGCTTCTGCTGGGCGGTGCGGTTGCCCGCCGGTGGGCGGGTGGTCTCGGCCTTGAGGGTCCGATGCATGCGTTCATGGCTGCCGTTTTGTTGGGGTTTGCCCGGTTCGATGAGCTCGGGCAAGATCCCGAGCCGCACCCACCAGGCCGACAGCGAGGACAGGCGGGCGAGCGTGGTGGTGGCAAAGGGCACCCCGTTGTCGGTGCGAATGCGTTCGGGGAGCCCGAACTCCCCGAAGAGACGCGCAAACACCGGTTTGGCCTTGGCCACCGCGGTCGAGCTCAGGGCCTGGCAGCCCAGCAGATAGCGGCTGTAGCCGTCGGTGACCGTCAAGGGATAGCAATAGAGACCGTCACGGGTCTTGAACTGGCCTTTGAAGTCGGCACACCACACCCCGTTCGGGGCGCTCATCGCGGTGCTAGGCTTGCCGGGGTGGCCTACGCGGCGGCGCGCCCGGGGCTTGCGGACCAAGCCGTGCCGATCGAGGAGGTCGCAGACGGTGGAGCGGGCCGGCCAAACCCCATCGGGATGGCGCCGGGAAAGCAACGCCAAGAGCTTCTTCGCGCCCCAGGAGGGATGGCGCTCTCGCGCTTCAATGAGCGCCTGCACCACCTCCTCGGGCGTCTGGGTCGGGCACACATGCGGGCGTCGGGAGCGCTCGGCCAAGCCCGCGGGACCCTCTCGCTCGTAGCGTTCAATCCACTTGTAGCCGCTCTTGCGGCTGATGCCATAGTGCTCGCAAAGCTCGGTGATGGATAAACTACGCCGTAGATAGTCGGCGATGAATTGTGTTCTCTGGTCCATGGGTGACGTTCGACTCCAAGCCATCGGGGTACCTTCTCAATTCAAAGGACCCCAGTATGAACGAAGTGTTACCCATGTCCTCGGACTAAACTGTTACCTATGTGTCTGGACCGTACCCAACTACTAC
>JBOHQS010000334.1:0-1548 GCA_050732295.1 Methylomirabilales bacterium (SeqCode)
GCGCGGTCGCGTTCACAGCGACACGAGACCCAGACGCTGGAAGTGAGCGGAGAAGCTCTCCCCCGGCGCGGGCCGGTAGGCGCGTTGGCTGCGTTGCCGCCGCAGATGTTGCACAAGCCGGTAGTGCACCTGCGCATTGACCGCGTGAAACGCCCGCCGCGGCTGCCCATAGCCGAAGTAGTTCGCCCAGCCTCGCAGGTAGCGGTTGAGTTCTGTTACGAGCTGAGGCACGGGCCGGTGGCTCATCGAACGCTCGGTGAGCTCATGCACCCGTTGCCGCGCCCGCTTCAGCGCTTGCTCCGATACCGTCACGTTAAGATAACGACGCTCCCGCCCTTGGCGATCGCGCTGGTAGCGAAACGTGTAACCGAGGAAATTCAGGCTCGCCCCTTCCTGCTTCAGGTCCACCACGCGCGTCTTCTCGCGGTTAAGCCTCAGTCCCAGCCACCCTTCGAGCGTGTGTTCGATCCAACCCTGGACCTGCGGCCCCACGTAGCGCGCCAGCACCACGAAATCATCGGCGTAGCGCACCAGTTTCGCCTTGGCCCAGTGCCCCGGCCCCTCCCGACGTTGGAAGCGCCGATCAAACCAGTGCAGGTAGAGATTGGACAGCAAGGGCGAGATCACGCCCCCTTGCGGGGTGCCTTGCTCGGCGCGACTCACCTTCACCGTGCTCCTCTCCCCCGCGCCCGGCTCCACCACCGGCGCCTGCAACCACAGCCGGATGAGCTTGAGCACCGCGCGGTCGGTGATGCGCAGGCGCAAACACGCCTGCAGCCGATCGTGCGGGATCGAATCAAAGTAACTCTTCAGGTCCGCGTCATAGACCGCCTGGAAGCCCCGCTCCAGATGAGAGCGGATCTCCGCGAGCGCCTGATGCGCGTTGCGGCCCGGCCGAAACCCGTAGGAGCAGTCCTCGAAATCGGCCTCGAAGATCGGCTCCAGGATCAGCAACGCCGCCGTTTGCACCACGCGATCGACCACCGTCGGAATGCCCAACGGACGGCACCGCCCATCGGGCTTGGCGATATGCACCCGCAGCACGGGCTTGGGCCGGTAGGCGTGTGCGCGCAACTGCTCGTGCAACTGCGCCAGCATGGCCTGTGGCCCGTGCGCTTCAATCTGCGCAATCGTGACCCCATCCACGCCCGGCGCACCGCCGTTGGCACGCACCCGCTCCCACGCCGCCGCCAGCACATCGGGGCGATACACCCGGTCATACAACGCATAGAACCGGAACTTCGGCTCGGCTACGGCTTTGCGGTTGAGCTTCAGTCTCAGCGAGGAAACACTCTCGGGCAGCCCGTTACCGAGCCGCCGATTCTCCGTAGTGGGATTCTCATCCAAGCGGGTTTCCCCTCCTCTTACCCAAGCACGCTCGCATTCAGGCCCCTTCGCTCCACGGTCGTTACCCGCTTCCGCGCTACTATGAGCCTGTCCGACTCCCGCACCGGGCCGGCCTGCGGTTATTTCTTCCCGCAGCCCGTTGGGAGCTCTCCCCCCACCCGAGCGGGTCTCCCAGGTTCCTCGACTGATCTATCCACGCGC
>JBOHQS010000335.1:0-1538 GCA_050732295.1 Methylomirabilales bacterium (SeqCode)
GTGCGATGCTCCATCACGCGGTCCAGCGCCTCCTATAGACCCCATTGACCGTGATCAACCGTGGGCGGCGGCGGCGATCCGGAGAAGCGACCGCAGGAGCGACTCGAGTTCTCCGAGCGGCCACATGGTGGCCCCATCCGATGGAGCGCGATCCGGGTCCGGGTGGACCTCCATGAAGATGGCATCACAACCCGCCGCCACCGCCGCGCGCGCCAGATGAGGGACATACTCCCTGAGACCTCCCGAGGCCACGCCGGTCCCCCCGGGAAGCTGAAGGCTATGGGTGGCATCAAAGACCACTGGGTAGCCGATGGCCCGCATCATCGGCAAGGCCCGCATATCCACGACGAGGTTGTTGTAGCCAAAACTCGTCCCGCGTTCGGTGATCAACAGTCGGTGATTGCCGGTGGAGACCACCTTTTCCACCACCCGGGAAACCTCGCCCGGTGAGAGGAACTGTCCCTTCTTCACGTTGACGGCCCGGCCACTGTGGCCCACAGCGAGGAGAAGGTCGGTCTGTCGGCAGAGGAAGGCCGGGATCTGCAGCGCGTCCACGACCTCCGCCGCCAGTGCAACCTGGGCTACCTCATGCACATCGGTGAGGACCGGCAGCCCGGTCTTTTCCCGCACCCGGCGGAGGAACTCGAGCCCCCGCTCGATCCCCGGCCCTCGGAAGGACTGAAGCGAGGTTCGGTTCGCCTTGTCGTACGAGGACTTGAGGACGACGGGGATCCCCACCCGGCCGCAGATTTCCTGCAGCCGCTCCGCCACCATGAGGAGGGGCTCCTCCCCCTCGATCACGCACGGCCCGGCAATGAGGGCCAGCGGATTGTTCCCCCCGATCCTCACCTGGCCTATCGAGACCTCACGCGTCCGCACGGCTATCTTCTCTCCTCTGGGCCAGGGCAGGCGCGGTCGAGAGCCGTCCCCTCATCGCTGCTTCCGGTACTGCAGGGTCGCTCGGATGAAGGCCCGGAAGAGGGGGTGAGGCTGTCCCGGGCGGGACTTGAATTCCGGGTGAAACTGACAGCCCACGAACCATGGATGATTGGCAAGCTCGATCATCTCCACCAACTTCCCGTCGGGCGATGCCCCGCTCATGACGAGCCCATGCCTCTCCAGCAGGTCCCGGTATTCGTTGCTCACCTCGTATCGGTGTCGGTGCCGCTCCGCGACCTCGTCCTTGCCGTACGCCTCAAAGGCCCGGGAATCCTGCCGCAGGCGACACGGGTATGCCCCGAGCCGCATACTTCCTCCCAGGTTGGTGATCCCTCGCTGTTCGGGCATCAGGTCGATGACCGGATGCGGGGTCTCGAGGTCAAACTCTCGACTATTCGCCCCTCTGAGATTGCCGACCTGGCGGGCGAACTCGATCACGGCGCACTGCATCCCCAGACAGATGCCGAAAAACGGAATTTCTTCCTCTCGCGCATACGTGATCGCCGCAATCTTCCCCTCGATCCCGCGGGTGCCAAAGCCTCCGGGAACCAGGACCCCCGAGACGCCATCGAGACAGGCCTTGGGGCCCTCCTGCTCGA
>JBOHQS010000336.1:0-1527 GCA_050732295.1 Methylomirabilales bacterium (SeqCode)
CTGCCGCAAAGCGGCCAAACTCGATGAGCCGGGTCTTCTCAGGGTGCAGTTCCAGGTTGAATCCGTGAAACCTCTCCCGAAGCTCAACCCAAAACCGCTCGGCCTCGTCCTGGTACTGAAAGCCAACAATGAAGTCATCGCAGTAGCGCACGATGATGACATCACCGCGCGCGTGACGACCTCGCCATTGCTCAGCCCACAGGTCAAAGACGTAGTGGAGGTAAATGTTCGCGAGCAACGGGCTCACGCTCCCTCCTTGGGGGGTCCCTTCCTCCTGACCTCGCCATTGCCCATCCTCGACTATACCGGCGTTCAGCCACTTTCGGATGTGACGCACCACACGCCGGTCCCCGATCCGATGCTCGATGAATTTGACTAACCATGCGTGGTCCAGCGTATCGAAGAATCCACGGATGTCGGCATCGAGCACCCAGTTGATACTGCGCTTCTCTATCCCGACCGTCACCGCATCCAATGCATCGTGGGGACTCCGTCCGGGCCGGAACCCGTAGGAGAACCCTAGAAAGTCCACCTCGTAGACCGCATTGAGCACTTCCACCGTCGCCCGCTGGACGATCTTGTCCTCCAGCGTCGGTATACCGATAGGGCGCTCGCGGCCATCGGGCTTCGGGATATATACCCGCTCCACCGGCTGGGCGTGGTATCCCCCACGCTTGAGCCGGCCGGAGAGGTCCCTGAGATTGGCCTCTAAATCCCCTCCGTAGGCAGCCCACGTCTCTCCATCCACCCCCGGCGCCGCTCGGCGATTGACACTGTAGTACGCCTCCCGGAGCCGATCGATGTCGTAGACGTGGTGCCATAACGCAGTCAACAAAAGGCGCACCCTGCGCGCCGCCTGTCGTACCCGGTCAAGTGCCTGTTGCAGGGCTTCCCGGCACTGCGTCCGGTCCCTGTTACACCCGCCCAGGTTCCCCTTGGCCAGTCCCCTTCCCTCCACAACTTCCGCCATTTCATCATGTTCCCGACAGAGGACTTTAGAGTCACCCTTGGCTGTCTCCGGCGTTTCCACCTGCGTGCCCGTGTAGGGCTCACCATAGCCACCCATCATAGTCCATGCCTCCATATTGTTCGGTTGCTTCTCAGGTACTATGAGACTGTCCGACTCGCCACCCTCGTGCATCACGGCCGTACCCTCTTGGGTTCTCCGTGCGGACCTTGGATTCCCCAAGGCCAAGGGCGGCGCCTCCCGGGTCCCGTGCCAGATGTTTCCGTGCATGCCAGGGGTCTTCGACCCCGCCGAGCCGGCCTACGCCTCGCCTTGTCGGCGTAGGCCGTATTGCCTTCCGCGTGTTAGGAGCGCGTCGGCACCTGGAAAGAACTTTGATTTCGGGGCTCAATACCCTGCCTGCACGTTCCCCTGTCAACGCTTCGCCACAGCCGTCACCGACTACAACGCATGACTCGGGGCCAGTGTGGTTGGCTAAACCTTCACTGTCGGAGACTTTCACTCCTTCACACCTTGCCGGTTTTCCCGGCGCACCCTAACGGCTCGTCAAGGGGCATCGG
>JBOHQS010000337.1:0-1525 GCA_050732295.1 Methylomirabilales bacterium (SeqCode)
GCGCGCTGATCGCGGCAGTGGCGCGGTCGGTCACGATTCCGGTCCAGGCGGGGGGTGGCCTCAGAACCCTGGAATCGGTTGGGGCGGCCTTTGAGGCCGGTGTCGCCCTGGCGGTGGTCGGCACCTCCGCGATTCGGGACCCGGATTTTCTGGAGCAGATCTGCGAGGCCTATCCGAGGCGGATTGTCCTCGCCCTCGATGCCAAGGAGGGAAGGGTGGCCATCGAGGGGTGGCGTGAACTTTCGGACCATTCGGTGGCGGAGGTGCTCGAGAGAGTCGCTTCCCTGGAGTTGGCGGCGATCCTCTACACCGATATCCTGAAAGATGGAACATTGGAGGGGCCCAATTTCGAGGGATTGGAAGCGATGGCGAGGCAAAGCCGGCACCCGGTCCTCGCCTCAGGGGGCATCGCCCGCTTGGACGACATTCGCCGGCTCCGTACCATCGCAGGCGTGGCGGGGGCCATCCTGGGCAAGGCCCTGTACAGCGGCGCGGTACAGCTCGAGACGGCGCTCGCCGTGGCGGCAGGGGAGACGGTTCGTCGATGCTAGCGAAGCGGATCATCCCCTGTCTTGATGTCAAGGATGGCCGGGTGGTGAAGGGGACCAGGTTCGTGGACCTGAGAGACGCGGGCGATCCAGCCGAGGTGGCCGAGCGGTACGATCGCGAGGGAGCCGACGAGTTGGTCTTCCTCGACATCACCGCATCGGCGGAGCGCCGCAAGATCCTGATCGGGGTCGTCGAGCAGACAGCCGAACGGGCCTTCACTCCTCTCACCGTCGGGGGCGGCATCCGGGATCTGGAGGACATCCGTGCCCTCCTCCTGGCCGGGGCGGATAAGGTCTCCCTCAATACCGCGGCGGTAGAGAATCCCAGCCTCATCCGAGAGGCCGCGGAGCGATTCGGAAGTCAGTGCATCGTCCTCGCCATCGATGCCAAACGGCGTCCGGAGTCACCACTGGACCCCTCACCCCTCACCCCTCACCCCTCAGCTCTTGCTCCGCGTTGGGAGGTATACATCCACGGCGGTCGCACACCCACAGGTTTGGATGCGGTGGCCTGGGCAGAGCGGGGGGTAGCGGCGGGGTCGGGGGAGATTCTCCTGACCAGCATGGACCGGGATGGAACGCGCGACGGGTACGATCTGGAACTGACGCGCGCGGTCGCCAGGCGCGTCGGTGTACCCGTGATCGCCTCTGGGGGGGCCGGGACGATGCAGCATCTGTACGAGGCCCTTGTCGAGGGGGGGGCCGATGCGGCCCTTGCGGCCTCTATCTTCCACTTCCGGGAGATCTCGGTCGGTGAGGCCAAGGCGTACCTGAAGGGGCGTGGGATCCCCGTCCGCTTGTGAGAATGTGTTGGAGCAGCACCTTCGCCCCCTCGCTCCGGGCCTCTCGCAGCGACCCTGTTCGGCGGCTTACGGCCTGGGTCCCTCCGTGTTCACGATCCGTGCAAAGAACAGCGGCACGGATCGCGCCTCGGTTTCCCAGGCCGTCGCCAGCCGAGGGGCCCCGCCGCTTTCGTC
>JBOHQS010000338.1:0-1523 GCA_050732295.1 Methylomirabilales bacterium (SeqCode)
ACGCGAAGGGAGAGGTGCCGCCCTTGGAGGGCTGGTAAAAGGGATTCTTCCCCGCAGCGTGATCGGTCGTATCGATGACCTGGCGGATCTCGGGGACCGCCTCCTTGAGCAAGACCTCGATCCCCTGCTTGAGGGTCACATCGGCCATCCCGCACCCCTGGCAACCCCCGCCGAGGGCGATGTAGGCGATATCATCCTTGACATCGAGGAGGGCGACGTGCCCGCCGTGGCTAGCCACGCCTGGGTTGATCTGGGTGTCGATCGCCTCCTGGACGGCCTGCGCCTTGGGGTCCGTCCAGAGGGGGTTCGGATTGTCGACCTTGAACCCGCTTTCGGTGACGCCATCCAAAAAATCGACCGTCGCGCCCTTCAGGTTGGGGGCGCTGTCGGGATCGACGAGCACATCGAAACCCCCGGCATTGACCACGGTGTCCTCGGCCCCCCTCTCCTCTGCGCCCACGAACTGCAGTTCGTACCGGAAACCACCGGGGCCGCGTCCCCTGATCGCCACGCGCAGCGCGAGATCCTTCTGCTCCTCGCCTTCGAAAAGCGCCAGGATCTTCTTCTTGGCCGCATCGGTAATCGTAAGCATTGCCTCCTCCTTACAGGGTCGAGCCCCCTGATCCACTCACCGGCAAGACACAGCCGACACGCCTGCCGTAGCTCTCATCCTAATCGTAATTGCCCGCGCTTGTCAACCGGAAGCTTCCGCGCCCGTCTTACAGGGCGGGGTGATCATGAATTCCAGCCGCCGATGCGCCTCACGCAGCGCCGCCTCGACCCGCTCCGGGGTGGCGTCGCGGCCGAAGATGAATCCCAGGTAACGCGCCCCTTCCGGCAAAGGGATGACCTCCTGCCCCACCGGGACGGTCAGTCGAATCTCTTCAATCCCTTCAACCTTTTGAGCCTCTGGGTGGCCCCGCACCTCCTTCAGGATCCCGGCCTGCGCGATCGGGATCATCATCACCCCGGCCGCCTGCCTCTCGCGCACCAGGGAGCCTGTCTCGAGCCCCATCGCGTGCCGAAGGATCAGCTCCTCGAGAGATATGTCCTCGCCAAAGCGCAGCGCGCGAGAGCACAGACCCCCGATGGAGCGCGGCGCGACCTCGAGGATCCACGGCCCCTGATCATTGACCCGAAGTTCCGCATGGATGGGCCCGTGCTCAAGACCGAGGGCGGCCACTGCCTGTGCCGTGCAGGAAACGATCGATTGCTGCACCGAATCCGGCAGGCGCGATGGGGTGACGTAGATCGTCTCCTCGAAAAACGGGCCTTCCAGGGGATCCGGCTTGTCGAAGATGGCCAGCACCCCGAGCCGGCCTCTCGAGAGGAGCCCCTCGACGGCGACCTCCAACCCGGGGATATAGGTCTCGACCAAGACCTGCCGCGCGAAGGAGCCGCCCTGGGCCGCGACCTCCGGCCGACGCAGGATGGCGGCCAGGCGGTGAAAGGCAGCAACGAACTCAACCGGATCGTTGGCACGGATCACCCCACGGCTCGCCGAGAGGAACAGGGGCTTGACC
>JBOHQS010000339.1:0-1519 GCA_050732295.1 Methylomirabilales bacterium (SeqCode)
GCAAGGTCCTGCGGCAGGAGGGGTTCGAGATCGTCCTGGTCAACTCGAATCCCGCCACCATCATGACCGATCCGGAGATGGCCCACCGCACCTATGTGGAACCGCTGACCCCCGAAATCCTGGAGCGAGTCATCGAGCGGGAGCGCCCGGATGCCCTCCTCCCGACCCTCGGGGGGCAGACCGGACTCAATCTCGCCCTGACGTTGGGCGAAAGCGGCATCCTGGACAAGTACCAGGTGGAGCTGATCGGGGCACCCCTCGAGACGATCAAGAAGGCCGAGGATCGGGATCTCTTCAAACAGGCCATGGCCCGGATCGGGCTCGAGGTGCCGCAGAGCGGATACGCCCGGTCGATCGAGGAGACCGATGCGATCATCGAGCGGGTCGGCTTTCCCGCTATCATCCGTCCCTCCTTCACCCTGGGCGGGACCGGCGGCAGCATCGCCTACAACCGGGAGGAGTTCCAAGAGCACGTCCAGTGGGGCCTTAGCACGAGCCCGGTCCATCAGGTCCTGATCGAGGCGTCCGTCATCGGGTGGAAAGAGTTCGAGCTGGAGGTCATGCGGGACCGGAAGGACAACGTGGTCATCGTCTGCTCCATCGAGAACTTCGATCCGATGGGGATCCACACCGGAGACTCCATCACCGTCGCCCCCGCGCAGACCCTCACCGATAAGGAATACCAGATCATGCGGGACGCGGCCATCGCCATCATCCGGGAGATCGGCGTGGAGACCGGTGGGTCTAACATCCAGTTCGCCGTCGGACCCACCGATGGCCGATTGGTCGTGATCGAGATGAACCCCAGGGTTTCCCGGTCCTCAGCCCTGGCCAGCAAGGCGACCGGCTTCCCCATCGCCAAGATCGCCGCCCTCCTGTCGGTGGGCTATACCCTCGACGAGATCAAGAACGACATCACCCAATCCACACCTGCCTCCTTCGAGCCGACGCTGGACTACTGCGTGGTGAAGCTCCCCCGCTTTGCGTTTGAGAAGTTCCCGGGGGCGGATGAAACGCTCACGACCCAGATGAAGTCGGTAGGCGAGGTGATGGCCATCGGTCGCACCTTCAAGGAGGCACTCCAGAAGGCCATCCGCTCGTTGGAGATTGATATCTACGGCCTGGAGAGCCGGTGCGCGGCCCGCGGCTCACGGCTCACCGAGATAAGCGGCGAGGCCTGGCGGGAGGCCGTCCGGGAGCGACTCCGTGTCCCCACCTGGGAACGCCTCTTCTACATCGCCGATGCCTTCCGTCTCAAGATGGACGTACGAGAGGTTCATGAACTGACCCGGATCGACCCGTGGTTCTTGGAGAACATCCGTGAGATCGTCGAGATGGAAGAAGAAATAGTACAGACCGGGTCCAAGACCCTCCTGCGCCTGCTAAGCCCCGAGAGGTTGCGCGCCGCCAAGGCGATGGGGTTCGCCGACCGGAGGCTGGCCCAACTGACCGGCTCCAATGAACTCACCATCCGCGACGCGCGACGCAAGCTGGGCATCCAGGCCACCTTCAAGATGGT
>JBOHQS010000340.1:0-1468 GCA_050732295.1 Methylomirabilales bacterium (SeqCode)
CTATAACGCCCTTCCCAGAGCAGCGTAAGCAGGGCCCGGCCCCGGCCCGCCCCGAGCGAACGCAATTGTTCCTCGTATTCCGACCACAGGTCTTCGATCGTCTGGCGCGTGAGCGCGCTGATGATCGGCGTGACCAGGATGAACTGCGCGATGATCATCGCCGTGGGCGTAAACAGCAGCCCGAGCTCAGCGAAAGGCCCCGAGCGCGACAACAGCAGGTAGACGGTCAGCCCGACGACCACGGGCGGCAACCCCATGAGGGCATTGAGCAACACAATCACGAGCTTGTGTGCCGGGAAGCGGCTGAGCGCGAGTCCCGCGCCGAGCGGGAACCCAATGAAGGACGCGAGCAGCACCGCCGTCACACTCACCTGCAGCGACAGCCACACGATCTCGGCCAAACCCGGGTCCATCCGGCCAATGAGGACTAGCGCCGTTTGCAGCGCGCCCGACAGCTCATCCACGACCGTTCACCGGTCGCGCTGTCGGTTGTTATGTACAATCATACATATTTTCGTTAATAACTAATCCAGGTATAAGCATTCTAGTGGGGCCTATTGCTTAGTAAATATGTTCTTACGTGCATATAGTCCCTGATAACAGCGAAAGTCAATTTGGATTTCGCCCACCACGGGGTATACAACCCCGTGGGGCGACCAAAGGAAGAGCTGCGCCTCTCCCCTTGGAAACCCCATCGCTCAGGTCTCCGCGGAATGACCGCGGGGAATAAATTTAATGGGTGAAGATCTTTTATAACGACTATGGATCAATAGGTTAGAGCGGGAAAAGCTTGGAAGAGAGGGCGCTCCGTGGTATGTATGGGTTTCGGAAAGTCATACGTCCCACATAGGAGGCCCCCTCATGAAGCAAGCATACATTATCAGCCGAGGCACGGAGGAGTTTGCGTCGGCCCGCGAGCAGTTTGCCTTGATTGTAGATCGGTTGCAGTCGGCGGCGGTGCTGAGCATGGAACATGGTGAAGTGGAACGATTGATCTGGCGCGGGGGCACGGAGCTCATGAGGCGGTTGCTGCAAGGGCACCTCGATGTGCGTGCGGGGGCGGAGAGGCGAGAGGCGGATGTGCGGGGTACCGATGGTGTGGTACGACGCCATGTACGAGAGGGGTGTCGAAGGCGGCTGGTGACGATCTTTGGAGAGGTCGAGGTGAGGCGATGTGGTTATAGTGCCCCGGAGGAGGGAAGCCTGTTTCCGCTCGATGGGGAGCTCAATCTGCCCAAGGACAGCTACTCGCACGGGCTGCGGGAGCGTTTGGCCTTTGAGGTGGCGCGCGGCTCGTTTGATCAGGCGGTGCGCGCGATTGAGACGACCACGGGGGGCCAAGTGCCCAAGCGTCAGGCCGAGGAGTTGGCGGCGAAGGTGAGCCGAGACTTCGAGGCCTTCTATGAAGATCGCGCGAGCCCCGGACCGGAAGGGACCCTGGACCCCTTGGTATTGAGCGAAGATGGCA
>JBOHQS010000341.1:0-1459 GCA_050732295.1 Methylomirabilales bacterium (SeqCode)
GACCGTGTGCGTGAAGTAGCACGAAGGGACAAGGACGCACGGTGCACGGCGCTGCTGCACCACGTCGACCTGCACCGCCTCCGAGCGGCCTACCGGGCGATCCGCCCCCAGGCCGCGCCGGGGGTGGACGGGGTGACGTGGGCAACCTACGGGCAGGACCTGGAGGCCAACCTTCAGGACCTGCATGCACGGGTGCACAGCGGCGCCTACCGGGCAAGCCCATCTCGGAGGGTGTACATCCCGAAGGCGGACGGGCGGCAGCGGCCGCTCGGCATCGCCACGCTGGAGGACAAGATCGTCCAGCGGGCCGTCGTCGAGGTGCTCAACGCCATCTACGAGGTGGACTTCTGCGGCTTCTCCTACGGGTTCCGGCCAGGGCGCAGCCCGCACGATGCGTTGGATGCGCTCGCCACCGGGATCGGCCGGAAGAAGGTGAACTGGGTGCTCGACGCGGACATCCGCGACTTCTTCACCAGCCTCGATCATGGCTGGATGGCGAAGTTCCTCGGGCACCGGATCGCGGACAAGCGGGTCCTTCGCCTCATCCGCAGGTGGGTGAGCGCGGGGGTCATCGAGGACGGGAAGTGGACGGCGAGCGAGGTCGGGGCGCCCCAAGGGGCTTCGGCCTCGCCCTTGCTCGCCAACGTCTATCTTCACTACGTCTTCGACCGGTGGGCCCGGCAGTGGAGGAACCGGCAGGCACACGGTGACGTGATCATCGTGCGTTTCGCTGACGACTTTGTCGCCGGGTTCGAGCATCAGGCTGACGCGCAGCGTTTCCTCGCCGACCTCCGCGAGCGGTTAGCGAAGTTCGGTCTGGAGCTGCACGCCGACAAGACGCGCCTGATCGAGTTCGGCCGGTTCGCGGCCGAACGTCGGGCAAGGCGCGGCCTCGGCAAGCCCGAGACGTTCGACTTCCTCGGCTTCACGCACATCTGTGCGAAGAACAAGAAGGGACGCTTCTGGCTAAAGCGCGTCACGATCTCGAAACGGATGCGGACCAAGCTCCGAGAGGTCGCCGACCAACTCATGCGACGTCGGCATCTGCCCATCCCCGAGCAGGGGCGATGGTTGGCAAGCGTGGCGCGAGGCCACTTTGCCTACTACGCCGTGCCAGGCAACAGCCGTGCGATCCGAGCCTTCCGGGACCAGGCCATACGGCACTGGCTCAAGGCGCTGCGGCGCCGAAGCCAACGCCACCGCCTGGACTGGAAGCGCATGGACCGCACTTCCAAGCGATGGCTCCCTCCTGCCCTCACCCTGCATCCCTACCCTGACGTGCGATTCGACGTTCGTACCCGAGGCAGGAGCCCAGTGCGGTAGTCCCGCTCGCTGGGATCTGACCGGGGGGCCGCCCGCAAGGGCGGTCCCTACCGGAACAACAAGGTCCACTGGGTGCGCGACTGGAGCTTCGACGAGGACCGCCACCGGCTCCGGGCACCCGGAGCGACCGCAAGGG
>JBOHQS010000342.1:0-1453 GCA_050732295.1 Methylomirabilales bacterium (SeqCode)
AGTGGGAGCTATCGCCGAATCTTGGTGACGGCCTGAAGGATCAGGCGGCGGCGGTTTGGGCTTGAACGGCGGCCGGCTTGGCGGCGACCTCGAGCCCATCTGTGAACTTCACACCTAGAATCAGTTTTGGCAACTGGTTGTGGCCGTCGAGCCTGCGCCAACTCTTCTGCGCGCCCTCGACCAGCTTGAACACCATGGCGCGGGCGGTCTTGTTCGAGAGGCAGCCCTTTGAACGGATCGTTCTGTGGCGCACGGTGGCGAAGGTGCTTTCAATGGGGTTCGTGGTCCGCAGATGCTTCCAGTGCTCGGCCGGGAACTCGTAGAAGGCGAGGAGCGCCTCGCGGTCTTTCTTCAGGCACTCGGCGGCCTTGTCGTATTTCACCGCGTAGGTTTCGATGAAGGCATCGAAGGCCCAGTCGGCGTCCTTCCTCGTTTCCGCCATCCAGATCTCCTGCAACGCGCGCTTGGCTTTCGGATGCTGGCTCTTCGGCAGCTTGTTCAGGACGTTCGCGGTCTTGTGCACCCAGCAGCGCTGCTCGCGCGTCGTCGGCCACACCTCGCCGAGCGCCTTCCAGAACCCGAGCGCGCCGTCAGCGATGGCCAGCTCGGGCGCGATTGCAAGCCCGCGCCGCTTGAGATCGAGCAGCAGCGCGCGCCAGTCGTGGGCGCTCTCGCGCGTGCCGTCGATGAAGCCGATCAGCTCTTTTTTGCCTTCCGGCGTTGCGCCGATGATGACCAGGATGCACTGCGCGTCGTCCTCCAAACGCGCTTGCAGATGGATGCCGTCAGCCCAGACGTAGACGTAGCGCCTGGTCGAGAGGTCGCGCTCGTTCCAGCGCTTGTGCTCCTCGATCCAGACCTCTTTCAGCCGCGCGATCGTTGTGGCCGACAAGCCTGGTGCATCCTTGCCGAGCAAGGCGGCCAGCGCGTCCTCGAAATCGCCGGTCGAGACGCCCTTCAGGTAGAGGATCGGGATCAACATCTCGAGGCTCTTCGACCGCCGCGCGTAGGGCGGCAGGATTGCAGGCGTGTAGCGGATGCGGCCGGCATCATCGGCGCCGGCCTCCCGGTCGCGCACGCGGGGCTGGCGGACGGCGACCGGGCCGATGCCGGTCATGATCTCGCGCTCCGGCAGGTGGCCGTGGCGCACGACACGCCGATGGCCGGTCTCAGTCTTGAGGCCGGCATGACGGCTGAGGAACTCCGCCACCTCGGCCTCGACGGCCTGCGTCAGAAGGGCGTACGCCCCGTTGCGTAGAATCTCTGTGAGCTGGTCGGTGAAGGTCCCTGGCTGAGCCAGTTTGATCACGTTATGGTCGGACACGGCGTATCACTCCTTCGTTGGAGAAGTGGAGGCGTTGAACACCCCCACGATACGCCGCCTTACCCCCTCACGCCGTCACCAACTTCCCGCCATAGCTCGTCAGACGCCGCTCCGGATTCAGTCTGGAGC
>JBOHQS010000343.1:0-1422 GCA_050732295.1 Methylomirabilales bacterium (SeqCode)
TGCCCCGAAGAGTCCTTCAGGCGCACCCCGTTGGGTGCAGAGGTCATCCAGGACCAGGTGGATCAGCTCGTGGACGAGGTTATGCTCCCAGTTGCAGGAGGTAGCCGCGTCATCCGAGGTCTCCTGGCCGGGTTGAGAGAGGAGGACGGTTGCCATTCGGGCCCAGCGGTGGGTCTTGACCATCGCGGACACCTCGTCCTCCAGGGTGTTGCGGTCCACGAACTTCGCCTCGATGCGCCAGTTGTCCAGGCGGAGGCGGTGCTGCCAGTAGGCGAGGCGCTCCGGTAGGTATGACGGGTCCGGTGCCTGGTATGGGAAGGTGGGGCCTCTCACGGGTTTTTCTCCTTCTGGCGCGACCGATACTCTCGCTGTCGACGGGCCTTACACTTCAAGCACTGCTTCCAGCCGGTCTTCTCGTGGACGTAGGTGTTCCTCTTCGTGAAGCGGTGGCCCCACTTACAGTAGGTCGGTTGGTCCTCTCTGACTACTTCGGCCACGGGAACCCGAAGTCCTTTCTCTTGACCTTGACCATCCGTCCGTCCTCGTGATGCCAGACGATGCCCTCGATCCAAGGCGTCTTGTCCTTCAGGTAGTCCCGGATCGACTCGTAGGAGAGCTTCTCCGGTAGGTCGACGAGCACCAACTGTCCGTGCAGGGACAGTTGGTAGCGGAGGAGGCTGTATGCGTTCCCTTGCACCTTTGGCCCCAGCAGCTCGTAGGTGCCATCACGGAAGGGGCTCCCGTTAGGGCAGTTGGAGAGCGCCTCTCGATGATACCGGTCCTCCGGTCCTCCTCCCACGGTCACCCATCCGGGCCAGTGGCCGCCGAATTCGTCCGGGTCCGGCTCTTCCTGGGCCGGGAGGAAGCCCTCCGGTGGCGTCTTGCCCTTCTTGGCGTCGTATCTCTTGTAGAGCACGCCGCCCTTCACCATACAGCAGGTGCCGTCCAGCTTGATGGTGGGCTGACCCTCTCCGGCGAGCACCCATTCGCTGCCCGGCACGACTTCATCCCGCACCAATCGGTCCCCATCGTAGTCGCGGACGTAAAGACTGGGTATCTTCTTCATACCTAGATTATACCGGACCACGGATGATATGTCAAGGGCCTGTTGACAAGACCTCACCGTCCGGGTATAATCTAGGTATCGTCCAGGCTCCGTGCTGTTCTCATCTCACGACCTGGACCGAGTATCCCAGCCAGCAGGCAGGACATCGAGGAGATCGAGACACGACCAGCCGCCATCGGGTTGTTCTACCTCGCGAGAGCGCACGGGTAACCTGGGCCGAGGGCACTCCGTCTCCTGATGACACCGCCCGTTGGGGCACTACCGGCGAGCGCACGGGCTCACAACCCGGCGTAGCACGAGTGCCAGCTACCCCGAGAGTTGCTGCTCGGTGCCCGGAAGTAACCGGGAGTCCTCCC
>JBOHQS010000344.1:0-1418 GCA_050732295.1 Methylomirabilales bacterium (SeqCode)
CGATCCGGATCGTTCTTCTTATTCTTCATCGTGGAATAATTCCGTTGCTTGCAGACCGAACAGGCCATCGCAATGATGTCGCGCATCTCGACTCCCTAGCGAGTAGCGGGTAGCGAACAGCAAGTAGCTAAGAGCCGGAGATGGCTTTTGCTCGGCGCCCATTCCGCCGTGCTATTCGCTATGCGCTACTCGCTGCTACGCGAGGATTTCGGTGACGACGCCCGAGCCGACGGTCTTCCCCCCCTCGCGGATCGCAAACCGCAGCCCCTGGTCCATCGCGATCGGCGAGATCAGCTCCGCCGTGACCGCCACATTGTCCCCCGGCATCACCATCTCCACCCCCGGATTCAGCCCCACCACCCCCGTCACATCCGTCGTCCGAAAATAGAACTGCGGCCGATACCCGTTGAAAAACGGCGTGTGCCGCCCCCCTTCCTCTTTCGTCAACACGTAGACTTCCGCCTTGAACTTCGTGTGCGGCGTGATGCTCTTCGGCTTCGCCAGCACCATCCCCCGCTCCACCTCCTCCTTCTTCGTCCCCCGCAGCAGCACCCCGATGTTGTCCCCCGCCTGCCCCTCATCGAGCACCTTGCGGAACATCTCCACCCCCGTCACCACCGTGCTCTGCGTCGGCCGTAACCCCACGATCTCCACCTCGTCCCCCACCTTCACCACGCCCCGCTCGCACCGCCCCGTCACCACCGTCCCCCGCCCGCTGATCGTGAACACGTCCTCAATCGGCATCAAAAACGGCTTCTCGATCGCCCGCACCGGCGTCGGAATGTAGCTATCCACCGCCTCCAGCAGCTTCAGCATCGCCGGCACCCCCAGCGCCCCCTTCTCCCCCTCCAGCGCCTTGATCGCCGAGCCCGTGATGATCGGAATCTTGTCCCCCGGAAACTCGTACTTCGTCAGCAGCTCCCGCACCTCCAGCTCCACCAGATCCAGCAACTCCTTATCGTCCACCTTGTCCGCCTTGTTCAAAAACACCACAATGTAGGGCACCCCCACCTGCCGCGCCAGCAGAATGTGCTCCCGCGTCTGCGGCATCGGCCCATCCGCCGCACTGACCACCAGGATCGCCCCGTCCATCTGCGCCGCCCCCGTGATCATGTTCTTCACATAGTCCGCGTGCCCCGGACAGTCCACGTGCGCGTAGTGCCGCTTCTCCGTCTCGTACTCCACGTGGCTGATCGCAATCGTCAGAATCTTCGTCGGATCCCGCCGCCCCTGCGATTCGCTCGCCTTGGCCACCTCGTCGTAGCTGACGAACTTCCCCATCCCCCGGTCCGCACACACCTTCGTCAGCGCCGAGGTCAGCGTCGTCTTCCCATGGTCCACGTGCCCGATCGTCCCGATGTTCACGTGGGGCTTGCGCCGCTCAAATTTCGCCTTCGCCATAAGCCACACTCCAGGTT
>JBOHQS010000345.1:0-1407 GCA_050732295.1 Methylomirabilales bacterium (SeqCode)
GCCGAAGGGCTCACCGTCGAGGCCTCAGTCGAGCCGCTCAGGGCGAGGACTGAGAATAGACGCGAGGGTTACGTCGTCATGGCAAGCAGGCAGATGGAAGAGCAAACGGCGCGCGGGGTCAGCATCGATATTCCGATCCGGGGGATGCACTGCGCCAGCTGCGCCGGTCGGATTGAGAAGGGGCTTCAGGCCGTGCCTGGGGTCGAGCAGGCTTCGGTCAACTTCGCAGTGGAGCGGGCGGCGGTGCGCTTCGATCCTTCGCGGACTTCGGCAGATGCCCTCTATCGTGCGGTGAAGGACCTGGGGTACGACGTGCCTCAGGAGGAGGTGGTGATTCCCATTCAAGGGATGCACTGTGCCTCCTGCGTCCGCCGGATAGAAGAGGCGCTCACTGCGCTTCCGGGTGTGATCCGGGCGAGCGTGAACCTCGCAACGGCGCAGGCGATGATTGCGTATCTGCCCGGGGCCACGACGCTGACCGATCTCAGACGGGCCATCCAGGACTCGGGCTATACCCCCCTGGAGATCACGGGTTCGGAAATCGGTGCAGACCGGGAAAAGGCGCTGAGGGAACGGGAGGCGACAGAGCTCAAGCGAAAATTTCTGGTGGGAGCCCTGCTCAGCACCCTGATCGTGATCGGGGCCCTTCCCCATATGGGGATTCACGGCGTCGCCGCCTGGATCCCGCCGCTCCTGTCGAGTCCGTGGGTGCAGTTGCTCCTGGCCACCCCGGTCCACTGGTGGGTCGGCTGGCAGTTTCACCGCGGTTTCATCGGGACGTTACGGCACCGGACCGCCGACATGAACACGCTGGTCTCCCTCGGGACGAACGCCGGATATCTCTACAGCGTGATGGCGACGGTTGCCCCTTCCTTCTTTGCGATCAAGCAACAGGCGGCCGTCTACTTTGAGACGGTGGCGGTCCTGCATACCCTGATCATCCTCGGCCGCTGGCTCGAGGCGAGGGCGCGGGGTCGGACCAGCGAGGCGATCAAGAAGCTGATCGGGCTTCAGGCAAAGACTGCGCGCGTGCTCCGTCGGTCCGATGCCGGTCTCGTCGAGGAGGACATCCCCATTGAGCAGGTCCAGGTCGGAGACTGGATCGTGGTCCGCCCCGGGGAGAAGATCCCGGTAGACGGCATTGTGCGCGAGGGGGCGTCGGCGGTGGATGAGTCGATGCTGACCGGCGAGAGTCTTCCGGTCGAGAAACGGCCCGGGGCGGCCGTCTTCGGGGCCACCCTCAACAGGACCGGGGCCTTTACCTTTGAGGCGACGAGGGTCGGAAGAGAGACAGCGCTGGCGCAGATCATCAGGCTCGTCGAACAGGCCCAGGCCTCAAAGCCGCCGATCCAACAGCTGGCCGACCGGATCGCGGCGGTCTTCGTCCCGGCCGTCGTCGGCATCGCG
>JBOHQS010000346.1:0-1399 GCA_050732295.1 Methylomirabilales bacterium (SeqCode)
AGGCGAGACACGACAAGGAACATCGATTTGGCAACCTGTATGGGGAGTTGAACGAGGCCTTGTTGAAGGAAGCCTGGCGCGGGCTGAACAAGTCCGCGGCCAGCGGGATAGACCGGGTCATGGCCCGGGACTACGAGCAGGAACTCGATGCCAACATCGAGGATTTGGTGGAGCGGTTGAAGGGCAAGCGGTATCGTGCCCAGGCGGTGCGACGCCACTATATCCCGAAGACGGATGGCCAGCAGCGCCCGCTGGGTATTCCGGTGGTGGAGGACAAGCTGCTACAGGCCGGGGTGGCCAAAATATTGGAAGCCATCTACGAGCCCGATTTCTTACCCGTGAGCTTCGGGTACCGGCCAGGGGTCGGTGCCCGGGACGCGGTGCAGGCGTTGGGCTTCAATCTGCAATATGGATGCTTCGGGTACGTGGTGGAGGCGGACATCCAAGGATTTTTCTCCCGTCTCGACCACGAGGGGCTCAAGCGCATGCTGCGTGAGCGTATCGCCGATGAGTCCTTCATTGGGCTCATAGGCCAATGGCTCAAGGCGGGGGTTCTGGAGCCGGACGGCAGTTTCCTCTATCCTGAGGCAGGTACTCCACAAGGCGGTGTGGTGTCGCCGGTTTTGGCGAATATCTATCTGCACCACGGGCTCGACCTGTGGTTCGAGGGGGTGGTCAAGCCACACTGCCGGGGCAAGGCGCTCCTCATCCGTTATGCGGATGATTTCGTATGCGCCTTCCAGTACCGTGAGGACGCCGAAGCCTTCTACCGGGTGTTACCGAAGCGGCTCGCGAAGTTTGGCCTCGAGGTAGCGCCTGAGAAGACGCGGCTCCTGCGATTCAGCCGATTCCACCCAGGGATGCGGCGCCGGTTTGCCTTTCTGGGATTCGAGTTCTACTGGAGCGTGGACCGCCAAGGCGAGCGGCGTTTGATGAAGCGCACGGCCCGCAAGAAGCTTGGCCGGGCGCTGAAGGCGTTCAGCGACTGGGTGCGGACACACCGGCATCTGCCCACCAAGGAGTTGTTCCGGCAGGTGGCGTGGAAGCTGCGGGGTCATTTCAACTACTTTGGCTTGCCGGGTAACTCCCGGTCCATCACGGAGTTTCACGCCAAGGTCTTGGAGACTCTGCTGAAGTGGCTCAAGCGGCGTAACCGCCGACATCGGATGAATGGCTGGCGGTTTTACCGATTGGTGGAGTTGCTTCGTTTGCCTGAGCCGCGGATCGTGCCTTATCCCCGGACGCGGAGCATCGTGTTGGCATGAAGGCGTTTTCGCTGACTACGGAAGCGAGTATCAATGAGGAGCCCGGTGCGGTAGTTTCGCACGCCGGGATCTGTGCCGGGGGCGCCGGGTAACCGGCGTCCCTACGGCGGCGAGCGCGGGCAAAGCATCCCAAG
>JBOHQS010000347.1:0-1396 GCA_050732295.1 Methylomirabilales bacterium (SeqCode)
TCCCCCCCTGCAAGAGCTCCTGGACCTCGGCGAGCGGCGTGAGGCTGTCCCCCAAGTAGACCGGCGCCCGGAAGTGAGCTTCAAGGGCCTCGACAGCATAGGCCGGCCGGAGGCGACCCAGGCTCGCCACGAGATGGCAGACCGTGAACAGTCCGTGGGCGACCAACCCCTGGAACCTGGAGCGTTCTGCATACGCCCGGTCGAGGTGGTAGCGGTTCCGATCCCCCGAGGTCTTGGCGAAGGCCTGGACCATCCAGGGGGCTACGGATAAGGCATCTCCTTGAAGCTTTTCCCCGAGAAAGACTGCTTCGCCTACCTGGTCCATCCCGCCCGGTCGGAGCGCCAGGACGAGGCGTTCCCGGGCCGTCACATACCTCTTCGCCTCGGCGTCGCTGAGATGCTTGGCCTTGAGCGCCCGCTCCAGCTGGCGGTAGTAGATCCGCGCCGTGGCGGCATCGACCAGCTCGGCCTGGCCCGTGACCGGGTCGTTGTATGCGACCGCCCCCAGATTCCGCTCCTGATCGGCGGTGGCGTAGAGCTCCAGGATCTCCAATGCTCGCTCCACCGCGTTGATCCAGCGGGCGTTGAACGCGTCAGCCGCCGGCCCTTTGGGCTCAGCCGGTCGCTGCCCGGCGCGCGGAGGATTCATAATGGCGTTGACGCGCTCGGCCTGCTCTGGCCCCACGACCTTGCCGTGGAAGCCGAGGTTGGCGGTAAAGAGGGACTCTTCGTCCAACCGAGCGAGATCGCTGGCTCCATCCACGGCGTCGATGTCGGCCGCGGCCGTGGCGGCCACCAGCGCCGACCGGTAATAGTAATACCCCTTCGTCTTCGGATCGCTGAAGCCCTCTTTCGGCTGCGGAGACTCGAGGTCGAGGAACAGCCACATCATCCGCCGGCTGGCGGTGGCGATGGCGTAGGCCTCGCGCTCGACGGCCTCGGGCTTGGTAACGCGCGCGCCTAAGGCAAGGGAGCCGATGGGAAGACCGACCTCCCGTTCAATCGTAGTGAGCAGACCGGCGGCATGGCGGATAACGCGGGCCTGATCGACGGCGGGAAGGATCAGGGCCTGGACCTGCTCCTTCACGAGCGGGAAGAAGGCCTGGAGCTTCTGGACCGTCTCGGGCTGCTCCAGGTCGAGCTGGAGCGCCAGCACCTGGGAGGGACGCCTTGCCTGGGTGCAGACCTGGGCCAGCGTGTGCTGCGCCTCGCGGCGTTCCGGCCCGAGGATGTCTTGCACATCGACGATGACCATGTCAGCCGGCGAGGTGAGCGCAGTCTTGAGACCATGAACGTCCTTCCCGGCGACCGGGACCACCGACCGGCACAGGGTCACAGGCCGAGGGACGAAGACGAGCGGAGGGAGGATTGGCCTTTCCTCCTGCGCCAAGCGCTC
>JBOHQS010000348.1:0-1395 GCA_050732295.1 Methylomirabilales bacterium (SeqCode)
GCCGAATATCCCGCAGTCGAATTGTTCCTCGAGCGTGCGCGTGCGGCCTCTTCGGGGTTCGCCTCAACTGCTGAAGATGCGAAGTTGCAGTGCGCCCCCTAAATTTGGACAGGTATTTTAGTGATTTTGAACTTATTATGACTCCTCACCCACTCCTCGTAGAATTCCTGAGGTGACTTCATCCCGAGGGCCTGGTGCGGCGCCCTCCGGTTGTAATCCTCGATCCACTCGGGTACCTGTCGGCGGACGTCGTCGGCCGTCTCCAGGCAGTTCTGGTACACATAGTCCCGCTTGAACCGGCCGAAGAAGGCTTCCGCAATCCCGTTGGACTGAGGGCTTCGAATCGGCGTCCGGCAGGCCACCATCCCCAATCCGGCTAAGAAGCGCTGGAAGTCCTTCGAGAGGTATTCCGTCCCGTTGTCGCTGAGGAATTCCAGTCCCTGGGCCTGCCGCAGGTCCGTCCCGAAGCGCGCGAACAGGGCCTCCCGCAGCATCTCGCACAGATCCTCGCCGGTGATGTGAGACCCCAACCGCCACGCCAGGACCATCCGGTCGCCGCAGTCCAGCAGGATCGCCAGCCGGATCTTCTGCCCATTCCAGGCGCGGATCTCGGTGATGTCCGAAGCCCATCGGGTATTGGACACGGGAACGGCGACCCGTCCTTCGTGACGCCGTCCGGGACGGACGGCCTTCTCCCGGGAAGAAGACAGCCATCCTTGGCGCTTGAGGATCCGGCGCACGGTCCGGGAAGTGCAGGATACCCCCTGCCGCTGCAACAGGGCGTGAATGCGCCGATACCCGTAAGTGGAAGGACAGGTCCGGACCACCTGGCGGAGATGTTCCACCCGTTCCGGCCGGCGCAGAGGGTGCGGCTGGCGGGGCCTTCGGGGCCGGTAATACAGCCCACTGCGGGGAACTCCCAGCGCGGCGCAGACGAAAGTCAATGAGCACTGCCACTCCTCCGCCTGTTCCCTCAGGCACCCTCGGGCAATTTTAACCCTTTGAGCTCGTAAAACTTTTTTAAAATCTGGTTCTCCAGAGACGAGCGTCCGAGGGCTTTCTCGAGTTCGTCCACGCGCTTTTGCAGCCCGGTGACCTGGCTCCTGGGGACGAGTTCACCGCGATCAGCCAACCCGCGTTCGAGGTCCCGGCGCCACTTGTACAACGGGGCCCCAGACACGCCGTACTTGCGACAGACCTCCGCTTGGGGAAGCCCGTCACGCCACTCCTGGAGCATCGCCAATTTCTGCTCTAAAGTGCGCCGTCGACGGGTGTGTTTCTGGACAGGCATCGAATCAACTTCCATGACCCCCTCCTTTTGGGATTATACCTGTCCAAATTTAAAGGGGCGCACGGCATGACTGTTCTTCTAACTAGACTGCACCCGCCAAGTAG
>JBOHQS010000349.1:0-1388 GCA_050732295.1 Methylomirabilales bacterium (SeqCode)
TTTCCGTGGTGTGTCAGCGTCGGTGGCCTTGGTATGATGATGACTGACAAGATCCACAACACCAGTTACCAAACCGGCTATTATCGGTGGCTGGACTGGGCCAAGCAGAACCTCGTCGGTGGAGCCGAAGGGCCAGACGAGCCTTATGAGTGGGCCTCGATATACTACGATCGTGACATCCCCTATAACATGAATGGGCCTAAGCATCAGATCCCGGGCAACTGGTTCTGTTGTGCTTACCAGTATTGGCCTGACGACCAGAATCTCGCCAGGCGGTTGTATGCCGGGGCGAAGAAAGAGTTTATGATCAAAGAGCCTGATGGATCCGCCCACATTAACTTCCCTCCGGAGCTAGTGGATCGACTCTAACTTTTCTTTCCCTCGTTTGACAGCAGCGAGGACGCGTTTGGGGTCAGCGGTCCAGACGAAGGGTTTGGGATCAGAGTTGGTTTCTTCGACGAACCGGTTGATTGCAGCCTGAAGGTCGGCAACCGACCGGAACACGCCACGCTTGAGGCGCCGCCTCGTGAGTTTGGCGAAGAAGCCTTCGACGGCGTTGAGCCATGATGCCGAGGTAGGCGTGAAGTGGAACGTCCAGCGGGGATGCCGGGCCAGCCATTTTCGTACCTTGGGATGTTTGTGGGTCGCGTAGTTGTCGACGACGGCGTGGATCGCCATTCGCACCGGCACCTGCGCCTCGGCGGTGTTGAGGAAGCGGATGAACTCCTGGTGCCGGTGGCGCTGCATGTTGCGGCCGATGACGGTGCCGTCGAGCACATTGAGGGCGGCAAACAGCGTCGTCGTGCCATGGCGTTTGTAGTCGTGGGTCATCGTCCCGGCGCGGCCCTTCTTCATCGGCAGACCGGGCTGGGTGCGGTCGAGCGCCTGGATTTGGCTCTTCTCATCAACCGAGAGGACGACGGCGTGGGCGGGAGGATCGACATAAAGACCGACGATGTCCCTGAGCTTCTCGACAAACTCCGGGTCCTTCGACAGCTTGAACGTCCGGATACGGTGCGGCGCGAGTTGGTGAGCTTCCAGGATGCGTTGCACCGAACGCAGGCTCACTCCGGCCGCCTTGGCCAGTTCCCGGCCCGTCCAGTGGGTGGTCTCGCCCGGCGGCGGCCCCAAGGCCAAATCGACCACCCGCCGAACGGTGTTGGGCGGCAGCGGGGGCTTGCCAGGCTTGCGCGTCTTGTCGCGCAACAGCCCTTCGACGCCCTCCGCCATGAACCGCGCCTGCCAGGTCCACACCACCGGCTTCGATTTACCGGACCGGCGCATGATCTCGGCAGTGCCGCAGCCGTCGGCAGTGGCAAGGATAACGTTGGCGCGCCACACGTGCTTCTGTGGCGCGTTGCGATCCGCAACGATCGCCTCAAGCCGGA
>JBOHQS010000350.1:0-1381 GCA_050732295.1 Methylomirabilales bacterium (SeqCode)
ACATGGCCCGCAGGTGGGAGCTGGCGTTCGCCCGCGTACAGTCAGAGTACTGGGGATCGTTGTGCCGATAGTACCGCTGATCCTCAATGAGGTGGGCGAGAAGCTCTTTCATGTCCTCGACGAGGGCCCCCTGAAACTCATTGATGAACAGAACGGCAGTGGTGTGCAGGGTGTTCAGGAGCAAGACCCCATTGTGAATCGGGTGCTTGTCCAGGAAGTCCCGGACGGTCTGGGTGATGTCCAGGAGCTGCAACGGCTCCTTCGTCTTGACCGAGATGGTCTCAAAGGCGATCCTCAAAGAACCCTCCTCTGCTCCCCAGGCCTCCTCACGATCCCATGCGACCCATTCGGAGGCCCAGATACACGATGGCAGCGCCTAAAGCGATCGCCACAAGGCTCCACCACTGGAGGCGCTGGATCAGCTGCATGCCTTCCGCGGACGCGTCTCCCCCGGGCTTCTCTCCCTCAGCCGGGAGGGCCCTGAGGAGCCTCGGTCCCAGGGCAAAGAATTGATAGCTACTCACCAGGATCAGGACAAATACCAACAGGAGCTTCAGCGCCAGTACCCCGAAGAGGCGCGGCACATACTCTGGCCCCAGGGTCTCTTTCAGCGGCGTCAGCGCACCCGCTCCCGTCAGCACCAACACCCCCAGGCTCGCGAGGCTCAACGGATGAAAGATCCGAATTGCCGCCGCCACGATGCGGAGCCCTTCCGCTTCGAGCCCTCGGCGGCGAACAACCGGGATGAGGACTGCCCCGAGGAATACAGTCCCCCCCAGGTAGACCACGACCGCCAACGTGTGCAGCAATGCAAGCACCACCCTGGTCCACCTGGGCGCCCGACTATACCCGGTTTCACCGCTGCCGTCAACTATCTTCTACCGGTGCTCGTCTCGCGAATAAACGCCCGCATCAAACGGGCTATCTCCTCCGGCTGATCCTCAGGAAGGAAATGTCCCGCGTCCTTCAGAACCACCAGCCGGGCTGCACCCAGCCGATCTGCCAGGCGCTGACCGACCGCGGGGTCCTGATAGTCATCAGCCTCTCCCCAGAGGATGAGCACGGGCCGGGAGAGTCGCTCGATCTCCGCAGCCCGGATCAGGAGGTCTCGGTTATTGAGGGCCCGGGCGCACCGGAGGTACGCGCGCCTTCCCTCCACGCCATCAAAGGGACGGATATATTCCTCCACGAGGGAGTCGGTGACCCGATCCTTATAGACCATGCCACGGAGGAGCGCCTCTCGGAAACCCTTCTGCAGGTCGATCCGCTCGATGATCTTGTCCCAGGCCGGATCCTTCAGGCGATCGATCTCGGGGCCGGGCCATGAGTCGTAGGCGACCGTATCGATCAGGACGAGGCGCTTGACCAATGCCGGTCGATC
>JBOHQS010000351.1:0-1366 GCA_050732295.1 Methylomirabilales bacterium (SeqCode)
CTTGGTTAGCTGACATAGTGAGGGTGAGCTGTCCTTGGGGCCGGATCAGCCGGCCGGCACGCTGGATGAGCCGACGCCGCAGGGTGTCAAGGCGCACGAAGGCCCACAAGGCAGGGCGTTTCTCCAGCGTCGTGCGCGAGGGAGGATGGGCGATCATTTGGAGCTCACGGCCGAGGTTGTGTGCCAGCAGCACCGAGAGCAGATAGATTTGATTACCGACCCAGGTACGGGTAGGGACATAATCGAGCCCATTGTCGGTTTTGAGCTCGGCAAAGATCCCCTCTTGACTGCCCCGGCCTTGGTGGAAGGCAAGCGCCTTGCGGGCACTGAGATACTTATTGGTGAGAATGACCTTGAACTCGTAGCCGTATGCATAGGGGATGAAGAGGTCGAGTTGGACCGGTTCTTTATAGTGCTGTTTGACTCGGGTTCGAATAAAGAGGAACCGATGGCGCGTCTGCCAAACCTTGGGTTTCCAGGAGGCCTCAAAATAGGCGCACCCCTGCCCAAGAGGCCACCACCAGCGACGCCGCTCAATCTGTTGCTTGAGCTCGGTGAAGCGCTCGAAGGGGACACTCACCGTATACTCGACCCCCTGAGCATCGAGGCTGCCGATGATCTCATCACTGAAGAAGGCGCTATCCATACGCACTTCAATAGCGACGCCCGGCAGCGCGGCGCGCACCGCTCCGATACAGTGCAGGATAAAGTGCTTGGCGCCCTGGGAGTCATGGACATTCCCGGAGCGATGCAACACATCGAGCACCTGCCCCGTCTGGGCCACGGTGCAAAAGAGGGGATAATAACTGCGTTGGCCCTTCTTCTTGCGGTTAAACCCTACCGCCGTGCCCTCGGCAAAGCGAGAGGTGCCAAGTACCGAGCCATCGAAATCGAGCGTCACCCGGGAGAGTGTCAGGGCCACCAGCCGTGCGATGACCATCTCCCGCAGCATCTCCTGGAGGTGCTTGACACTGTCTTGGTCAGCCCTTGCCAACCCGCGGCTCACGGTGGCCACATCGGGCAGTCGTCGCAAACCCAACGTCCGCTTGACCAGCGGGTCATCCGCATAGTAACGCAGATCCCGCAACTGCCGGTACCCGAGCAGAAGGTGCACGACCAAGCACAGCACCAGGGTGGGATAGCCAAAAATGGGACTGACCTTGAGATGGCTAAAACAGCGGCGCAATCGCTCCTTCAGCCCCAGACGCAAGAAGAGCTCTTGGATGAGGATGAGCCCCGAGAACGAGGTCAGTTGGCTGTCCTCAAAACGAAGTTGAGGAAGGCTATGCGTCTTGCAGTGAACTTCGGCTCTGCTACACTTCATAGAAGCGGCCTCCTTCTCGGATCTTATAGTTTCGGCAAACAT
>JBOHQS010000352.1:0-1362 GCA_050732295.1 Methylomirabilales bacterium (SeqCode)
AGTTAGGCGTTCAGTAGGCCTGTGATATGACACTTTTGTTTGGTGGGTGGAGGAGATGAAGGGGCAGGACATCTCGCGGATAATAGAAGTGGTCAAACAAACCAAAATCCGGAGGACTGCCCCGAATGAGAGTTTTACATGAACAGGCTGCGTACGCTAGCGCTGAGGACGCCTTTGCTCGTCTGCAGGCATTCCTCGCACGGCGGGGCTCATCGACTGAACCGGTCCATGACCTGGAGGGTTTTGAGCGCGAGCTGCATGAGTATTTTGTGGCGGCCGAGCGGGAAGTATTGGCCGAGGAGTTGGCGCGGCTGGATGTGGATCTGCCGGCGGTGACGATTGAGGGGAAGGTGTGCCGGCGCTGAGTGCGGCGGGGCCGGTGCGGGTGCTGAGGACGCTCTATCGGCGTGGGCAGGCTGAGGAGCGGACGCTGTGCCCGCTGGAGCTACGTGCGGGCATTGTAGAGGGCCGCTGGACGCCGCTTGCGGCCCGGCAGGTGGCCTTTGTGGTGGCACATCTCACGCCGCAGGAAGGCGAGGATTTGTTTCTGGAATTAGGGGACATGAGGCCTTCGAAATCGAGCCTTGACCGGCTGCCCAAACAGCTTGGGGCGTGTTGGGAGGGGGAACGGATGCGCTTTGAAGCGATGCTGCGTGCCCAAGAGACGGTGCCCTCGGAGGCCGTCGCGGTAGCCGTCTCGCTCGATGGGGTCATGGTGCCGATGAAAGACGGGGGACGTGCCCAGAAACGCGATGAGGCCAAGGCACAAGGTAAGCACACCTGCGGCCCCGCGGGCTATTCGGAAGTGGGCTGTGGCACGCTGAGTTTCTATGATGCCGAAGGGAATCGCCTGTCCACTGTGCGTATGGCGCGCATGCCGGAGCGCCACAAAGCCAGCTTGAAGACAATGCTTACCCAAGAGATAGAGACCGTGCTCAGCCAACGGCCCGATTTAAGGCTGGTCAAGCTCGCCGATGGGGCGGCTGATAACTGGACCTACCTCAGCGCCGCACTCCCGCCGGGGGCCGAGCTGGTCGACTTCTATCATGCCTGTGAGCATCTCAAGGAGGCTTTCGATGCGGCCTACGGTGAGAATAGCTCGAAGTCAAAAGCCCAGTTCGAGAAGTACCGCTATATTTTGCGGGATGAGCCGGCAGGCGTCGAGAAGATCATCCGGGCACTGGCCCATCTCAGAGACATCCACCCGCGCAAAAAGAAGCTGGCCACCGAGTTGGCTTATTTCCGCCGCCACCGCCACCGGATGCACTATGCCGAAGCGCAAGCGCAGAACCTCCCCATTGGCTCCGGTGTGGTGGAGGCCGCCTGCAAAACGCTGGCGACCCAACGAATGAAACGCTCAGG
>JBOHQS010000353.1:0-1358 GCA_050732295.1 Methylomirabilales bacterium (SeqCode)
TTGCTATCCAATACTATGGCAATGGGTGCGGCTCTTTTAGAACGGCGCTCACGGATGGTCAAGCCGCCTTCTGCAGGGGTAGGCACTCATAGCGTGAGGTATGATTACGCTTGAGTTCTTGGGCGGTATGGAACGCCCAGTAGGCCTCGAAGTCACCACTTGAGCGCAGAGAGCGTAGCTTCAAGATAGCCTCGGCACTTTCCAATCCCCAGCGCGCGCCGGTGATGTCCATCCGGTCCTTGATGAGGTGACGGCAGGCGCCTTCGATGACACCGGTGGCAATGGGCAACCCCGCCGCCAAGTACTCGTGGTAACGGAGCATGTGGCGGTATTTGAGCAGATAATCGGCACAATCATCCACGCTCTCTCGCGCTTGTCGTGTCAGGCCGCGCCGGGTAGCACTCCGGCGCATCCCTGCGGCCACATCGCTGGCCTTACCTTGCAAGAGGTGTAGCGCGCGCTCCAACACCCACGCCTCAGCCGCTTCACTGTCTTTGGCATAGAAGCAGAAGGCCGCGCGCCAGAGATATTCGAGGACATGGATGAAATCGAGAACCAGAGTCACCTCGACCTCGTGTTGGCTGATGCACCTCTCAATGTCTTTGAGCTGCTGGGGCTGGCCGTCGACGAGCATGACCCAAGGCCTGCGTTGTTCCGGATCCCGGCGCCGTGCCTCTTCGAAGACCTCCTCGGTGACGGCTTGTGCCCCGCGCCTGACACTGGCCCAGACGCGCTTGTTCCGTGCCCGGGGCTTCTTGGGCTTCTCGGTCTGCTCCGCATCCACGCCCATGATGGCCTCCGCCGTGCGCGGGTGAGGCTCGATGCTGTAGACGGTGGCCACCGTCGCCATGCGTTTGCGGTTGCGCTTCTCACCGCCCGAGAGGCGTGTCTTCATTTTATGTTGCTCGCGCTCGGCGGCCTTGCGCGTGACCGTACGCAGGCCCTCACGCCGCATCACGATGCCCTTGCCGTCGAGACTCATGATGAGCGGATCCGCGGTGTCCTCAGGGACCGTGATTTCTCGCCTCTGATAGAAGGTTTCGAAGTCCTGCGCGACCTCACAGGCTACCCCCTCGGCTTGGCGCTTGGGTACATGCCCGCCGGTCGTGCGGCCCACGCTCAAGACCGTCTCATCGAAGGAACTCTTCGCAGCTTCTTCGGCCACCCGACGGCGCAAGCCCTGCGAATACCTATCCGGGGGCAGGTTGAGCTCGGCATCGAGCGGGCATAGACCCGGCTCACCGCGGGCACCATACCCCAGCCGCTTGATTTCCACTTCCCCAAACAGACTCATCAATCCACGTCTACCCCCACGGCAGTGACGGCGTCCCACCCCATCGGCCCCCGCCACCTCCACG
>JBOHQS010000354.1:0-1358 GCA_050732295.1 Methylomirabilales bacterium (SeqCode)
ACAGTACCCATCCGCATACCCGAGGTCTGGGTCCGATAGGCACCGACAGCGAAGCGGTGCGGGGGTTGATGGTGCACGCTACGATGGCCTTTACCCCGCAAGGGACGCCGCTCGGGCTCTTGGATCTCCAATGCTGGGCGCGCGAGGGGATAGGCCACCGGCATGCGCGGCACCAAAAACCCATCGAGGAGAAGGAGAGCTTCAAATGGGTGGAGAGTTACCACGCCGTCTCCAAGGTGGCGAGACGCTGTCGCAAGACCAGGCTCGTGGTGATGGCCGATCGCGAGGCCGACATCCACGAGGTGTTCGCCGCAAAGGCCAAGGCCCCGGCAGAGTTGCTGATCCGTGCCGAGCGCTCGCGCAACCGCAAGGTCCTCGAAGAGGAGACCCCCTCGTCGCTGTGGACCCTGCTCGAGCAACAGCCCCTCATCGGTCTGCGCGAGATCCTGATCCCCCCGAACGAGAAACGCGCCGCGCGCCAGGCGACGCTCGCGGTGCGCACCCGGCCGGTCACCCTGAAGCCACCCGCGCGCAGCGCGCACCTGTCGCCGCTCGCCGTGTGGGCCGTCTTGGCCCAAGAGATCAACCCGCCGGCCAAGGTCGAGGGGCTCGAATGGATGTTGCTCACCACCGTCGAGGTCAAGCACAAAGCCGACGCCTTCGAGCGCCTGGAATGGTATGCCAAACGCTGGGGCATCGAGGTCTATCACCGCATCTTGAAGAGCGGTTGTCGTGTCGAGGCGCGCCAGCTGGAAAACGTCCGCCGCCTGCGCAACTGCCTGGCGATCGACCTCGTCGTGGCGTGGCGCATTCACCATCTCACCACGCTCGGCCGGGAAACGCCCGATGTCCCCTGCACCGTCTACTTCACCCCCTCCGAGTGGCACGCCCTGACCACCTTCGTGAACGAAACCAAAACCCCGCCTGATCTGCCCCCGAGCCTCAACGAAGCAGTGCGCCTCTTGGGCCGGCTGGGTGGCCACCTGGGACGCACGGGCGATGGCCCTCCGGGTACGGAAGTCCTCTGGCGCGGCATGGCACGCTTGGCCGACATCGAGCTCGCTTACGATCTCTACCACTGAAATCCTCCTATGCCGCCCGATCGAAAATGATCCCCAACCCCTTGTGCTCGATCAACTTGTGGGTAAAGACCAGCCCGGAGGGAGAGGGAATTTTGATGCTCGCGTTTATGGAAGGTTTTTACGGGACCCTACACTAGATGGATGGCCGCTATAACGCTTGACGTTATACAGCGTCTGGCGTTACAGTTGTCAATGATTATCGGTTTTCGAGACGAGGAGACCGAGGCGATATGGAATGGCCAGGCCTCACGGCGCTTGCCGCGGGATATCCAACAA
>JBOHQS010000355.1:0-1351 GCA_050732295.1 Methylomirabilales bacterium (SeqCode)
ATCCAGGGGCTCACGATCAGTGAGGTGAAGGGGTTCGGCCGACAGAAGGGGCATACCGAACTCTACCGTGGGGCGGAATATACGATCGATTTTCTTCCGAAGGTGAAGGTCGAGGTGGTCGTTGCGGATAGCAAGTCTGAGCAGGTGGTGGAGACCATCCAGGCAGCGGCGAAGACGGGACGGATCGGTGACGGGAAGATCTTCATCATTCCTTGCGAAGAGGCGGTGCGGATTCGGACGGGGGAGCGAGGGGAAGAAGCCATCTAGGTTCATAGTTCATAGTGCAGGGTTCATGGACACGGATCGGAATTTTTCCCTGAACCATGAACTCTGAACCCTGAACCAAGGGGAGGGGGCCCCGTGGAGTCACGGGGCCCTTTCGTCTTTCATCGAGAGAAAGGCAGTTGACCGCCCCTGGCCCGACCGATAGAGTGGGGAGCATGGGGACGCGGATCCTCGAATTTCGGTTCGGGCTTGTGGATCTCGAAGGGGTCATCTTCAACCCGGGCATCCTGTACCGGAGGGAGTTCGGCAGGTTCCTAGAGCGCCGGTATCACATCTCGGCAAAAGAGGCCCTCCGCTTCTACCAGGCCGATGAGGCGTTGCCGCTCCAGGCGAAGTTTGCACGCCTCCTCGCAGAGCATGGCCATCCACCCGAGGAGGCGGCTCGTGCGACCGCCGCCTTTCGGGCGGTAGTGGCGACATCTCGGCCGGTGGTCTCGGAGGGGGCCCGTGAGCTCCTGGAAATCCTCACCGCTCGCGGGACACACCTGTCCGCCTTGTCCGAGACCGAGTCCCGCATCGCCGAGGGCAAACTGGCAGAGGCGGAGCTGCAGAGCCTCTTTGGGCAGGTCATCGGGACGGAGCGGGCTCCACGGGGCCGGGAGCAGATCGCCCTCTGCCCGAAAACGGTCGGGCTCACGGTTGAGACCTTTGCCGCCCAGAGCTTCCTCCTCTCCGGCCATCCCGAGGATATGGTGGCGGCCGGGGAATTCGGCTGCTACGCTATCGGCATGGCCCATCTACATCCAGAGGACGCCTTCAAGGCGCACGGGGCTCACGAAGTGTACCGGCATGTGGCGTACCTCTCGTTGCTGCTGCGCCCCCACTCATAGGGCTGTCAGCAATCAGCTATCAGCCGGCAGCCGTCAGGGACTAGACCAGAGACCAGAGACCAGAGACTGGAGACTAGGGCCTGGGATCCCCCGTCTCCGGTCTCATGTCTCTGGGTGCTGACTGCTGATGGCTCTAAGGAATAAGCCGTGACGCCGGAAGAGGACGCCATCAGGCAATTACAGGAGCAGGACTCGACTGCCCGCCGTCAGGCGGCGGACCGTCTGGGGGTGATCGG
>JBOHQS010000356.1:0-1339 GCA_050732295.1 Methylomirabilales bacterium (SeqCode)
TGGTAGCCAAGACGCACCACCTGGATGTGCTGCCACACGTAGAAGAGCAGACCGAGCAGCAGCACCCCGCACACGATGAGCTTCTGTTTGAGCTCGGGTGACAGCCCCCGCTTCGCCCGCCGGGCCCCGACTCCGAAGGGGAGCTCCTGCTGGATCGATCCTGAGCGGACCTCAGGCCCCATCCTGCTCCTCCCGCCGCTCGGCGGCCCGCAACTTGGCGCTCCGAGCTCGAGGGTTCACGCCCGTCTCCTCGGCCGACGGCGTCACAGGACGCCGGGTGAGGATCCGGATCCGGACACTGGGGACCGCGCCCGGCGCCGCCAGCCGACGGAATAGATGCTTCACCACCCGATCCTCCAGGGAGTGAAAGGCGATCACACAGATCCGTCCCCCAACCTTGAGTAGGTCTATCGCCGCCTCGAGCGCCTCCTCCAGCCCCTCGAGCTCTTGATTGACGGCGATCCGGATCGCCTGAAAGGTGCGCGTCGCCGGATGGATCCGGCGGGGCCAGAGTCGCCGCGGGATGGCCCGGCTGACAACCGTGGCCAGCTCCTGCGTGGTCTCCAAGGATCCGTGGCCGCGCGCGCGCACGATTCCTCGGGCAACCTGACGGGCCCACCGCTCCTCGCCGTACTCTCGAATGATCCGCGCGAGGCGCTCCTCCGGAAGGGCGTGGAGGAGCGCCCGGGCCGTCAACCCCCCACTGTGCCGGTCCATGCGCATATCCAGAGGCCCCTCCATGCTGAAGCTAAACCCCCGACCAGGATCCGCGATTTGCAGCGACGAGACCCCCAGATCACAGAGGATCCCGTCGAATCGCCCCAGGTGAAGGGGTGAGAGCAGCCGGGGCAGCTCCCGGAAATCCCCATGGATCAATCGCACCCGGTCGCCGAAACGCTCCAGCGCAGCCCTGGCACCGGCAATCGCCTCGGGGTCCCGATCGACCCCGACCAGCCGCGATGGCGGTCCGGCCGCATCCAGGATCGCTGCGGCATGGCCTCCACCCCCGACGGTGCAGTCCAAGTACAGCCCGTCCGGTCTCGGTCCGAGGGCGGCCACCACCTCCCGGACCAGGACCGGGATATGCCCAGTCGTCACCCCGCCATGGCGAGGCGCCTGAGCCGACAGGCCTGTCGGGCGCCGCGCTCCTCCGGGTAGTGCTCGAAGAAGGGGAACACCCCGGCGGCCCGAAACGTCTCCTCGACCGCGGGGGGGAGCGCCAGCAGACTCACATCGCCATCAAAGCGCCGGAGCCGGCACAGGGTGCTGGTCAAGACCTCGAGACTCTTCTCGTTCACCGAACGCAGGCGGCGACAGTCCAGAATGACCTGCAGGTACC
>JBOHQS010000357.1:0-1339 GCA_050732295.1 Methylomirabilales bacterium (SeqCode)
GGGAGGCTTCAAACCACCGCAAGCTGCGTCGGTCAAGAGCCGGGGTGGTGGGGCGCCCGCGGAAAAGGCGCGCCGTGAGCGTGTCAGGTGTGAGCCGAGAAGACGAACGCGAGTGAGCCACCGCTGACGTGTCGATAGCACAGAGACGACAGCAAAACCAGGGTAGTCGATCCATCCTGGGATGAGTCTGGCGGGTGTCGTGCTTACTGGCCAGGCGGTGTCGGGCATGGAGGTGGCGTGAGCTTGGCTTGGGCTCCTGCGCGGAATCGTGGAACCTGTCGCCCGTAGAGCTGGCGCCGGGTCGGAGGCGAGGTCGCGTCCGGCTGGGTGTCGAGAGGGAGCGTCCCAATCAGCAGAGACTGGGAGGGACCCGAGTACCGGTTGTGGGGCACAGGGACGGGCCGTCTCGTAGTAGCGTCGAAGCCTCTGTGATGGGGGTGGAGCGAAGGGGACGGGTTGCCCAGTCGAAGACGTCGGTCAACCATCACACGATGGGAGGGAGCCGGTGGACAAGACAAAGCCTTTTGATATTTCCAAGCGCGCGGTCTGGCAGGCCTATCTGAAGGTCAAGGCCAATGATGGCGCTGGCGGCGTTGACGAGTGTTCGATCAAGCAGTATGAGCAGAACCTGAAAGGAAATCTGTACAAGTGCGTGGAATCGGATGTCGTCGGGAAGCTATCTCCCGTCGGCGGTCAGACTGGTGGAGAACACATGAGAAGGACGGAGGGATCCGTCCGTTGGGGGTGCCCACGGTCGCGGACAGGATCGCTCAAACCGTGGTTGCCGCGGAGTTGGAGAAGGTGGTCGAGCCGTTGTTTGATCCCGACTCTTATGGTTATCGGCCTGGGCGGTCGGCGTTGGACGCGGTGGAGGCCTGCCGGGAGCGCTGTTGGCGGTTCGATTGGGTCATAGATTCAGACATCAAATCGTTTTTCGACTCTGTCGATCATTAGCTGATGCTCAAAGCGGTCGCCCATCATACCGACCAGCGCTGGATCCTGTTGTACGTGCAGCGGTGGCTGCAAGCCCCACTGCAACTACGAGACGGCACACTGGTGGCGCGGGATCGTGGCACTCCTCAGGGGTCGGCGATCTCACCGCTGCTGTCGAATCTGTTCCTGCATTACGCGTTCGACCTGTGGATGCGGCGAACCTATCCGCACGCCCCGTTCGAGCGTTATGCAGACTTATGTTGAGTTCAACATAAGTCTGCTTATGCCGAGCGCCGGATTATGCCGAGTGGTCGGTGGGAGCAGGGGCTTGACCTGGGGTTTTGCTTGGATCGGGGCTGAAGACATCAGCATAATCCGGGGCCGCTGATGACACCTCTGCTCCGGC
>JBOHQS010000358.1:0-1306 GCA_050732295.1 Methylomirabilales bacterium (SeqCode)
GAGGAGAAGGCAGAGGCCCTCGGCGCTCTCTCCTGCCACAGCTGCCCGGAGCGGCGGCGGCTGGAAAAACTCCTGAAAAGGGAGCGACGGCTGAGAGAGACCATCCGGACCCAGATGGAAACCCTCGAGCATCTCCAAAATACGTACTGGGAGCAGTTTCTGCGGGTCGTCGAGGTCCTCAAGCACTTCAACTGTCTGCGGAACGGAGCCCTCAGCACCCAGGGGATGTTGGTGGCCTCCCTGCGCCACGACAATGAGCTCCTGGTGGCCCGGGTCGTCTTCTCGGGAGTGCTCAGTGGGCTCAAGGCGCACGAGATGGTGGCCGTCGTTTCTTGTCTCGTGGAGGAGCCTCGCGAAACCGAGGCCCATTTCGCCCGACAGCTGCTCAAGCGTGAGCGGCATCTCAGAGACCGGATCCGTCATATGGAGATGTTGGCCCGGGAGGTGATGGACGTCCAGCGGGCGCATCGAGTCTTTCTCCCGGTGTCCCTGCACACGACCTACCTTGCAGCGGCTTATGAGTGGGCGGCGGGGGAGGAGGATTGGCTATACTTGGTCGAGAGCCAATACGAAGGCCATGAAGGAGACCTGATCCGGGCCTTTCGGCGCCTCATCGATCTTTCGCGACAACTCCTCGAGTGCTCCGAGCTGCCGGCGGCCCTCCGCGATGATCTGCGTGCGGGGGTGCGGGCCCTGGATCGAGGGATCGTCCTCGAGAGCGCGTTGATATAGACGCGGACAACAGTGTTCAGCATAAAGGGGTGGGAGTCCCGTGGGCAACCTCGTGTTTGCAGATCAGAGGGGACGGATCGCGGACCACCCGACCCTGGAGATGGGTGGGGCGTCCGGAGGCGACTGGGTCCGCGTCCCCGACAAGGAGCTGATCGCCTTGCCTGAGGGGGCGCGCCTCTTTACGATGCCGGGGGCGCACCCGGTCGGGTGGAATACGGCGCTCTGCACCTTCGAGGCGATCAAGGCGGTTGGCAGGCGGGAGGCGCTGGCGGTGGCGGCCTTCCTGCCGCCGGGGTATATGCGAACCCATCTGCCGGCTACCTTCTCTCCCGATCCCTCCGCGGCGCCCTACCTGCCCCTGTGGGCCTATACCGCCGTGGGGTGGCGGGACGGACAGTTCGTTACTGCCGCGGTCCGGGTAGATTCCATGGACCACCAGGAGCCCTGGCAGTACGATGATCGGACGCTCCTGCCCCTCATCGAAAGGCGCCTGGCCCTGCAGCCGAACAACCGCGTCTGGCACCAGATCAAGCGTTGCGCCACAGAGTACCACTGCCTCTGTGCCAAGAACGGG
>JBOHQS010000359.1:0-1305 GCA_050732295.1 Methylomirabilales bacterium (SeqCode)
TGAGGGGTCCCGGATCTTCCGGACAGTGAACCCACTAGGGTTCCCTTTCCGGAAGAGAGGAATTACGTGTCGAAGAATCGTCGGTCGTTCACTCCTGAGTACAAGGACGAAGCCGCGAAGATGGTGGTCGAGTTGTCGCGACCGGTTGCCTTGGTCGCGCGGGAGCTTGGACTCAACGAGCAGAGTCTTCGTAACTGGGTGAACGCTTATCGGGAGGCTCACGCCGGCGAGGAGCCGCCGCTGAGCATCTCCGAGCGAGCCCGGCTCCGGGAACTCGAGAAAGAAGTCCGCGAGCTCAGGCTCGAAAAGGAGTTCCTGGGAAAATCCGCAGCCTTCTTCGCGAGGGAGTACCGGTGAGCGAGAAGTACGAGTTCATCGACGTGGAGAAGGCCACCGTGACCGAGGCCGGCGAGAAGAAGTACACGATTGTCACGATGTGCGAATGGCTGGACGTGTCGACGTCAGGGTATTACGAGTGGCGTGACCGGCCCGACTCGGCCACCGCGCAGCGGCGGCAATTGCTGATGCTGCTCGTGACGAAGGCGTTCGACGATTCCGACGAGACTTACGGCCACCGGCGTGTCCACGCCCAGCTGGCCCGCTGGGACGCCCACTGCAGCCCCGAGCTCGTCCGGGGCATCATGCGTGAGCAGGGCCTGGTGCCGTGCCAGCCCCGACCCTGGCGGCACAACCTGACCGAGTCCGACCCTTCCGCCGGCCCGATCCCCGACCTCGTGTGCCGAGACTTCACCGCCGCCGCCCCCGGCCAGAAAATGGTCGGCGATATCACTTATATTCCGACGTGGGAGGGCTGGCTCTATCTCGCGACCGTCATCGATTGTCATACCAAGGAAGTCGTCGGATGGGCGATGGACGACAACTACAAGACCCCGCTCATCAGTGCCGCTATCAGAATGGCCGCACGGAATCATGCCCTCGAACCCGGTGCGATCTTCCACTCCGACCGGGGCAGCAACTACACCTCGAAACAGTTCGCCGACACCCTCACCGAACTCGACCTGCGCCACTCGGTCGGCCGCACCGGGATCTGCTACGATAATGCCATGGCCGAATCGTTCTTCGCTGCCCTGAAGAACGAGCTCGTCCACCGCACCGTCTACCCCACCCGCGAGCACGCCCGACGTGACATTGCGCGATACATCGAAGTCCGATACAATACTCAACGTCTCCACTCGGGACTCGGCTACAAGACCCCACGCGAGGTCCACGACGAGTACCTGAACCGGCAGCACGCAGCCTGAAATAACCACCAAGAAAGCTGTCCGGAAAACGCGAGGCCCATCA
>JBOHQS010000360.1:0-1304 GCA_050732295.1 Methylomirabilales bacterium (SeqCode)
ACCCAGAACTACGCGGCCTTCCTCGACGCTTTGCCCAAACGACCGGGGCTTCGCCTGCTCGATCTGGGCTGCGGTCCCGGCCGGGATCTTCTCCACTTCCGAAAACTGGGCCACGAGCCGAGCGGGCTGGACGGGAGCCCGGCGTTCTGCGAGATGGCGCGAACGCACGCCGGCTGTCCGGTGTGGCACCAGAATTTTCTGCAGCTCGCGCTGCCGCCGGCCTCGTTCGACGGTGTTTTCGCGAACGCCTCCCTGTTCCACGTTCCCCAGCAGGAGCTGCCCCGAGTTCTCGCAGAACTGAGAGACGCGCTCGTGCCGGAAGGGGTCCTATTCTCCTCCAATCCGCGCGGCGGGGTAGAGGGATGGTCGGGAGAACGTTACGGCGCCTACCTCGATTGGGACAGGTATCGAAAGTACCTGGAGGGCTCCGGATTCGAGCCTGTCCACCACTACTATCGGCCCGCGGGGTTACCCCGCGATCGGCAGCCATGGTTGGCGGTGGTGAGCAGGAGCCGGTCGTGAAGTCCAAAATGAAAGCGGTCCTGATGGGCATTCAAGTACCCGCCGTGGAGGCGGACGAGATGAGTCTCCGCTGATCTGCCCAGCGGCTCACGGGGCCGAGGTACCTGCCCTCGATCCCCGCAATCGCATTGCGCTGTCCTGGGCGCGGGCCAAACATCGCGAGGAGGTCGTGAAGCTACTGCGGGAGGTTGGCGGGGGTTTCCACTTGTTCCCTGGTATGCTTTGCTCTGGAGGGAGCGCTTCGAGCAGACGGTATGGTACAGGAGACCGACAACCAAGCCGACTCCAGCGTTCCGTGGGAGCTGGAGGCGGGTGACCGCCTCCAACGAACCGGTGGGCGGGTTAGACCCCCTCCCTTACCCGATTAGGCATACCAGGACTCGATTAGTAGTTCAGAGTTAGCGAGGTAAAACCCTCTGACCGATCTGTGCTCAAGACAATATCCCGACCAAAGAAGAAGGTGTCCCAATCTTCAACCCATCTCACACTGTCGATAGTTCCTGGGATATGGCGGAGTTCTCCAGTGTATACTGTGCTGTTAATCCAATCTTTCTCCCAGGCATCGTCGCCTTTGGCGATGAGCTTAACCCTGAGAGGCTGTGAAAAAACCTCCTGGGACAGGGGAATGATGAGAAGGGAGCTGGTAAAATAGCGAGAACACAACTGAAGCAACGGTATCCCTCATGGCAGACGAAGCATCCAGGGCTTTATTTGAACAAGAACCAGATCTCGCAAGACAAGGGACGCTACCGGTCAAGGCGATAGCGGCCAGCGTAGCGCGG
>JBOHQS010000361.1:0-1301 GCA_050732295.1 Methylomirabilales bacterium (SeqCode)
CCCGCATCCGTGCCTCGGTCGCCCCTTCCATGATCCGGAGCCACCGGTAAGAGTCCTTGCGTTTCAAGCGCTCGAGTTCGCGGCCGAAGAAATCCTGCATGGTCGTGTCACCCTTCAGCCTGTGTCGCCGGCCGATCCCCAACGCACGGGGCAGGCTCGGTATACCACATCAGGGCATTTCTGAACAATGCCTCTTGGCAGAGCAATTCGGTACCCAGTATCGCCATTCCTTTGGTGGGGTTGCCCCACATGGCTCAGGGATGCGAGTTCTGTTCGATAATGGAATAATTTGTAATTATTTATAATTATAAGTAATATTTCTTGACTTATTTCCAGATTATAGATAGATCTCGAGCACCGAAGGAGAGAGAGATGACCGAACTCATGAACACCAAAGAGGTCGCCGCCTACCTTGGCATCCACGAAAAGAAGGTCTACGCCCTGGTTAAGGTGGGGAAGATCCCCTGCACCCGAGTGACGGGCAAGTGGGTCTTTCCCAGAAAGCTCATCGACCACTGGATTGAAGAGAGCGCCAAGGGGCCTGTGAAGAAACGCAGGGATGAGATGAGCAGCCTGCTCCTTGCGGCGGGCAGTGACGACCCCTGCCTAGGTATCCTCCGGGAACTCTGCACCCGGCGCCTCGGTCCAACCTCTTTCTTCCTCGCGACCGTCGGCAGTAGCGCCGGCCTCGCCGCCCTTCGAGACGGAGTCGCAGACCTTGCCCTGGCCCATGTGCGCCACCCAGATACCGGTGAATACAACCTCCCATACCTTGGGAGCACCATTCCCTCCTCCGCCGCAGTCGTCCCCCTTTTCCACCGGGAGCTGGGCCTCGTCACGCAGCCCGGAAACCCTTTCGGGCTTCGGTCGGTGGCCGATCTGACCCGCGCCGGCCTCCGCTTCGTCAACCGCCAAGACGGATCAGGAACCCGGATTTTCGTCGACCAAGAGCTGGCGCGGCTCGGCATCGACCCCGAACGGATCACTGGATACCAGGTGGCGGTCCCTACCCACCTTGAGGTGGGATTGAAGATACTCCGGGGAGAAGCAGATGCCGGGCTCGCCACACACGCCGCCGCGCGCCTCCTCGGCCTTGAGTTTATCCCGCTGACGCAAGAACGGTTCGATCTCGTCATCATGAAGGAGCGCTTCTTCACCAGGCCCGTCCAGGCCGTCCTCGAGATCGCGGGCTCGCGCGAGTTCCGCACCCGGGTCGAGGCCCTCGGCGGGTACGACACCTCCGAATCCGGCCGCATCCTTTCGGCGACGCCGAGCTGAGGAAGTGAGGCGGCCACTGAGGT
>JBOHQS010000362.1:0-1300 GCA_050732295.1 Methylomirabilales bacterium (SeqCode)
TGGAGGGCTCCCGCTTCCGTAGACAGTCACCGAAGTGGCACGATGGTCTACGAGGAGAAATACGGAAGTGGGATCGACACACCGGAGATATACCCAGGAATACAAGGCCGAAGCGGTAGAGTTGGTGATCAACTCGGGTCGGCCGATAGCGGAGGTCGCCCGGAACCTGGGCATTAATGAGGGCACCTTGGGCAACTGGCTGAACAAGGCGAAGCGGGATGGTACCGTCACAGAGAAGCCCTTGTCGGTTTCCGAACGCGCCGAGTTCGAGGAGGCGAAAAGGCAGCTCCAGCGTGTCAAGATGGAACGGGATTTCCTAAAAAAAGCGGCGGCGTGGTTTGCCGGCCAAAACCAGTGAGGTTCGCCTTCATCGGTGAGATGGAGGAGGAGAACGCTGGCATGCCACGCGATGAGAGGTTCCCGGTCGAGTTGATGTGCGAGGTGCTCGAGGTGTCACGGGCGGGTTATTACGCATGGAAGAATCGAGGTGCATCAAGGCGGGCGAGTGAGGACGAGGAATTAACTGAGCGGATCGTGGCTATCGATAAGGAGAACCACGGCCGGTATGGCATCGACCGTATCCACGGTGAGCTGGCCCGCCGAGGGCATCGGCACTCACCGAAGCGGGTACGGCGGCTGGCCAGGGCGGTCGGTGTGGAGTGCGTGCACCCCAAGCCGTACAAGCGGACCACGATCCAGGACCCTGGCCGGGTCGGCGGTGGCCTGCTCGACCTCGTCGACCGGGATTTTGTGCCCGAGGGCGCGGATCAACTCTGGTATGGCGATATCACCTATATTCGCACGATGAGTGGGTGGTCTTATCTGGCCACGGTGATTGACGGCTATTCCCGGAAAGTGGTAGGCTGGGCGGTGAACAATCATATGCGTGAAGGTCTCGTGCTTGAGGCGATGCGGATGGCGATCTCGTGTCGCCGTCCCCCGGAGGGGCAGCTCGTCATGCACACTGACCGGGGTGCTCAATACACTGGTCACGCGTTCCGGGATCTGTGCCTGACCAACGGGGTCCTTCCCTCGGTCGGGCACACCGGGATCTGTTTCGACAATGCCGCGGCTGAATCGTTTAACGCGACCCTGAAGAAGGAGCTCATCAACCTGCACGTGTGGTCCAGTATGCCCGCGGTGAAGCACGCCGTCTTCGAATACATCGAAGTGTACTACAACCGCCGGCGGATCCAGAAGGCCCTGGGCTACCGTACACCGTTCGAGTACGAACTAGGAATTGACAGTAGCGTGATTCTGGTGGCATAATTCAAGTGTCTACAGAAGCGGTCGGCCTCCA
>JBOHQS010000363.1:0-1282 GCA_050732295.1 Methylomirabilales bacterium (SeqCode)
TGCGCCCGCTGATCGGCATGGACAAAGAGGAGATCTCGGCGCAGGCCAGAGGTATCGGGACGTATGAGATCTCCATCCAGCCGGACCAGGACTGCTGTACCCTCTTTGTCCCGCGCCATCCGGCGACCCGCGCCACCCTGGAGGAGATCGACAGGGCGGAACTCACCCTCGACATCGGCCGCCTGGTGAAGATGAGCGTGGAGCGGGCGGAGTACGAGGAATGTGCGTTTCCGGAGGCCTCATGACCACGGCCGGCCTCCGCCGGAGGATCTGGAGCCTGCTCGGCGCACGTCGCCTGATAGATGGACACAGGGGGTGAAAAAATGACCAGGGCCTTGATCGTGCTGGCCGCTCTCGGGATTGGGGTCCTGCTGGCGGCCGGTGTGGTGGGGTTTCTCGCGCTCTACGGCACGCTTCCGCTCCATGTGCACATCGCCTTGGCGATGCTGGGGGCGATCCTCTCTATCGCGGCAAATGCCGGAGTCATCATCTATCTCACCTCCCGCAAGGAGTGACGCACCCCGTCCGGGCCCCCTGGCCTCATGCCGTGTTCTCGTGTCGCTTCTGCATCCCCTGTGTTCTCCCGCGGACCCACTCCTCGAATGGCGTGGAGTCTTTGGCGAGGGGGACGAACTCCCCATCGATGTAGCGGTGGTTGAGGACCACCGGGATCCACCGGATCCAGGCCTCCCGGTCGGAGATCATCTGGGCCGTCAACGTCCCTGTCTCTAGGTCCATCGTGAAACCGGTCGGGATCGCCGAGAGCATCTCGAAGGCCTCCTGAGAGATGGGGAGACAGTGCGTCCCGAGGGAAACATCCGAGCGCTCCCGGGAGAATCCCTGGATCGATCCGTCATCAGCGTAGTAGACGTAGGCCATCGCAACTCCGAACGAGGGGCTATCCAAGTTCCTGAGTGACGTCGATCTTGGACCGCCGCTTGACCTCGTGGATCCAGGTCACCCACAGCTGCAGCCGTTTCTCCGACAAGAGCTTTTGCATCCAGGTCTCTTTCTCCCGTTCAAAGGCCTGGCGGGACACGGCCTCGCGATCAAGAAGGCGAATCAGGAAGTGCGACTTGCCCCCCTCGACCACGGGGCTCCACTCCCCCTTCTTCAGCCGGAGGATGGCCAGATGAAAGGCCCGGTTGTCCGGGGGCTCCGCGACGGCCGCGCCGAAGACAAAGGGATCCGGCCGCTTCACCTTCAGGCCTGAATTTTGCAACAGAGTTTCCCAGGGCGTTCCCTGCTGGCCGACCTGGCCTTGGAGGTTCTCGAGGCGGGC
>JBOHQS010000364.1:0-1281 GCA_050732295.1 Methylomirabilales bacterium (SeqCode)
GCCGCGCCGGATCACCGCCTCTCGCGCTTTGAGCTGAAAATCCCGACCCTCGAGCCCGAGCAGAGCCCGACCGTGCCCTGCAGACATGGCCCCCTCGATCAGATCATCTCGAATCGGGTGGGGAAGCCTGAGCAGACGGAGTGTGTTGGCGATAGAGGCCCGATCCCTTCCAACCCGTGCGGCCATCTCCTCCTGGGTCAGCCCAAACTCCTCGATCAGGCGGCGGTAGACCTCCGCTTCCTCGATAGGATTTAGATCCTCCCGCTGGACATTTTCGATCAGGGCCACCTCAAGCATCCCCGCGTTCGACATCTCCCGCACCACGGCCGGAATGCGCTCGAGGCCCGCACGCTCCGCTGCACGGAGTCGGCGCTCTCCCGCCACAAGCTCGTAGCCCCCCGGGATCTGCCGAACTATGACAGGGGAAAGGATCCCCTGGGCGCGGATTGAGGCGGCCAGTTCGTCCAGTGTTTTGTCATCGAAGCGCTTTCTCGGCTGGAAAGGGCTTGGACGGATCTCCGCCAGAGGAATTTCCACGATCCCCGGCTCCCCCTTTGTGAGGGGAATGAGGGCCTCAAGGCCCCGACCGAGCGCCTGCCGTCCCATCGATCACCTCCTTGGCAAGATGTAAGTACGCCTCCGCCCCTGCCGAACGGATGTCGTATAGGATGATCGGCTTCCCGAAACTCGGGGCCTCACTCAGACGGGTGCTCCGAGGAATCACCGTGTCAAAGACTCGCCCGGAAAAGTTCCGGCGCACGTCCTCTACGACCTGCCGGTTGAGGTTCAGGCGGCTGTCATACATAGCAAAGACGACCCCCTCGATCTCGAGGTCCGGGTTGAACGAGCGTCGAATGAGGCGTAGCGTGGTCAGAAGATGGGTGAGTCCCTCCAGGGCGTAATATTCACACTGAAGGGGAATAAGTACGGAATGAGCGGCTACGAGGGCGTTCAGCGTTAAGAGACCCAAGGAAGGCGGACAATCGATAAGAATATAGGCGAAATCATCTGAAATCTCTTCCAGGGCGCTCTTTAGCCTCTGCTCCCGGCCCTCCGCCGGGACCAACTCAATCTCCGCACCGAGCAGGGCTGAACTCGAAGGGAGGATGCAGAGCGCGGGGATCGGTCCGGGGCAAAGCGCCTCCGAGGCTTTGGCCTCGCCCAGGAGAACCTCATAGACGTACGGACCAAGCCCCGTCCGGGAGAGGCCGAGCCCTGACGTCGCGTTTCCCTGCGGATCGATGTCCACCAAGAGTGTGCGTTTGTTGGCCGCGGCGAGAC
>JBOHQS010000365.1:0-1279 GCA_050732295.1 Methylomirabilales bacterium (SeqCode)
CCGTTTCGTGTAGAGCACCCTGGTCACCAGGATCCCGGCGTTCCCGACAATCACGCGTCCCGGCTCAAAGAGGATCGTGCATCCCAGGTCCTTCAGGATGGGGATGACCGCCCGGGCCATTTCGGTCGGGTGCGGCGGCGTCTCGTCACCATACGGGATCCCCAGCCCGCCGCCCACATCGAGGTACCGAATGTCGATACCACGCGTGCGCAACTCACGGATCAACTCGGCAATGCGGGTCAGGCTATCGACGAAGGGGCTCACATCGGTGATCTGCGAGCCGATATGGGTATGGACCCCGACGATGGCGATGTGGGACAGCGTCTGCGCCAGCTGATACTCCTCAAGGGCGATCGAGATGTCTATGCCGAACTTGGTCTTCTTGAGCCCGGTGGAGATGTACGGATGCGTCTTGGGATCCACATCGGGGTTCACCCGAACAGCCACCCGGGCCACCGTCCCCATCTCTCCCGCCACCTGATTGAGCAGACGCAGCTCCTGCGAGGATTCCGCATTGAACATGAGGATGTCCGCCTTGAGGGCCTCACGCATCTCCTCCCGATGCTTCCCCACCCCGGCGAACACAATCCGCTCGGGGGGTATGCCGGCGGTGAGCGCCCGGAAGAGCTCTCCGCCCGAAACCACGTCCGCCCCACCGCCCATCGTGGCGAAGAGCCTCAGGATGGCGAGGCTGGCATTCGCCTTGACGGCAAAGCAGATCAGACGCGGAACCTCCTGGAAGGCCTCGTCGAAGACGCGAAAATGGCGGGTGAGGGTGGCGTGACTGTACAGATAGAAGGGGGTTCCAACCTCATCGGCAAGGGCCGAGATGGGGACCTCTTCACAGTAGAGGTCCTCACCCCGGTAGTGAAAGTGATGCATCGATGAATGGCTCCCGCGCGGCGGGACTCTGTCGCTCGCAGGGAAGGAAACGCACATCGGCGCAAGATCCGTGCTTCTCGTTAGTTAGCACAGCCCTGGCAGCCTGTCAAAGGGAAAGTAGGAGCGAGCGCCGCGGCGCGGCCGATGCCGCGGCCCGCGCCCGTCACGATCGCCCCCTTGACTGGCGCTCCATCCTCCTTTAGCATCTGGTTTAGCATCTGGCTATTTCCGCCGCCGGTAGCATCCAGGGGGGGCCGTACGGCAGCCAGGTCAGGCGGCCCGGTGGTTCAATGATAGGCATGCCCACAGGGACATGCTGAGGAGGCCGAGGCCATGATCATCCGCGAGGACATCGCCCAAACCTTTCCGGAGCTCTTCGGCACCAAGAAAGTCAACG
>JBOHQS010000367.1:0-1275 GCA_050732295.1 Methylomirabilales bacterium (SeqCode)
GCCACGACCTGCGGCCCGGCGAGGTCTTGATCGTGATCTCCAACTCCGGGATCAACGCGGTCCCGGTCGAGATGGCCCTCGAGGCCAAGAGGCGGGGGCTTTTCGTGGTTGCCCTGACGTCGCTCACCCACTCGCGGGCGGTCCCGGCCCGGCACGCCAGTGGCAAGCGCCTCTTCGAAGTGGCCGATCTCTGCCTGGACAATTGCGGGGGGGAGGGAGACGCCGCCGTGGCCTATGCCGGGTGGGAGGGCAAGGTCGGCCCCACATCGGTTGTCGCCGGGGTCTTTCTGGTGAACCGCCTCTTCTCCGGCGTGGTAGAGCGGTATCTCAGCGAGGGTCTGAGCCCGCCGGTCTATATGAGCGCCAATCTTCCCGGAGGGGATGAGCACAACCGTCGACTGGAGGAGCGATACCGTGGGCGGATTCCACTCCTCTAAGGGGCAAAAGGGGACCCTGGCCCTCGCGCTCCTCGTGCTCCTCCTCCGCCCGGCAGCTGGCGCGCCGCAGGGGCGCGTCGCCGCCATCCGCTCCGTGATCGATGGGGACACGGCCGTCCTGGAAGATGGCAGGCGGATCCGGTATCTCGGGATCAATGCCCCTGAACGAGGTGAGGCCTACTTCGCCGAGGCGACCGCCGTCAACCGACGCCTGACCGAGGGCAGGCGCGTGAGGCTCGAGCCGGATCAGGTGCCGGAGGATCGGTACCATCGTCTGCTCTTCTATGTCTATGTCGATGGGGAGATGGTCAATGCGCGATTGATCGAGGAGGGGCTCGCCCATCTCTTGGTGATTCCGCCGAACCTCAGACACTACGATCGATTTGTCCAGCTGCAGCGTCAGGCGCGTGCAGCCAGGCGGGGGATCTGGCGACATCTTGCGGGTCCGTTGAAGATCACCTCCCTCGAGGGCAACCCGCCGGGGGATGATCGATCCGATCCGACTGGGGAATACATCCGGATCGCCAATGTCATCGATGAGATGGTGGAAATCCGGGGCTTTGTTCTGACGGACCGTTACGGGCACCGATACACCTTCCCCGCCCTCTCGCTCAAGCCGGGGTATTCGGTCCTCCTGTTGAGTGGGCGGGGGATTGACCTCACCGATCCCCGCAAGCAGATCGTTCTGTACTGGCAGTCCGAGGGCCCGATCTGGAATAACGACGGGGATACCGCCACCCTCCGCGCCCCCGATGGCGCGCTCGTGGATAAGGTCGAATATCGTGGACGGGTCATCCGGAGGAGTGGTTCGTGAGACCCAACACCCAATACCCAGCGG
>JBOHQS010000368.1:0-1266 GCA_050732295.1 Methylomirabilales bacterium (SeqCode)
GCGCATGCACCCGGAACAAAACAGGGTTACGCACGCGTTACACGAACAGCCGGAACAAATCCGTTTCTTGCCTACGCCGTAATCAACGACGGCGGGCAACCCGGTGAGCGTACCGGTGATGGGGCCTTCGTTCCGAGTTCGCCCTAGAACTTGAACGCGAATCGGGAAATGTGCCAACCCACTAATGCCAGACCGCCTTCAAGTTGAGACTATGGGGCTATTCCCAGCTACGGTGACGTACCCTAAAGCGAAGTCCGACAGAACGATAGGGGTAGGGAGAGCCGCAGCTCCCCCTCCCTCCGAACCGTACGGGCGGATCTCCCGCATACGGCTCTCCAGTCGGTGGTCTTACCTCATAGAGGGTTGACTGACCTCTCCCGGTGGGTCATCTGACACCAGCCGGATTCAGCAAACGAGCAGACCCCGTTCGTTTCACCCTCCCGAAGGAGGATCGTCAACATGAGTCGCTTCCTCAGAAACAGTCCCCGGTTCGACCGTCCACTCCCCCGGTTCCCCGCTTGCTTAGCCGGGCGGCACTCGCGCGAGGGTCGTTCTGTCTCTGCCTCGGTTTCTCATCCACCTTCCTGCACTCCCTTCGCTCCATCCCCGTTAAGGGACTTCCTCGCTACTATGGGTGCTCTGACTCCTGCCGGTCACTCTCCGACCCTGGGGCAGGTCTCCCTGATTCACGTGTCTGACCTTCCGACCCCTCCGTCTCCAACCACCCCCCAGGCCCTCGACGTCGATTTCGTACGCTACCCCTCATCTCGTCGAGTGTCCTGCTTGCGCAGGTCTAGGCTTCACCATTTCCCAGCAGGCTCGCCGACACTGACAGGCCGAATCGAGTTCGTTATCCTACGGATGGATCGTTCACCTCCTGCTGCTCCCCACCCCGCCTCACGGACGGATGCAGTTGCAGTCGGTTACAGGCCGGAGAGCGTATACCTGAAGAGGACTTCCACCTCTCCGATCAAACACGCTTTCAGGCGCACTGGGAGGCGTCCTCCGGACGGCGACTTTGTCGGTCAACCGCTACCGTGCGTCGCCGCGCGGAGCGCGCCTCCCACTTTCTGGAGCGTAATTGAAAATAGCAGGACTGAGTCTCAACTTGAAAGCCCACTGGCGCTTGCTCCGCTTGGTAACGCAGGAATTCTCTTCAGGAGTTACGTGTCGGAACCCATCGTCATTCTCGGCGCCGGTCCAGCAGGATTGGCTTGTGCCTACAAGATCCTGAAGGACTCTGGGCGGAAAACCTTCATCCTGGAC
>JBOHQS010000369.1:0-1247 GCA_050732295.1 Methylomirabilales bacterium (SeqCode)
GCTTTCACGACACGAGATTAAGCGGGTGCAGGCGATGTTCAACGATCGGCCCCGGAAAATCTTGAACTGGCATAGCCCCGCCCATGCCTTTCGCCACCTGTTGCGCTAGGACCTTGAATGCACAGTGCATCATGGATGGAGGATGCCTGGCTCCCAACGTCTGTCGGTAGCATGTGAAATGTCCGCCTCTCATAGCAAATGAACTGTCCGCTGACGCGGCTCCAGGGGGTAGACTGCTGACCTTTACCAAGCCAGGAGGTCAGCAGGATGCCAGAGGGATGGTACCCCGCTGGAGCGATGGAGCGGGCGATGAAGGTCCAAGAAGTGATCTTGCGGGCGATGGACGGACGACTCAAGTGGTATGAGGCGGCGGAGATTCTGGGGATCTCCGACCGGCAGATGCGACGGTGGAAAGAGCGGTATGAGCGGGAGGGGTATGACGGGCTGTGGGATCGGCGCCGCCAGCGGCCTTCGCCCAAACGGGTCCCCGTGGAGACCGTGCGGCAGGTCTTGACCCTGTATCGGGAGCAGTACTTTGACCTCAACGTGCTGCACTTCCACGAGAAGTTGCGGACGGGGCATGGGATCGACCTCTCGTATACCTGGCTGAAGACGGCGTTGCAGACCGCCGGGTTGGTCGCCAAGGAGTCGCGCCGGGGGACGCACCGCAAGGCCCGGCCCCGGCGGCCGTTGCCGGGGATGTTGCTGCACACGGATGCCAGCACCCATGCGTGGATTCCCGGCCTGGAGGGGACCCAGGACCTCATTGCGGTGCTGGATGATGCCACCAGCGAGGCGTACTACGCCCTGTTCGTGCCGCAGGAGAGTACCGCCACGATGTTAGCCGCGCTGCGAGCGGTGGTCCACGGGCAGGGCGTGTTCTGCGCGCTCTATGTGGACCAGGCCAGTCACTTTGTCACGACGCGCACGGGAACCAGTCCGCATCGGGCCCAGCGGGCGGCTGGCCCGACGCAGATCGAGCGGGCCTTGGGCCAGTTGAGTATTGAGCTGATCCCCGCCCATTCGCCCCAGGCCCGGGGGCGGATGGAACGCCTGTGGGAGACCTGGCAGGGCCGCCTCCCGCAGGAGCTGCGCTTGGCGGGGATCACGACATGGGAGGGTGCCAACGCCTTCTTGCGTGAGCACTGGCTCCCGTTTCACAACCGGACCTGGACGGTGCCCGCGGCGGGCGAGGGCACGGCCTTTGTGCCCTACACCGGGAGCCAGCTCGAGCGCATCTGCGCGCT
>JBOHQS010000370.1:0-1237 GCA_050732295.1 Methylomirabilales bacterium (SeqCode)
GCGCTGAGGCGGCGGAGCCTCGGGAAGAGGCAGGGCCACCTCGGCGCGTGGATGGGGGATCCCGCGGCCAGCCGGAGATGACCCGGGACCGAGAGGGGAAGCGGTAGCGATGGCGGTGCCCCGTGTCTCTTACTGCAAGACGGTCCTCGACAACGGCGTCGTCGTCCTGACGGAGAAGATGCCGGCGATGCGGTCCGTCTCCATCGGCGTGTGGATCCAGGTGGGCTCGCGTGATGAGGAGAGGGGACAGGCGGGGGTCTCCCATTTCATCGAGCACATGGCCTTCAAGGGGACAGAGAAGCGCAGTGCCGAGGAGATTGCCGCCGCCATCGATTCGGTCGGGGGGGCGCTCGACGCCTTCACCAGCCGGGAGTATACCTGCTTCTCTTCAAAGGTCCTGGGCGAGCACCTGCCGCTGGCCGTGGACCTCCTCGCAGACCTGCTGCTCAACGCTCGCCTCGATCCCAGCGACATCGAAAAGGAGCGCGAGGTGATCCTCCAGGAGATCAAGATGGTGGAGGATGCCCCCGATGATCAGATTCACGATCTCTTCGCCCAGACCATCTGGGCGGACCATCCTTTGGGTCGTCCGATCCTGGGGTGGCGCGAGACCCTCCGGCAGATCGGGCGGGATGAGATCGTGAAGCACACGGACCGTTACTACCGGCCCGATCGGACGATCATCTCCGCCGCCGGAGACTTGGACCATGACGCCTTGGTGGATCTCGCGGCGGCCGCGTTCGGGGGCTGGGGCGGTCGTGCCCATGCCGGATTCACCGCTCCCCCGGTCTCGCGACTGACCGCGGTGAATGAAGATCGGGATCTCAGCCAGGTTCACCTCTGCCTGGGGGTCAATGGCCTCGCGACCGCGCACCGGGACCGCTACACCCTGTCGATCCTCAATACGATCCTCGGAGGTGGGATGAGCTCCCGCCTGTTCCAGGAGATCCGGGAGAAGCGAGGGCTCGTCTACTCCATCTATTCGTACGGCGCCTCCTACCGCGACGGCGGTCTCCTCGTGGTCTATGCGGGGACCAGCAGCGACCACTATCAGGAGGTGGTAGACCTCATCCAGGAGGAGCTCCGAAAGATTCGGGATGAGCCTGTGCCTCCCGCGGATTTCCGACGCGCCAAGGAGCAGCTCAAGGGTAATCTCCTCCTCGGCCTCGAGAGCACCAACAGCCGGATGACCCGTCTCGCCAGGATGTACATGGCCTTCAACCGCTGCTTCGGGCTG
>JBOHQS010000371.1:0-1228 GCA_050732295.1 Methylomirabilales bacterium (SeqCode)
CTCCAGCGGGGGCGTCGTCGAGGTGCTCAATGCCGTCTACGAGATGGGGGCTTCCTCGGCTTTTCCTACGGGTTTGCGGCCCGGGCGCGGCCCGCATGACGCGTTGGACGCGCTGACGGTCGGGATTCATCGGAAGAAGGTGAACTGGGTGCTCGACGCGGACATCCGCGACTTCTTCACCAGCCTGGATCATGGCTGGCTTGAGAGGTTTCTTGAGCGCCGGATCGCGGACCAACGGGTCCTGCGCCTCATCGGCAAGTGGCTGAGCGCAGGGGTGATAGAGGACGGGGCCTGGACGGCCAGTGACCAGGGCGCGCCACAGGGGGCATCGGCCTCGCCGCTGCTGGCCAACGTGAGCCTGCACTGCGTCTTGGACCTGTGGGCAGCGCAGTGGAGACGCCGCTTTGCGCGTGCCAGACGTGGTCTTCGTGCGGTTCGCGGACGACTTCGTTGCCGGTTTCGAGTACAGGGGCGACGCGCGGCGGTTCCTCGCCGATCTTGGCGAGCGCTTCGCGAAGTTCGGTTTGGATTTGCATCCCGACAAGACGCGGCTGGTCGAGTTCGGGCGGTACGCCGCCCCTAACCGGGCGGAGCGTGGCGAGGGGAAGCCCGAGACGTTTGACTTCCTCGGCTTCACCCACATCTGTTCCGAAGTCGGAGAGCGGACGTTTCTGGGTCAGGCGCAAGACCATCTCGAAACGGATGCGGGCCAAGCTGGGCGGGATCAAGGTCCTGCTGATGCAACGTCGGCATCTGCCCGTCCCCGAGCAGGGGCGATGGCTGGCAAGCGTGGTCGCAGGCCACCTCGCCTACTACGCCGTGCCCGGCAACATCGACGCCGTGGCGGCGTTCTGTACCCAGGTGACCCGGCACTGGTTCAAGGCGCTACGGCGCCGCAGCCAGCGCACGCGGGTCAACTGGGCCAGGATGAGCCGCCTCGCGACCCGCTGGCTACCGCCAGCCCGCGTGAAGCATCCGTTCCCCAACGTGCGTTTTGACGCCCGCACCCAAGGCAGGAGCCCAGTGCGTTAGCAGCGCACGCTGGGATCTGTGCGGGGGGCCACCCGCAAGGACGGTCCCTACCGCGATCGTCGGATGTGACGGAAAGACACCCCAGGGCCGTAACTGTCAAGCGGCGATGTCGGTTTGGGGGGATTGGGTGTTCCAGTGAGTCCACGCAAAGCCCTCTTCGTAGGAGGTGCGGTGTTCGAGGACGCCGTGGAGGACA
>JBOHQS010000372.1:0-1224 GCA_050732295.1 Methylomirabilales bacterium (SeqCode)
CCCGTCCTCACCTTTCATGTCTGGTATCGGGTCGGCTCCCGAAACGAGCAACCCGGGCGTACCGGTCTCGCCCATTTCATGGAGCACATGATGTTCAAGGGCACCCCACAGATGGGGGCCCAGGCGTTCAGCCAGGTGATCAGAAAGAACGGCGGGCAGGATAATGCCTTCACCAGTCAAGACTACACCGGGTACTTTGTGACGTTAGCGGCGGATCGCGTCCACCTCCCCCTCGAGCTGGAGCCCGATCGGATGGTCAACCTCCTCCTGAATCCGGATGAGGTCGAGCGAGAGCGCAACGTGGTCATGGAGGAGCGGCGGCTGCGCACCGAGGACGACCCCACGAGCTCGTTATGGGAAAAGGTCCAGGCGGCCGCCTTCAAGGCGCATCCCTATGGCAAACCGGTGATCGGCTGGATGGAGGACATCCGGAAACTCAGCCGGGGAGATCTCCAGGCCTTCTACAAGACGTACTACGCCCCGAACAATGCCGTCGTGGTGGTGGTGGGCGACTTTAACCGGGCGGAGCTCCTCCCCAGGATCCAGAAGGCGTTCGGTGCGATTCCTCGCGGCCCCGAGCCGCCGCCGGTCCGCATTGTCGAGCCACCCCAAACCGGAGAACGCCGGGTCACCCTCACCCGGGAGGATGCGAAGCTTCCGTTCATTATGGTCATCTATCACGCCCCGAACCTGACCGATGCCGATAGCTACCCCCTCGAAGTGCTGGAGGTCATCCTGGCCGGCGGCAAGAGTGCCCGCCTTCACCGGAACCTGGTCTACGAAAAGCAGCTTGCCCTGAGCGCTGGTGCCCATTATGCCCGAGTCTCCGCTGACCCCGAAGCCTTTGCCCTGTATGCCAGCTCCCTCCCGGGGAAGAACGTAGAAGAACTGGAGCAGGCACTCTACGCCGAGGTCGAACAACTCAAGACCGAGCTGGTCTCGCCACGGGAGCTTGAGAAGGCCAAGAACCAGATCGAAGCCTCTTTCATTTTCAGCCAGGACTCGATCTTCAGCCTGGCCAGGCAACTGGCCTCGTACGAGATCGTGGCCGGATGGCGGCACTGGAAGGCCTACCTGTCCGGGATCCGCGCCGTGACGGCCGAGGATGTGCAGCGCGTGGCGAAGAAGTACCTCACGACCGAGAATCGGACCGTGGGGATCCTGATTCCGGGCGGCGCTGCAACCGGCGGTGAGCAGCCGGCGACCGGCCCTCAGCCAAAGACC
>JBOHQS010000373.1:0-1215 GCA_050732295.1 Methylomirabilales bacterium (SeqCode)
CCGTGCGTGACCGCCGAGCGGGAGTACCTCATGGCCCTGGGCGCCGAGCTGCGCCATAGCCGTGAAGAGAAAGAGCGGGTGGGGTTGCGGCTTTCGGCGCTGACACAGGCGGATCCGGAGCTTCACGCCCTGGGGGTGACCCTCGGCCGGGTGACGACCGGCCTGCTCATCGCCGAGGGTCTGGACCCACGGGCGTATGCGAATAGCGGCAGTTACTGCAAGGCGTTCGGGCTGAACCTCAAGGAGAGGAGCAGCGGTCCATCCTCAGGGCGCCAAGCAGGGCCAATCCCTGGCCCTGGCTTTCAGCACAAGGGGCAGCTCAAGATCACCAAACGGGGCTCGGGGCCGGCTCGGCGCGATCTCTATCTCGCGACCCTGCGTTTGATCAACCACAATGAGATTGTCAACCGCTGGTACGAGAAAAAGGTACAGGCCCAGGGCGGGCGCCACAAGTTGAAGATCGTGGTGGCCTTGATGCGCAAACTCTCCCGCGCCCTGTGGTATGTGGCGCGCGGGCAGGCCTTTGACGCCCGCAAGCTCTACGCAGTGGGCTGAGAGGGTTCAGAAACAAGAGACTCGCGATGCGGAGGACCCCTACCATGCCACCCTGATCCCATGCACATTACTGTGTTGAGCGGTTTCCGTCGGAGTGACCTTCAAACGCATCCCGTGGTATCCACATCGGAATACCCTCGCGTAGTCCCAAGGCACTCCCCGGATCTACCTGTGGACCCAATGCCCGATGAAGCTGAACCGATGCCGTCTAACGGACATCCCATGACAGGTCTGGCTTACCCCACAGGCGGCTGATCCCGGAATATCGGAACACACGAATCGATACACGTGTCCATGCCCTCGAGCATACTTGCATGTCGATAAAATCAAGTGTGAAAGATCGGTATGGAAAACAGACAGGTCACTAAGAGAAAAAAGGGGGCTTGACAAAGCTATGACAGGGTGCGTTAGGCGTGCTTTTTACGCCGTAACGCACCGATCCGACGCGCGGAGCGCGTCACCTTGGAATTCGGGATTGCAAGCACGTTGAGGAGCTGGCCCTGCGACCTCCGCCGCTGCTGCCTCCCGCGGGTGGCGTGTCGTGCACAACGCCGAATCCAATCCACATATGCCTCCTCCGTCCTTATGCTATAGTTCTTGCGCCGGATCCAGTCTCGGACCGGGTCCAAAAGGCGGGGTTTTCCTTCACCCATTTTAGGG
>JBOHQS010000374.1:0-1214 GCA_050732295.1 Methylomirabilales bacterium (SeqCode)
GGAGGCGGGCCGCTTCCTGCTCCGCGCCACGGGGCGCGTGACGCGATTCGAGGGGTTCATGCGGCTCTACGTGGAGGGGACCGACGAGGGGATGAAGCGCCGGGCGGACGAGGGCCAGGAGGCCAATGGCGATGGCGAGGCCGACGGGGAGATGGCGCTGCCCCCCCTTCACGCAGGGGAGGTGCTGACGCTCGGATCGCTGGACCCTCAGCAGCATTTCACCCAGGCACCCCCGCGGTACACCGAGGCCACCTTGGTCAAGGACCTTGAGGAGAGGGGTATCGGCCGGCCCAGCACCTACGCGCCCATCGTGCAGGTCATTCAAAATCGCGATTACGTCATCAAAGACAAGGGGAAATTTCGGCCGACCGAGGTGGGAGAGGTGGTGGTCGATCTGCTGGTCAAGAGCTTCCCCCGGATCATGGATTACGAGTTCACGGCGAGGATGGAGTCGGTCCTCGATGAGATCGAGGAGGGGAAGGTCGACTGGCTCGACGAGATGCGGCGTTTCTATGGAGCCTTCTCCAAGTGGCTGGAGCAGGCGAAGACCGGGATGGAGAACCTCAAGGCGCTTGAAGAGAAGACGGAGGAGACGTGCGAGAAGTGCGGGAGCCCCATGGTCATCCGCTGGGGGCGGTTCGGGAAATTCTTGGCCTGCTCCGCCTACCCGGAGTGTAAGAACACCCGCGAACTGGTGACCCCCGATGACCGCATACCGACGAGACGTTCGGCTGAGCTCAGTCGAAGCCCCGACGACGGGGGTGAGAAGAGCGCAGAGGCGGTCAACGGTGAACCGTCAACCGTGAACGACACCAAGGTCTGCGAGCAGTGCGGGCGCCCCATGGTGTTGAAGCGGGGTCGGTACGGACTCTTCTGGGCGTGTAGCGGCTACCCTGACTGCCGGAACGTCCTCCGCCTCGAAGGGAAGGAAAGGGTGGCGCCGGAACCGACGGATGAGAAATGCGAGACCTGTGGCGCTCCGATGGTGATTCGCCAAGGCCGGTATGGCCGGTTCCTGGCCTGTTCCGCCTACCCGAAGTGTCGAACCGTCAGACCGCTTCCCATCGATGTTAAGTGCCCCCGGTGTGGTAAAGCCCTGACCCAGCGCCGATCCAAACGGGGCAGGTCCTTCTACGGCTGTACCGGGTATCCCGAGTGCACCTTCGTCCTCTGGAATCGCCCGATCCCTGAACCGTGCCCTCAATGTAGTGCCC
>JBOHQS010000375.1:0-1214 GCA_050732295.1 Methylomirabilales bacterium (SeqCode)
CCCTTTGCCCAGGCATAGGCGAGGCCGACCAGGAGGATCACGATGAACACCATCATCTCGATAAAGGCGAAGAACCCGAGGGAGGTGTAGACGATGGCCCAGGGGAAGAGGAAGACCGTTTCTACCGCGAAGAGGATATAGACCAGGGCAAAGAGATAGTAGCGGATGTGGATCCGGAGCCATGGGCCGCCAATCGGATCCTCCCCACACTCGTACGTGTCGAGTTTTTTCGCTGACGGCTTCGCCGGGCGTATCAGGCGCGAAAGGATGTCGATGTTGAACACGACGAAGAGGGCGCCGACGATGAGGAAAAGCGCAACGTATGCGTAATCCGCCGCCATGGCCATTCACCTCTAGATAATAAAAATGCCCCGTAGCAGGGCATCACATCCCGGGATTCGTCTTGTGCTTGTGAATCCGGGTGCTGAGTACCACGAATTCTCCTCGATTGTCAAGTGGAATATCGCCTGTTTTTACCTCTTCACAAGCGTTCGGACGCACGCCAGGACATCTTCCCAGGGGCTCCATTTCCGATGACCGATGTCGGATGACCGATGACCGCTGCGTCCTAACCTCTGAACCCTGAACTATGCACCCTGAACCAACGAGCGCAGGGTCTCGCGGGCCGCGTCAATGGAGACTCCCACATCCTGGGCGGAGTGGGCGGCAGACAGGAAAGCCGCCTCGAACTGGGAGGGAGGAAAGCTCACCCCCCGATCCAACATACCATGAAAGAAGGCGGCGTATCGGCGGCTATCGACCCGCTCAAGATCGCGGTCGTCCTCCACCGGGCCCTTCCCAAAGAAGAGTGTCAACATGGAGCCCACTCGGTTCAGGCAGCAGGTGAGATGGGCGCGTCGATAGGCCTCCTCGATCCCCTCCGTGAGCATTCTCCCCCGCTCTTCCAGGTCACGGTAGATCCCCCCGTCTTTCAACAGGGTGAGGGTCTCGATCCCCGCGGTCATGGCGAGCGGATTGCCAGACAGGGTACCGGCCTGATACACCCGGCCGAGCGGAGCGACCTGCTCCATAATCTCCCGACGTCCCCCATATGCGCCAACCGGCAGTCCGCCTCCAATGATCTTGCCAAGGCATGTCAGATCGGGGCGAACCCCGCAAAGCTCCTGCGCCCCTCCGTAGCCCACGCGAAAGCCGGTGATCACCTCATCAAAGATCAACAGGGTCCTGTATTCCAGGGTCAGCTCCCGCAGCCC
>JBOHQS010000376.1:0-1202 GCA_050732295.1 Methylomirabilales bacterium (SeqCode)
GAAGAGTTCAGTGCGGCACGCGAGCAGTTCAACGTGCTAGTGAGCCGACTTCAATCTGAGGAGATGAGCCGAATGGAACACGGCGAGGTGGAAGCGACGATTGCGCAGGATGGGAATGAACCATGCCTATCCGGTTGACGCCCAAAGATACCACCGGTAGTGGCTACGCTTTGACCGGGGTTGCTGAATGATCCCAACGCCCGACGTACAAGGCATCGTAGGTCGGCCCCGCGACGCGAGTGCCGATACCAAGTACCGAGGCGAACGCCGTCATCGGGTAGAAGCGCCGGTTGAAGCGGAACACGAACTCGTTGAGATAGGCCGCAAGGTGCTGCGTGCTCACGCCGTGGTGCGTACCGAGCAGCCACGCCTTCAGGTTGGAGAAGATAAGGTGGATCATCGGCAGCGCCTTCTCGGCCTTCTCCAGGTCGCCGTCGAGGACGACCGACTCGTGGGGCGTAACCTATGGCCTCCAAGTTGTCGTACCCGTGCCAGCCGTCGGTGATGACGTGGCTGTGCGTCTCGATGTTCTCGGTGACGAACGTCTCCAAGGAGCGCTTGCCGCGGTCCAGTACCCGCAGGCGCAGACGCCCGGCGTAGACGGCACGACGGCCGTGCTTGTCCTGTTTCTGGCGAACCTCGATGGCGCCGACGACGTACATCTTGTGGTGAACGCCGCGCCCTTCGCCCCGCGTCTTGCCGCCGATGAGACCGGCCACTGTGCGCCGATGCGGTCCCGATCGGGGCGGACCATGCCGGCACGCAGCTTGTGCAGCACTTGGAATGCCGTCTCGTAGCGACGCAGCCCAAGCTGCCGTTGGAACTGCAGCGCCGACATGCCCGGTGTCTGCGTCGTCACGAGGTATGCTCCCCAGAACCAGACCTGCAGCGGCGTGCGGGTCGCGTGCATAACGGTCCCCGCCGTGAGGTACGTGTTTCGCCGGCAGTCGCGGCACCGCAGAACCGTCGGCCGGTTCTCGAAGCGGTACGCCTCGCCCACAGCGCCGCACCGAGGGCACACAAATCCATCAGGCCAGCGGACTCGCTCCAAGTAATTGCCGCACGCCCGCTCGTCGGGAAACATCCGCTGAAAATCCAGCAAGGTCGTCGGGAAAGGCTTGGCCACGCCCGAACACTACCCGTGGCGTCCTTGGGCGTCAACCGGATAGGCATGGAAAGACCTTACGCCCGTCACTCAAGCC
>JBOHQS010000377.1:0-1197 GCA_050732295.1 Methylomirabilales bacterium (SeqCode)
AAGGTCGGTCAACGAGGAGGGCCAAGGCGTGCGGGTCAAGACGGTACTCAAAAGCGTGCTGGGGTTGTGCCGCGCCGTGGTGGTCTCAGCGTGGGAGCTGCAGGAACCGGGTCAACGAACGAGGCCGACGGTGGTGGTGAAGATCCGCACCAAGGTCGGTCGGCGGGGCCGCTGCGGGCGGTGCGGGACGATGTCGCCATGGTTCGACCGGGGCGCTGGTGAGCGCCGGTGGCGCCATGTCGATGTGGGCTACGCCACCTGCGAACTGGTGGCCAACGCCCCACGAGTGAGCTGCGCCGACCACGGTGTCACGGTGGCTGAGGTTCCCTGGGCTCGCCACGACACGGCGTTCTCCCGGGCCTTTGAGGACCTGGTGGTCCACGACGCCATCGTGGGGAGCAAGCAGGCGGCAGCCAGGCGCTACGGGATCTCCTGGCGGGCGGTGAACAACGCCTGTGTGCGTGTCGCCACCGAAGCGCTCGGTCGGGTCGACCTGCTGGGCGGGCTGGTGGCGGTGGCCATCGACGAGGTGAAGTACAAGAAGGGCCACAAGTACCTGACGGTGGTGTGCGACCACTTCACCGGCCGGGTCATCTGGGCCACCAAGGGCCGCAGCAAGGACACCGTCGGTGCCTTCTTCGCCGCCTTGGGCGAGCAACGCTGTGCCCAGTTGCGCTTTGTCACCTGCGACGGGGCGGAGTGGATCCGCACCGTGGTGGCCGACAAGGCACCCGACGCCATCGTGTGCCTCGACACCTTCCATGTGATCGGCTGGGCTACCGACGCCCTCGACGAGATCCGCCGGGGTGAGTGGAACACCCTGCGCGCCGCCGGCAGCGCCGACGCCGCCAAGCAGTTCAAGGGCCTGCGGTGGCTGCTGCTGCGCAACTGGGAGAACCTGAGCGGCAAACAGAAGTCGGTGATCCGAGGACTGGAGAAGGCGAACCGCCGGGCCTTTCGGGCCTGGCAGCTGAAGGAGGAACTCCGGGACATCTTCAAGCTGCCCCTCATCGCCGCTCGCCGAGCCCTCGACGAATGGCTCGCCTACGCCAGCCGGTCCAAGCTGGCCCCGTTCGTGAAGCTTGCCCGCACCATCCGTCGCTACCGGGCCTCCATCGAGGCGACCATCGAGTGGAAGCTCACCAACGGGATCGCCGAGTCGAACAACGCCGCCATCGGCCGCATCCGGGCCAACGC
>JBOHQS010000378.1:0-1189 GCA_050732295.1 Methylomirabilales bacterium (SeqCode)
TGGCCATCAGATTCTCCTTGACCGTCAGCCGGCGGAAGACCGATGCCTCCTGGGGGAGAAACCCGATCCCGCGCCGAGCCCGCTCGTAGACGGGCAGCGGGGTAATCTCTTCGCCGTTCAGCACCACACGACCGCGGTCAGGCCGGATCAGGCCAAGGATCATGTAGAAGATCGTCGTTTTCCCCGCGCCGTTCGGTCCCAGCAGTCCGACCACCTCGCCCGGGCGAATAGCGATACTCACCCCCGCAACGACGCGTCTCTCCTTGAAGGCCTTGACCAAGCCCTCGGCCCGAAGACCATCCGCGGGAGCGTTCCTCCATGATCCGATGCTCGGCCCGTGGCTCACTGGCCTGACTTCACCTCGCCTGTTCCTGCTGCTGTTTCGGGTAGACCACGACGGTCACGCGTTCCGTCTCATCCCCCTGAACAATCTCGCGGTCCTCTGTGATGAACAGGGTGATCCGCATCCCGCTGACCGTGTTTCCCTGACGCCACGCAACAGCTCTCCCCTCCAGCACGACCCGTTCCTGGAGGACGTCATAGGTCGCCTGCTGGGACACCGCCCTGGTCCCATCGCTCCGGGTGACGTGTACGTTGCCGATCGCCACCATCCGTTCGACAGCCTCCATCTTCTCATCGAAGTCGAACGCCATCCGATCGGCGGTGACGGTGAGGTCGGTCGTCCTCGCCACCACGTTCCCGGTGTAGATCGCCCGGCGTTCTTTTCTGCTCACCTCCAGATGATCGGCGGTCACGGTGGCGGACTGTCCTGCGTCTTTGCTCTCGGACGGAATCTCGCCGGCCATCGCAGGCGTTGCACAGAGGAGGAGCAGGGCACCCCATGTCCATCCCGCGGAGCGCCTCATCGCCGTTGCTTCGCCCTTCCAGAGAGCGTCACCCGGGAGACAACCCGTTCACGGATGATCATCCGCTCCAAGACGGTGTCGGCCTCCATCCCCTTCCCCTGAAGCTGGAATCCCGCCTTTTCGATGACGACGGGGGCGTCGGTGGTGATTTTCCGGTTCCCCGCGGACCAGTGCAGGGACTCGGAGAAGATCCGCATCCCCTCGCTCGATTCACAGCGGACGCGGCCGCTGAGCTGGAGGTTCTTGGTCTTGAGGTCCACGACGGCCTTGTCGGCGAAGGTGACCAACTGTTCCTTGCCCCGGTAGATGGTGATTTGCACGGG
>JBOHQS010000379.1:0-1180 GCA_050732295.1 Methylomirabilales bacterium (SeqCode)
CCTCTGTAGAGCCAACCCGTGGCACCAACAGCAGCACCTTCGGCCCCTCGCTCCGGGCCTCCCGCGGCGACCCTGAGCGGCGGCTTACGGCCTGGGTCCCTCCGTGTTCACGATCCCTGCAAAGAAGCCCGGCACGGATCGCGCCTCGGTTTCCCAGGCCGTCGCCCGCCGAGGGGCCCCGCCGCTCCCGGCAATGTCGCTCGGGACCTGCAGGTGCTGTTGCCGTGGCGGACCGAGCGCGTGCGCCAGACCAACGACTGATGACCGATGACCAAACACACAAAGAAATTACTACTGTCATCGGACATCGGTGAACGGTCGTCGAGGTCGTCAGGCGGGGAAGGTGATGCTGCAAAAGGTCACGACCCCCTGCGGATCGGGCGCCTGGCCGTAATGGAGCAACTGCCCGGCGCGACCTCTCATCAGGTGGAGCAACGTGTAGACGGGGGGCAGCCCGCAGATGCGGCGCCGATCCTTCTCCCGGCTGACAAAACGAAAGAACCCTTCAGGGTCGCCGGCGGCCACAGGCTCGAGCATCTGTCTGTCCTGGCCCTCGATCCATCGAAGGAGGTCAGGCGTGATCGGCCCGGGGTCACCAAAGCGGGCGCCCACGTGGGCCAGGTCGGCCCCGGCAACCAGGCAGGCGGGTTTCTCTTGCGCGCTGATGAGCTCGCGTAGGACCTCGAGGACACTCTGCACCCCTGGATCATCCGAAGGGAGTTGTTCGGCGAGGATCCATTCCTGAAAGGAGCCGCAGAGGATGGGGAGGATCCGGAAGGGGCGTTTGGCACCGAGGAGGTGCTGCAGGAGGATGACCTGAAATTCGATGGAATGCTCTGCCCGATGGGCGATGTCGTCCACCGCCAAGAGGTCGGGACAGCGCCGCTTCAGTTCCTCGACCAAGGCGCGGTCTGTCCGAACGGGGCCGAGGGGCGTCTCGAAGTCCTTGGCGCAGAGGGCAAAAGGTCTGCTCGTCCCGCCATGGGCCGTCCCGCAGATGACGAAGAGTTCGGCATCCGTCCTCTGGTCCAGCCGGCCATAGGCCCACGCGTATCCTGCTCCCCCCCGCATGAAATCAATATGGGGCGCGATCAGGGCGTGAATGGGATCCCTCACCGGATGAGGTGTACCGGCGGGACCTTCGGGATGCTGCAGCATCTGCTCCAGCATCTGGCCAAGC
>JBOHQS010000380.1:0-1179 GCA_050732295.1 Methylomirabilales bacterium (SeqCode)
CTTCGAGATGTGATGGCTAACCAGTAAGGATTGAGACGACCATGGAAGGTCGTTTCAATCCAATGTTCAAGAAGCCCGGTGTTGGGTGGGTTCTTTAATAAGGGGATTGCTTCGGTGAAGGGTAGGTGATGTGGTGGCTATGGGCATCGGGAGCTGGAGATAGCCGGAGTAGAGGGCGATCGGATCGGGGTGTTGGGTATCGTAATCGGGTTTAGGGACCTGTTAATAATGCCTTTCAGGGTGCGAATTAGGGGTAGCAGGCAAAGGGGGCCGTGACCCGAAGCAAACACCGGGCGCTGCACGGGCCTTGCAAGTTGCTAGGGGCTACACATGGGCTGGGGATCGTGTCGAGCCGGGGGGTCGAGGTTTTTGGGCATCCATGGGCGGCGGATGCGCCGTGAGCTGTGGAAGCGGAGTCGTCCCCCACAGGCCTGGCAGGTCGGTTGGGGCCGGGGAGGTCGATCGACTTCCGGCACGGTCACGGTGAAACCATGGGCCAGTTCGACGAGGGCCTTGATGTCCTCCAAGGGCAGCTTGCCGGTGGGCGAGAGGAAGCCGTAGTATCTGACCTTCATGAAGCCTTTGGGCAACACGTGCTGGAGGAAGCGGCGGATGAACTCCAAGGCATCCAAGGTCAGGGTCCGCAACCGAGCACTGCCGGGTTTCTTGTAGGAGAAGGAGACCCGTCCGTCCTCGATCTTGAGGATGCGGTGATCCGAGATAGCCACCTTGAAGACGTAGGGAGCGAGATAGGCGATCGAAGCCTCGGCACTGGGTACGGCCTGGCAGTTGACGTTCCAGTCCTGCTGCCAGGTCTCCGAGGGGATCTGATCGAGCAGTCCGGCCGTGTGCATGAGATCGCGGAACTTGCCGCGGAAAAGCCGTGAAAGGGCTTTCACGGGCAAGAAGAAGGCGAGGCTTGAGGCATGCCAGGCACCCTCCTCAGCGGAAAGCGCCCCGCCCGGCACGACGTAATGGATGTGGGGGTGATACTGCAGCTGCCGGCCCCAGGTGTGAAGCACGCCGAAGAAGCCGGCTTGGTCGGCGTTGAAGAAGCGCGGATCGCGCACCAGCGTCTTGATGGCTTGGGAGGAGGCCTGGAACAGTGCCTCGTAGCCCGGTTGCTGGTGGCTGCGCAGAAACGCGCGCAGGGGCTCGGGGACGGTGAAGGTGAGCATA
>JBOHQS010000381.1:0-1177 GCA_050732295.1 Methylomirabilales bacterium (SeqCode)
CTTTAACGCAATTACTTTACCCTAACGTTGCAAAAAATCCGTTAGTTCGGCGAACTCATGCAGCTTTCAGAGCCGCTAGGTAATGCAACAGTTCCTCCTGAACGGCTTGGTTAGCTGACATAGTGAGGGTGAGCTGTCCCTGCGGCCGGATCAAGCGGCCGGCGCGCTGGAGGAGGCGACGCCGGAGGGTGTCAAGGTGGGCGAAGTCCCACAAGGCGGGGCGTTTCTCCAGCGTCGTGCGCGAAGGCGGATGGGCGATCATCTGGAGCTCACGGCCGAGGTTGTGGGCGAGGAGCACCGAGAGCAGGTAGATCTGGTTGCCAACCCAGGTGCGAGTGGGTACGTAGTCGAGCTGATTGTCGGATTTGAGCTCGGCGAAGAGGCCTTCCTGGCTGCCCCGGCCGTTATGGAACGCGAGCAGCTTGCGGGCACGGAGGCATTTATTGCTGAGGATGACCTTAAACTCATAGCCGAATTGGTGTGGGGTGAAGAGATCGAGTTGGACGGGATCTTTGGATTGCTGTTTGACCCGAGTGCGAATAAACACAAAGCGATGGGGAACGTTCCAGGCCTTCGGTTTCCACTGCGCTTCGAAGTAGGCGCACCCCGGCTCGATTCGCCACCACCAGCGGCGTGCCTCGATGCGTTGCTTGAGCTCCCCAAAGCGCTCGAAGGGCACACTCACCGTATACTCCACCCCTTGAGCGTCGAGGCTGCCGATGATTTCATCGCTGAAAAACGCGCTGTCCATCCGCACCTCGATGGACACCCCGGGGAGAGCGGCGCGCACCGCGCTGATACAGTGCAGAATAAAGTCCCGGGCGCCGTGGGAGTCATGGACGTTGCCGGAACGGTGCAGCACATCGAGCACCTGTCCGGTTTGGGCCACGGTGCAAAAGAGCGGGTAATAACTGCGCTGGCCCTTTTTCTTGCGGTTAAATCCCACCGCCGTGCCCTCGGCCCAGCGCCCGGTGCCAATGACCGAGCCATCGAAGTCGAGCGTCACCCGGGAGAGTTTCAGTGCCACCAGGCGTGCGAGGACCCCCTCCCTGAGCAGCCCTTGCAGGCGCGTGACACTCTCTTGGTCAGCCCCTGCCAACCCTCGACTGAGCGTGGCGACATCAGGCAGCCGGCGCAAGCCCAATGTCCGCCTCACCAGAGGGTCATCGGCATAGTA
>JBOHQS010000382.1:0-1174 GCA_050732295.1 Methylomirabilales bacterium (SeqCode)
GTCATTGCTGTAAAAGTTACTTAATTCGGTAACAGTTTGTTTCTAAAATCAATTGGTGTATCTCCATTAATACCCTGATGCGGTCTCTCATGATTGTAATAATATAGATACTGTATCAACTCCTCTTGCTTTGGCCCCCTAATTTTGGACAGAAATAGCATTTAAATAAGACAATCTTATCACATTTTCTTTGATGATGTTACAAGAATCCATACATGACTCATACACCTCCTTTGGAGTTCTGTATCCAATCCCAGAATGTAATCTCTCCTCATTGTAAAACCTTATGAACCTTTTCATCGTATCCAAAGCTTCCTTAAAATCATCAAACTCAAACCTCCTTACTACCTCCATCTCCACTATGGAGTTAAAAGACTCTATATGCCCATTTTCCTGTGGACTCCTGGGATGTGTTCTCTCGTGATCTATCCCTACCTCCTCTAAATAACTCTCAACCCTCTTTGCTATAAACTGACTCCCATTGTCTGTCCTTATCCTGAGCCTGCCCGGAACTTCCTTTAAGTTTTTCATCCCCAAAGCCTCCCCTATGAGCCTTACCACATCCTCCTTCCTGCAACTGTATCCAAAATGATCACCTACCACCTCTTTTGTGAAACAATCTATTATGGCAAGAAGATAGGCGTTTCTTCTTTCCCCCTCAACTCTTATGTACTTTATATCCATCTCCCACAACTCATTAGGACCACTTAATCTTACAACCCTGTCCCTTACCCTGTTTATTCTCCTCCCTGTAAGAACCCTCTTGTTTAAGAGCCCTTGCTCCTTCATGAGCCTATAAACCTTCTTATGATTGATAATATATCCCCCTCTGCTCAGAGCCTTGTGCATTTTTCTGTATCCATAACACACAAACTCCTTACACAGCAGCTCTTTTATGGACTCCACTACCAGAGTGTCTGGTACTATACTCATAACCTTTATTCCTTCAACAATACAGCCCTCTTTGAAAGTCTCTACTGTAACGGGTCTGCCTCTTTTTGGGTATTGCCCCTCCTTTCTGTAGTAGTAGAAGGTGCTCCTGGCATGATTAAGCAGCCTTAGAACATAACTGGTCTGAAGACCTTTAGATGCGTGTTGTTTTGCAATCTCCATCTTTACCTCTGGTTGTGTTTCGTTTTTTTTACAACCTCCTGGAGCATCGAGATCGCTAGTT
>JBOHQS010000383.1:0-1170 GCA_050732295.1 Methylomirabilales bacterium (SeqCode)
ATCACCGACCCTTGGGGAGTCCCCCGCTCCGGCGTCACTAACGTACCGTCAGCTAATTGCACCGGGGCCTTGAGCCAACGCTCTATATATAACAGCACCCAGCGGCAGTCGGTATGCTTGCGCACCGCACTCATCAAGCGCTCGTGATCAATGCTATCGAAGAAACTCCGGATGTCGAGATCGAGCACCCAGTCATAACGCCAGCATCGCTGCCGTGTTGTTCCGACTGCATCAATCGCCGACTTCCCCGGACGGTACCCGTAGGAATGCGGGTGGAAGCACTTCTCCACTTCCGGCTCCAGGTACGCCTTGACCACGGCTTGACCCACGCGGTCCGAGACCGTGGGTATACCTAACGGTCTCGTGCCTTCGCCCTGTCCCTTGCGAATGTCCACTCGCCGCACCGGGGGCGGAAAATAGCTCCCCGATGCCAACCGATTCCAGAGCTTGTAGAGGTTGTCTCCTAACTCCTCTTCAAACCTCGCAATCGTTTGCCCATCTACGCCCGCCGCTCCTTGGTTGGCTTTAACCCGTTTATACGCCTCCCACACTTGGCGCTTGGAAATATCAAATGGCTTCGCCTTATCCAACAGAGTCCTCCCATTGCTGGTTGTTCTATCGTTTAAAGCCAGACAATGCTGCCCCTTTGCTCCAGCCCCATTACAAGACCTTCATCGCTCATACAGGCAGCTCCGCCTCTGTGCCCCGCCTCGGTACTCTCACGCTCATGGGACCTCCACTTGCGTTTCTCCCTTAACATCGGAGCGACAGATTCCCACGTTCCACACCAGAGCCTGTATCAAGTTCACGCCACCTTCATGCCGGACGCCGCCTGGGCAGTAAATCAGGTCTCCCCCAGACTTATCCCGGGTTAACGACTCCCACCCGGTTTCGACGCCATTCCTACGCTTTCGACACGTCATCAGCGGTTCGCTTGCGCTCGTCTCCTTGATACTCACCTGACAGGGTCATGCCCTGCCTTTTCCTCAACGCTCACCACCCGGGCTCTTGACCCGCGCAGCTTGAGGTGGTTTGAAACCTGCGCCTGCACGCCGGCTTCGAGGGGCCCAGCCCTCATCTCTAGTGCAGCATGGCTGCTAGTGAGGATTCCATTACCTATAAAACCCCCCTTCGCGCCTTCGTGGCGCACGGTCATCGGCATACCTGGCA
>JBOHQS010000384.1:0-1162 GCA_050732295.1 Methylomirabilales bacterium (SeqCode)
GCACGCGCCATCGACTACCTCGCCGGGAACGCACGACGCGCACACCCTAAACGGGATCGACAACGTGGGCGGCTGCAATTCGGCCTGGAGCCGATTCTTGCGGCTCCTTAACTACATAACCTATGACCGTTGCTTAGGCGACGCGTCGCGCACCCTTGGACGGCTCGGTTTTGACCCAGCGCGCGATCATCGGGGGATACGGTAGGCGGTGTACCTTACCGGACGATTTCAAATCCAGACAATTTGCTTACAGTTGAAACCGTTTCGGCTACAGTTGTAACCGAAACGGTGCGGCGTCAATGAAAGGGGCTCTCCCGCAGAATTTGTGGGTCAGTGGAGAGACGGTCTGGCAGTGATCGCATTATAATCTGGGTCTGTCCTGGCCACGAGTTTTCAGTCGAGATGCAGGTTAACTCCCTCTCCCTCCGGGTGTATAGACCGGTGAGATAGGTAACACATGTTCACAGACATGGGTAACACTTTTAGAGTGCATGAGAATTTTCCGAAGGGAGGACGATCATGCCCTGGCAAGAGGTATCAACCATGTCGTTACGTCGAGAATTTGTGATGTTAGCCTTACAGGAAGAAGTCCATAGAGCGGAGCTGTGCGGGCGCTTTGGGGTGAGCCGCAAGACCGGTTACAAGTGGCTTAGGCGCTTCCAAGAGGAAGGTCTTCGGGGGCTTGTGGATCGCCCTCGCCGTCCTGAGCACTCGCCCTATCGGACCGACCCGGCGCTGGAGAAGGCGGTAGTGGCGCTGAGGGAGAGGCATCCGGCCTGGGGCGGGCGGAAGCTCCAGCGGCGGCTGCGTGATCTCGGCCATCGGGGGGTACCGGCCCCCAGCACCATCACCGCTATCCTGCACCGCCACGGGCTCATTGAGCCCGCGGAGTCGCTTAAGCACACGGCCTTCAGGCGCTTTGAGCACGAGGCGCCCAATCGGCTCTGGCAGATGGACTTCAAAGGAGGGTTTGCTTTGGACGAAGGTCGCTGCCATCCGCTGACGGTGCTCGATGACCATTCGCGCTTTAATATCCTGCTTCACGCCTGTGCCAACGAGCAAGGCACGACCGTGCAGGGGCGCTTGACGGAGACCTTTCGGCGCTATGGGCTGCCCGATCGGATGACGATGGACAACGGGGCGCCCTGGGGCAGCGATGCCG
>JBOHQS010000385.1:0-1154 GCA_050732295.1 Methylomirabilales bacterium (SeqCode)
GTGCGGGCCGTCCGGGAGGAGTTCCAGGAGAACGAGGACCTCCCCAACACGACCAACCCCGATGACTGGGCCAAGATCGCCGGGCGCCGCTCCGAGCGCATCGTCGCCGTCCGGCCGCTGCCGCGGATCAGAGACAAGCGGCGCAAGGGTGAAACCGTCGCCCCAGGGCATTATCTGTAGTCGGTGCCGATGGGCGCGGCCTTCCCGTCATCCCGCCTCCCTTCGGACCCCGGAAGGCATTCATCCTCACACGCACGCCTCCCGACAGAAACTCCGTAGTGGTATTATGAATGCCTTTCGGTATATAATGTGCATGCACGGAGCGCCAGGGGCGTACGGGGGAGACTCAGCCAATCCTCGAGAGGGAGACGATGGCGGTCGAGAAGGTCGTAGGCATCGAGACCGAGTTCGGCATCACCGCCCGGAATCCGCAAGGGTTCGACCCGGTGGGGAACTCTATCCTCATCATCAATAGCCACGAGGGGGTCCAGGCCGTCAAGGCGATCTGGGACTATGCGGGGGAGAACCCCCTGTTGGATGCGCGGGGATTCGAGGTGAGCGGTGAGCGGGAGCGGCCGAGCCAGCAGGACAACCGGGCGATTAACAAGGTCCTGCTCAACGGGGGGCGCCTGTACGTGGACGGGGCGCATCCGGAGTACTCCTCCCCTGAGGTGACGAACGCCCGGGACTTGGTGCTCTATGAGAAGGCCGGCGAGCGGATTCTGGAGGCCAGCCGGCAGGCCGCCAACCGGATCCTTCCGCCTGATGCGCAGCTCTACATTTACAAGAACAACACCGATGGAAAGGGAAACAGCTACGGCTCCCACGAGAATTACCTGGTGGCCCGGGCTGTGCCCTTCGAGAAGATCGTCGAGGGTCTTACCCCGTTCCTGGTCACCCGCCAGGTCTACGCGGGGGCGGGCAAGGTGGGGGCGGAAAATCAGACGGAGCCCGTGGACTATCAGATCTCCCAGCGGGCCGATTTCTTTGAGGCGTGGATCGGCCTCGACACCATGGCCAAGCGGCCCATCATCAACACCCGCGACGAACCCCACGCCGACGAGGAGAAGTACCGCCGGTTGCACGTCATCGTCGGCGACAGCAACATGTCGGAGTTCGCAACCTATCTGAAGGTCGGGGCGACGGCGATCGTC
>JBOHQS010000386.1:0-1152 GCA_050732295.1 Methylomirabilales bacterium (SeqCode)
ACAAGAATGCCATTCCTTTTGATCCGGAGAAACCGGCAGTGACCAGCGGCATCCGCATCGGGACGCCGGCGGTAACCACCCGGGGGATGCAAGCGGAGGAGATGCGTCTCATCGGCCAGCTCATCGCCGAGGTCCTCGAAGATGTAACCGACGAGGCCCGTCAGCGGCGGGTGCGGGACAAGGTCCGGGAGCTGTGTCAACAGTTCCCCTTGTACGCCGAGCGGCTTCGACCGTGAGCCCTTCGGCGCGCTCAGGGCGGTGAGCAACGTCGAACCGCTCAGCCGAACGGTTAGGGCGTGACGCAGAGGAGCGACCCTGGTGAAGTGCCCCTTTTGCGGGCAGGTGGAGGAGAAGGTCGTCGACTCGCGGGAGGCCCGCGACGCGGCGGTGATCCGGCGACGCCGGGAGTGCCTCAACTGCAGGCGGCGGTTCACGACCTACGAGCGCATTGAAGAGGTCCAGCTCATGGTGGTGAAGAAGGATGGCCGCCGGCAGCCGTTTGATCGCAACAAGATTCTGAGCGGCCTGCTCAAGGCCACCCAGAAGAGACCCGTGAGCGTGGCCGAACTCGAGAAGATCGCCGAAGAGGTCGAGGCCCGCCTGATGGAGCAGCCGGACCGGGAGATGGGCTCTGGCGAGATCGGGGAGCTGATCATGGCCCGCCTGTATGAGCTGGACGAGGTCGCCTACGTCCGGTTCGCCTCGGTCTATCGCCAGTTCAAGGATGTGCATGAGTTTGTGGAGGAGGTGAAGGGCCTGCTGGAGAGCACCCCCCGGCGGTCCCGGCAGACGTAGCGCTCGTGTCGATGACCGACGACCGATGACCGGTCTCTATGAACGATTGACAGGTCACCATTCACTATGAAGTCTGAACGCTCACCTCGGGTTTCGAACCTCCAACGTCGAACCGCGAACATCGGACCTCAGACGTCGGACTTTGGACGTCGGACATCGGACTGCCTCTCATGGATGTAATCTTTTTTTACGGGGCCCTGATACTGTATGTCGTGGGGACACTCGCCTACCTGCTCCTCCTCTCGATCAAGGGCGGCCCCCTTGCCCAGCTCGGCACCGCCGCCACGGTTGGCGGCTTTGCCCTGCACACCCTGGCCCTGCTGGCCCGCCTGATCGCTGCCGGCCGCCCCCCGCTCG
>JBOHQS010000387.1:0-1141 GCA_050732295.1 Methylomirabilales bacterium (SeqCode)
GCCGCGCGACGGTCCTGGTCAACCAGCCGGACCTCGGTCACCTCGCCCGTTCTCAGCCGGACTGCTCCCGCCGCCATGGTCGCACAGGCGCTGGGGTCAACAGGGGTGAACCGGGCGATCATCAGCGTTCCTCACGCTGGCCCAGCCCGTAGGTGTTGCCGTCGGGGTCGCGGAACATCGCCCACCAGCCCCAGAACTCCTCGCGAGGCTCGTCGGGGAACTCGACGCCGCGGGCGTGCAGCTCTTCGTAGGTGCCGCGGACGTCGTCGCAGGCGAAGATGACGTTGGAGAACGTGCCGATCCGGTCCTCCTGGCCGTCCGGGGTGAACAGCACCAGGATCGCGCCCTCGCCCATCGGGCTGTCCGCCAGCAGCTCGAACCCGAGCGTGTTGGTGGAGAAGTCGAGCGCCCGCTGCTGGTCGGCGACGTAGATCCCGACGCTCCTGACATTCGTGATCATCGATCCCTCCTTGGTGCAAGGACATCACATTGCGAAGCGGCGTCGGCCTGATCGAGGGCGGGGGCGCCGGTCGGCGTTTGGCCGCTCAGCCCCTGCTGACCGCGGACCACGGGATCCGGGTCTGTGATTCCAGACCTCCTGACACGGTGCGATAAATCGGTGCGGTGTCGCCAGCCGCCAGGAGGCGTTCCTCTCCCGCCAGCACCACCTGAGAACAGCAACGCCGGGGCCGGCCTCGACGGTGGCCACAAGCTCACCCGACCCACGGCTTTCCTCCGCATCCGAAGGAAAACCGCAGCTCAAGAACGCGGCCTCTCCACTCGCCTACAGATTTCCTCCGCATCCGAAGGAAAACCGCAGCCAAGCCCAGAACGCCGAATCGCCGTGGTCCGGGTTCGGCGAACCACGTGCTGCCTCCGCAAGGAATACCGCACAAAACCGACAGAAGGTGGAGGACCCCACCCCGTCTACCAGGACATTCATTCCTCTAGGTCAGGAGGTCGTGTGAAACGAATGCAGGAGGTCGCGCAATGTAGAGGATTGTGGAGCTGAGTGCAATGCTGCGCAGGAGATGGAGGTAGGTCCTCCGGAGCCGCTCTGCAGGGAGAGGCTTCAAACCACCGTAAGCTGCGCCGGTCAAGAGCCGGGGTGGTGCAGCGCCCGCGGAAAAGGCATGCCGTG
>JBOHQS010000388.1:0-1138 GCA_050732295.1 Methylomirabilales bacterium (SeqCode)
GTCGGGGGCTTGTGGATCGCCCTCGCCGTCCTGAGCACTCGCCCCATGGTTTGCTTTGGGAGCAGGCCGCTGCCATCCCCTGACGGTGCTCGATGACCATTCGCGCTTTAATATCCTGCTTCACGCCTGTTCCAACGAGCAAGGCACGACCGTGCAGGGGCGCTTGACCGAGACCTTTCGGCGCTATGGGCTGCCCGATCGGATGACGATGGACAACGGGGCGCCCTGGGGCAGCGATGCCGAGCATCCCTTCACCCCGCTCACCGTATGGCTGCTGCGCTTGGGGGTGGGGGTGAGTCATTCGCGTCCCTATCATCCGCAAACCCAAGGCAAGGATGAGCGCTTTCATCGCACGCTCGGGGTAGAGTTGCTGCACGGGCGGCAGTTTCGCGACGTGCGCCACTGCCAAGAACACTTTGACTGCTTTCGCGATCTCTACAATCTCGAGCGCCCCCACGAAGCCTTGGGCCTGGCCACCCCAGCGAGTCGCTATCAACCCAGTGCGCGGCCTCTCCCTGAGCGGCTTCCACCCATCGAGTATGCCCCGGAGGATGTCGTCCGTAAGGTCCAAGCCAAAGGGGAGCTTTTCTATCGCGGTCATGTGTTTCGGATCGCCAAAGCTCTGCGCGGTTACCCAGTCGCTCTGAGACCCACCACCGAGGAGGGGCACCTGGCGGTCTATTTTTGTCAACATAAAATCACTGAAATCGATTTGCATCATCCTTATGAATAGTCAGAGCTGGCTTCGGGTTTTAGACAGCGCCGGCCCGACGAGGTGTACTACACGTTGCTGGCGGCACAGACGGCTTCGGCGGCGTGAGCCCGATGAAGAGGCGATTTCGAGCGCATTGGAGGTTTTGGTCATTGCCGGTGAAAAACCGACCGCGTATAAACGTCCAGGAGCAACGCAACGAGGCGACCCCTACCCTCGGGTACCCCCCCAACCGTTGCTTCAACCGATTTCCCGGGCCGAGTTCTATCACTTATCGTTTCAAGAAATTCTGTCTAAAGAACCGGAGCCAGGGCTGTCATCGATATGTTACCCATGTCCCCGAACACCTGTTACCCTTGACTCCGGTCTATACACAGGGAGAGCAACCGTGTTGCATGTCAAGCGGTTTTCGGGTTCCAGGCGGTA
>JBOHQS010000389.1:0-1136 GCA_050732295.1 Methylomirabilales bacterium (SeqCode)
AGCTGGGGATCCGGGGCAGCAGCACGTGCCAGCTCCTCTTCGAGCAGTGCCGCGTCCCCCGGGAGAACCTCCTGGGAGGGATCGGCGAGGGCTTCAGGATCGCCATGGTCTCCCTCGACGGAGGGCGAATCGGGATCGCCGCGCAGGCGGTCGGAATTGCCCGGGCCGCCCTCGAGGCCTCTCTCGAGTACGCCCGGGGCCGCGTCCAGTTCGGAAGGCCCATCGCTGCCTTTCAGGCCATCCAGTTCCTCCTCGCGGATATGGCGACCCGCATTGATGCCGCTCGTCTCCTCACCTACCGGGCCGCCTCTCTGAGAGATGGCGGGGCCCTATACGCCAAGGAGGGCTCCATGGCCAAGCTCTCTGCGTCGGAGGTCGCCATGTGGGTGACTACGAAGGCCATCCAGATCTACGGGGGATACGGGTATATCACCGACTACCCGGTCCAGCGCCACTTCCGGGACGCGAAGGTCACCGAGATCTACGAAGGGACTTCAGAGATTCAACGGCTGGTCATCGCCGGACATCTCCTGGGATAGCCCCTGGAAGAATCGGGGACGTGATGCGCATCGTCGTCTGTGTCAAACAGATCATCGACCCGGAGCTTCCCGCCGGTCAGTTCCGCATCGATGCGGAGTCCAAACGGCAGCGGGCGAATGGCCACCCCCTCGTCATCAGCCCGTATGACGAGAATGCCCTGGAGGTTGCCCTCACGCTCAAGGAGAAGACAGGCGGCACGGTAGCAGTGGTGAGCGCGGGGGAGCCGTCGGCGATCAGCGCGCTTCGCAAAGGGCTCGCCATGGGCGCGGATGAGGCCGCCTTGATCAGCGACCCCGCCCTCGCCGGATCGGATGCCTTCGGCCTCGCCGCGGCCTTGGCCCGCGGGATACAGAAACTCGGCACCCCCGATCTGGTCCTCTGCGGCTGTGAGTCCGGGGACTGGGCCGACAGGACCGTGGGTCCCATCCTGGCCGAGGCGCTCAATATCCCCTGCGTCTCCTTTGTGGCTCAGGTGGACGCGCAGGACGGCCGGCTGCGCATGCGGCGCGTGGTGGAGGAGGGCTACGAGATCTGGGAGGGCGCGCCACCTCTATTGCTCACCATCCTCAGTCACGAGTCGAATGTCCCCAGGTATC
>JBOHQS010000390.1:0-1127 GCA_050732295.1 Methylomirabilales bacterium (SeqCode)
TTGAAGTCTTGGTGAATCAGGCGAACTTTGGTGATGATGTCGTTCGGCGTCGCGGTCCAGGTGAATGGTTTCGAGTCGTGGTTCCATTTTGCGATGTAGGCGTTGATGGTGTTGATGAGCTGGCGCACCGACCTGAAGGTTCCTCTCCTGATGGCTTGTTTGGTGATGATGCCGAACCAGATCTCTACTTGGTTGAGCCAGGAGCTGCCGGTCGGCGTGAAATGGAAGGTGACGTTCGAATGTTTGGTGAGCCACTTGTCGACATCGGTCCCGGAATGGGTGGACAGGTTGTCGAGAACGACGTGGATCTCCCGGCCGTCGTATGTGGTGACCACCTGGTCCATGAACTTGAGGAATTCCTTGGTGCGACGGCGCTGAAAACACCGACCCAGCACCTCACCGGTGGTGGTGTTCAACGCGGCGAAGAGGTTCGTGGTCCCATGTCGGATGTAGTCGGCGGTACGCTTCTCGGTCTTCGAGAACGTCATCGGCAACAGTGGCTGGGTTCGATCCAACGCCTGGACCTGCGTCTTCTCGTCGATCGACAGCACCACGGCGTCCATCGGGGGGTCGAGGTAGAGCCCGACTACATCGACCACCTTCTCTTCGAAACGAGGGTCGGTCGACAGCTTGAACGTCCCCTGACGATGCGGCTGGAGGTCATGCTCACGCCACAGCCTGGACACGAAATCATGTGAAACGGAGATCCCCATCTCCTGTTTGAGGTAGCGAGCCATCTCCCGGCTCGACCAATGAGAAAGTCCGGTCTTCTCCGGTGGCGACCGGCGAGTCAGCGCCAGGATTCTTGCCCGAACCTCAGGTGAGATCTCCGGAGGTCGTCCGGTCGACACACGATCGCTCAACCCCTCGACACCATGCTGCTCATATCTGGTGATCCACTTATAGACCGTCGGTTTCGTGGTGCCCGCCATGCGCGCTATCTCTGGGGCCGAGTGCCCTTCCGCCCGCCACAAGACGATCTGCGCCCGTGCCGAGACTGATCCATCATAGCCCTCACGGCGAAGCAGCGACTCAAGATCGACGCGATCATCATGCGTTAGTCTCATGGCGGCAATTATGCCACTGAATCAACCTTGAGTAAAGTACATTCAGTTACCCAACACTAG
>JBOHQS010000391.1:0-1121 GCA_050732295.1 Methylomirabilales bacterium (SeqCode)
GCCACGTACCACAGCGTTTCGCCGATCTTGGGCAGAGCACCCAGGTAATGATGCCCCTGCATTAGGCCTTGGTAATACGTCTCTTCGCTTCGCTCAACAGGGCGGACGCGGATCTCTTCGAGCTTCAAGACGGGTTTCTCGGACGCCTGACATAGAAGCCCTTATACCGCATCCGGCGCCGGATGTCCAGGATCCGCTATACGTCCTTAATCCACTAACGGTTTCTGCTTAGGACGAATTCATCCTGCTACCCCCTTTCCTACCTCTGGTCAGAGCCGATGATTTTAGGTATTCTCTTGCACCCTTAATGAGCAGGCGCGTAGCTCAGCTGGTTAGAGCACCACCTTGACATGGTGGGGGTCGTTGGTTCGAGTCCAATCGCGCCTACCACAACCTTATGATACTGCGGGGCGTTAATCGTCAATAGTTTAGAATCTCCGAGCGTTCGGCGATGGAATCGCTAGAGCCAACCGAACGCGCAAGCGCCTAAATCGCCCCATGCCCGCAGTCACCCTCCCCGACGGGAGCCGCAAGGAATTTCCGCAACCGGTGTCCGTGGCCGAGGTCGCCCAGGCGATCGGCCCCGGTCTCGCCCGCGCCGCCTTGGCCGGCAAGGTCGATGGGCGTCTTGTGGACACCTCGTATGTCATCGACCGAGATTGTCAGGTCTCCGTGGTTAAAGGTACCGACCCCGAAGGGCTTGAGGTCCTGCGCCATAGCTGCGCGCACCTCTTGGCCCAAGCGGTCAAGACTCTGTTTCCCAGCGCTCAAGTGACGATCGGTCCGGTGATCGACGATGGATTTTATTACGACTTTGCCTACGAACGCACGTTCACACCCGAAGACCTAGAGGCCATCGAGGCCAAGATGAGGGATCTCGCGAAGAACGATTTTAGTGTCACCCGCTCCGTCATGGCGCGCGACGACGCCGTGGTGTTTTTTAGAAGCTTGGGGGAACACTACAAGGCCGAGATCATTGCCTCGATCCCCGCGGGTGAGGAGATTTCGCTCTACGGCCAGGGCGATTTCATCGATCTCTGCCGCGGTCCGCATGTCCCCAGCACCGGCAAGCTCAAGGCCTTCAAGCTCACCAAGGTGGCCGGTGCCTATTGGCGCGGGGA
>JBOHQS010000392.1:0-1116 GCA_050732295.1 Methylomirabilales bacterium (SeqCode)
GGGCGGAGCTGGCCCAGGCTGCGGTCGTCCTCCGGCAACGGGTGCATGAGCGGCTGATGGCGGAAGGGGTTACCCTTCTGGACCCGGCCACCGCCTACATTGACGCGACCGTGACGATTGGCCCCGATACGGTGATCTACCCGGGCGTCATCCTTCAAGGGGCCACGACGATCGGCGCAGGGTGCGTCGTCTATGGCCACTGCCGGATTCAGAATTCCCACCTGGCCGATGCCGTCACGATCCTAGACGGCTCGGTGATCTCCGAGAGCGAAATAGCGGAGGGGTGCGTGGTAGGGCCCTATGCCCATCTCCGCCCGCACAGTCGCCTCCGGTCGAAAGTCAAGGTGGGAAATTTCTGCGAGGTGAAGGAGGCGGTCATCGGCGCGGATTCCAAGGTGCCGCATCTGGCGTATGTCGGTGACGCGACGATCGGGGAGAAGGTGAACGTGGGGGCCGGCACGATCACCTGCAATTACGACGGCTTCGCCAAGCATCAGACGGTCATCGAAGACGAGGTCTTCGTCGGGAGCAACACCAACCTGGTGGCGCCCATCAGGATCGGCCGGGGGGCCATCATCGCGGCCGGCTCTACCATCACCGAGGCGGTCCCCCCCGATGCCGTGGCCTTCGGGCGGGCCCCCCAGGTCACCAAGGAAGGGCGGGCCAAGGCGACCCGGCAGAAGCGGCAGGCGATGGCGCCTCCGAAGAGTGATGAGGAGTGAGGGCCAAGTAGCATGTGCGGGATCATCGGATACGTCGGTCCCAAGAACGTGGTGCCGGTCCTCCTCGACGGCTTGAAACGGCTCGAGTACCGGGGCTACGATTCGGCCGGTGTCGCCTTCCTCCAGCAGGGGGCGCTCCAGATCTACCGGAGCGTCGGGAAGATCAAGGATCTGGAAAACACCCTGTGGGGGAAAGATCTCGCTGGCGACATCGGCGTTGGCCATACCCGCTGGGCGACCCACGGCCGCCCCTCCGAGGCGAACGCGCATCCCCACGTGGATTGCACCGGTGAGCTCGTCGTGGTGCACAACGGCATCATTGAGAACTACGTGCCCCTGAAGGAAAAGCTGATTGCCGAGGGGCATCGGTTCACGTCAGAGACCGACACGGAGG
>JBOHQS010000393.1:0-1113 GCA_050732295.1 Methylomirabilales bacterium (SeqCode)
CCCTTGGAGAAACTCCCGAAGAACGACGCTCGTAGGCTCCACCCCCACCTCGGGCACCACATAGGCCACCAGGTGCTTCTCCCCCGGGGAGTCCTCCCGCACCAGGACCACCACCTCCTCCACCCCGGGGTGCCCCCCCAACACCGCCTCAATCTCCCCGAGCTCAATGCGAAAACCCCGCACCTTGACCTGATGGTCGCGGCGTCCCAAAAACTCCAGGCCGCCCTCAGAGCGATAACGGACCAGGTCCCCGGTCCGATACAGCCGCGCCCCGGGGAGCGCACTGAAGGGATTAGGGATGAATCGCTCGGCAGTGGTATCGGGACGCCCCCAATAGCCCCGGGCAACCCCCGCCCCCCCGAGGTAGAGTTCCCCTGCCACCCCAAGGGGCACCGGGCAGAGGTGAGGGTCTAAGAGATAGACCTGGGTGTTGGCAATCGGGCGCCCAATGGAGGGCGGCTCCCTCCCCCCGGGGCTCATCAAGGCAAACGTGGAGTAGGTGGTATCCTCCGAGGGCCCATAGAGATTGAACACCCGCTGGATGCCCCCCTGCCGATAGAGTTGCTCCACCAAGGGGCTCTGAAGAGGCTCCCCGGCCAGGTTGACGGCCCGCACCGAACTCGGCACCCCCCCCACTCTCACCAACTCCGCTATGGCCGAGGGCACCGTATTCACCAGGGTAACCCCCTGGCCCAGGGGCAGGGCGGACAGCTGCAAGGCCGTCTCGGCTAGCACCACCTTGCCTCCCCAACTCAGGGGCACAAATAACTCAAAGACCGACAGATCAAAGCAGATGGAGGTGGAGGCCAGCACCCCACCCCACTCCTCTGCCGTAAAGACCTGGCTGGACCACGCCAATAAGGCCACGGTGCTGCGGTGGGCAATCGCTACCCCTTTGGGGATCCCCGTCGACCCCGAGGTGTAGATCACATAGGCGAGGTGCTCAGAGCTCACTGAGTGGGGCGGATTACCCTCAGGCCCCCGGGCAATCCTCCCCCACTCCCTATCGAGGCAGAGGACCTGCGCTCGGGTCGGGGGCAGGGCGGGGGCTAAGGACCCCTGGGTCAGGAGCACCTCGGCCTGGGCATCCTCCACCATGAAGGCCAGCCGCTC
>JBOHQS010000394.1:0-1110 GCA_050732295.1 Methylomirabilales bacterium (SeqCode)
CCCCGCCATGCACTACGCCACTCCGGTTTAACAGAAAGGGCCTCGCCGTGATCCGGACCTCGGCCTCGCCGCTTTCCCGTCGCACGACCTCCTCTCCGATCAGGTCCCGGTAGTGGGGGAGCTTTTGCTTCGTCCGGGCGGCCGCCAGCCTCTCACTCAGAGACACAAGCTCTTCCCGCGCCTGCTCTCCGAGGGATCGAAACCGCTCCACGAGATCCCTTTCCTCGCGCGTCAGGTCCACCGGCGACTCCTTTCAGATCCGCTGGTTGAATTTTCCCGCGTACCCCGTCAGCTCCACATACCCGTGGCCGGTGACGGGGTTTCCCTCGTACGTCCCCGTCACGTTGACACTCCCCTCCCAGTAGATGACCTGAGTGCTCTTTCGCGTATCGAGCTCCTGGTCGGGACGGCTCGGCGTCCAAAATCAATCCCATCCCTCGTGCTGACACAGAGGCCGAGCAGCAGCAGGAGGGGCCACCAGCGGGCTTTGTCGAAAGGGATCATCCTGGGCCGACTCTAGAGGATGCGGCATCCGGTGTCAAGGCGGCGCGCTTGATCCGGTCGTGCGGGCGGATCCGCGCTCTATTGACCGGCCATTGCCTGGGTGTTAGGGTAGGCCGAGCGTGTCACCACCGCCGGCGCGCCGCGAGAGGATCAGGGAAACTTTTCGGCAGTGGAGTTGTCGAATTCAGTAGAGATGACCACACGCGTCGTCATCTCCGGGGGTGGGGATCCGGACCACGACCTCGTGGATCGGGTGTTGGGCGGGGACCGGCAAGCCTTTGCGTCCCTGCTGACGCGCCATCAGAAAAGGATCTTCAATTTCATGTATCGAATGGTTGGGGAGAGAGGGGCGGCAGAGGATCTCACCCAGGAGGTCTTTCTCAAGGTGTACGAGGCGTTGCCCGGGTTTCGAAAGGCGGCGGCGTTTTCGACCTGGCTGTACCGTATCGCCCATAACCACTGCCTCAACGCGCTCAAAAGGAGAGGACGTGAGATCGCCGTGAGCGCTCTGACGAAGGAACCCGCGAATGGCAATCCCGTGACGGCGCTTGTGGACCCCTCCGCCTCTCCCGAAGAGAGACTCGAGCAGCGGGAGTTGCAAGCCGT
>JBOHQS010000395.1:0-1109 GCA_050732295.1 Methylomirabilales bacterium (SeqCode)
GGTCGGCTCTTGTTAGGGTCGATGGCCTCGACAAATAGGAGGTTACATAAGCGTTGTTGCAGGTGCTTAGCAAGCCAGCCACCGTGAATGACGATGGTAAGTAGGTCATCGGCGAGAACGGCGAGCAACGCCGCGAAGCGATGTTCTTTCAACCGCGGAGCATGGGCGGGAAGGGCTTGACGCAGTGCCTGGAGCAAGCGGCGGCTGGCGGCGAGCGAGAGGATCGCGGCGTAGAGCAAGGACTCCACGATGTCGCGCTTACGGCTGGGCATGTCCTCAAGCCGATAGTGCCTTTTGAGCTCTTTGAACAGCAGCTCAATTTGCCAGCGCAAGGCGTAGGTGGCCTGTACGTCCTCGGCGGGGAGGTGCTCGGGTGGGATGTTGGTAAGGTAGAGGTGGTACTCGCCGGTGGTACTGTGAGGTCGCCCCACCAGCCGTACCGAGAGGCGCGCGGTGCGCCGCTTACCGTTGTAGCGGCGTTTGCGGTAGGTCAGTTCGACTTCCCCATCGATGAGTTCGCCCTGCAAGCGAGTAAGGGCTTCCGTAAGCGAAAGCCCGACCCCAGCGAGTGTGTGACCTCGATGAGTGCGATGGATGGCGGTAAGGGTCGGGTTCGCGTTGGACTTCAGCCGTGAGAGGAAGAAGCCACCGTGGTGGTGGATACGGGCGAAGAGGTTAAAATCGTAATAGCCGAGGTCAAAGAGCATCAGGCGGCCTGCTACCCAGGGGCCGATGCGCAACACCCGGTTCTCGTGCGCGCGCTCGGCGGTGAGTTTGACCGACTGCTTCGAGTTACCGCTCACGTTCATGACCAGGTGCAGCTTCGCCGCGGCCTGAGTATGGTTGGTGCGACACGCCGGAAAGGTGTGCTGGAGCATCTGGTGCAGGCGGATGACGGTCGCATCGCTGATCAGGACATCGCGAAAGCGCTCCAACTGACCGCGGAGGGCTCGGCCCGGACCGAAGCTGCTTTGCAGAGCGTGGGCCACGGCCTGCTTGAGCAGCTTCACCCACCCTGCGCTAAAACGGTCATAGAAACTGCTCTCCTCAATGGATCGCCCGCTGGCACGGATATAGCGGCGGCGCAGATCGGCGAGGGTGCGTTCTCG
>JBOHQS010000396.1:0-1085 GCA_050732295.1 Methylomirabilales bacterium (SeqCode)
GTGACTCGGCGTCTCGAGAGCCTGGGGATCCGGGTGTTCATCGGGCATGCGCCGGGGAACGTGCAGGGCGCCGATGTGGTGGTTCGCTCTTCGGCGGTGGCCCTGCATAATCCAGAGGTCGCCGCCGCCCGCCAGCACCAGATTCCGGTGATCCCGCGGGCGGAGATGCTGGCGGAGCTGATGCGTCTCAAGTACGGCGTGGCGGTGGCCGGGACCCACGGCAAGACCACGACGACCTCCATGCTGGCGACGGTCCTTGCCGAAGGGGGGCTCGATCCCACCATCGTGATCGGCGGCCGCCTGAGAGGTCTCGGCACCAATGCGAAGCTCGGGCGGGGAGAATTCCTGGTGGCGGAGGCGGATGAGAGCGATGGATCCTTCCTGAAGCTCTCACCGACCATCGCGGTGGTGACGACCATCGACGCCGAGCATCTCGACTACTACAGGGATCTGCCGCACATTCTCGAAACCTTCCTGCAGTTCATCAATAAGGTCCCCTTCTACGGGTCCGCCATCCTGTGTCTCGATCAGGAAAACATTCAGGCCCTCCTCCCCTCGGTGGAGAAGCGGTTCATCACGTACGGGCTCAGGACCCAGGCGGACATCACTGCCAGGGAGATCCACCTTGAGGGCATGGGATCGGAGTTCGTCGTCGTGGCGCGCCAGGAGGAGTTGGGGAAGTTCCGGCTGCGCGTGCCGGGAATCCATAATGTGAGCAACGCGTTAGCCGCCATCGCGGTCGGTCTCGACCTGAACATCGGGCCGGGGGTCATTCGGGAAGCGCTGGAGCAGTTCGCCGGCGTCGAGCGCCGCTTCCAGGTGAAGGGCGAGGTTGGCGGAATTCTGGTGGTGGATGATTACGGCCACCACCCGGCCGAGATCTGCGCGACCCTCGATGCTGCCAAGGATGGCTTTGGGCGGCGGGTAGTCGTGGTCTTTCAGCCCCACCGGTACACGAGAACCAAGCATCTGCTCGAAGAGTTCTTCACCGCCTTTTACCAGGCCGACGTGCTCGTGGTGACCGAGGTGTACGGGGCTGGTGAGCCGGTCATCCCCGGCGTCAGCGGGAGGCAGATCGTCGAGGG
>JBOHQS010000397.1:0-1065 GCA_050732295.1 Methylomirabilales bacterium (SeqCode)
CGCTGGACGATCGAGAAATAAATCTCGATCTGGTTCAGCCACGACGCGTGAACCGGCAGGTGGATCAACCGCAAATTCGACCATTCGCCCTCCAACCGCTCGATCGAGGCCTTGCCCCGATGCGAGGAGCCGTTGTCCACGATCCAAAACACCCGCTCCGCCGACGCGTACGGCTCGGTGGTCATGACCTGCTCCACCAGCCGCCCGAACGGGAGGATACCGGTGGTGCCCTCGCACCGGCCGAAGACCCTGGCCTGATGCACGTCCAAGGCCGCCACGTAGGCCAGCGCACCACCACGGCCGTACTCGTGCTCGACCCGCGGCATGCGCGCCTTGCCCGGTGGCAGGCTGGGATGGCAGCGGCACCGCGCCTGGATCGAGGTCTTCTCGTCCGCGGAGATGACGAACTCGCCTACCTTCCAGTTTCTTGCCCTCGAAGCGGCGCTGGCAGAGGTCCAGGACTATGGCGGCCTTGGCCGCGAAGTCCGGGTCACGAGGAAAGATCCACGAGCGGTTGAACCACGGGCGGATCGCGTCTTGGCTGAGTAACCGCCACACGGTGGTCGGCGAGATCGCGGGGACCAGGCCCCGGTCGGTGACCTCGCGGGCCAACTCCCTGCAACTCCAGCGCGACAGTGGGGTGTTGCTGGTGGCGGGCAGCTCACAGGCCAGCGCTTTGACCGCGACGACTGTCGAGGGGGGAAAACACCGGGGGCCGCCCGGTGCGCGATCGGTCTTCCAGGCCCTCCAGGCCTTGGTCGTAGAAGCGTTTGCGCCAGCGGTGCACGGTTTGGGGGCTGGTGTCCAGTCGCGCCGCGATGTCGGTGTTGTCTCGGCCTTCGGCAGCCAACAGCACGATCTTGGCGCGGACCACGTCGCGGTGCGCCGCCGTTTGCGTACGCGCGGTCTGTTCCAATGCCCGCCGCTGTTCGTGCGTCAAGACGATCTGGTACGGGCTTTGCCTGGACATCGCGGCTCCCACTGTCCCACGGGTGATCGGGACGGCGCTTCGGACGCGCCAAGCCGCATTAAACACAAGCCTGTACTTACATCAAAGGACTTCCG
>JBOHQS010000398.1:0-1065 GCA_050732295.1 Methylomirabilales bacterium (SeqCode)
ATCCACGGTCTTGTCCGTCGGGTCGATGATGTCCATCAGGCGCTGGTGGGTGCGCATCTCGAGCTGATCGCGCGACGTCTTGTTGACGTGCGGCGAGCGCAGGATGTCGAACCGCTGGATCCGCGTCGGCAGGGGCACGGGCCCCTTCACCACCGCACCGGTGCGCTTCGCGGTGTCGACGATCTCGAGCGCCGACTGGTCGATCAGCTTGTAGTCGAACGCCTTGAGGCGGATCCGGATCTTCTGACTTTGCACGGCCATGATGGTTCGCTTTCTGTCTACTCGATGACCTTGGTGACGACGCCGGCCCCGACGGTGCGGCCGCCCTCGCGAATCGCAAAGCGCAGGCCCTCCTCCATCGCGATCGGCGCAATCAGACTCACCACGATCGACACGTTGTCCCCCGGCATCACCATCTCGGTGCCCGCCGGCAGCTCGGTCGAGCCGGTCACATCGGTGGTGCGGAAATAGAACTGCGGCCGATAGCCATTGAAAAACGGCGTGTGCCGCCCACCCTCCTCCTTCGAGAGCACGTACACCTCGGCCGCAAACTTGGTGTGCGGGGTGATCGAGGCGGGCTTGGCCAGCACCTGCCCACGCTCCACCTCCTCGCGCTTGGTGCCCCGCAGCAGCACCCCGATGTTGTCCCCCGCCTGCCCCTCGTCCAGGAGCTTCCTGAACATCTCCACGCCCGTGCACACCGTCTTTTGCGTGGCCTTCAACCCCACGATCTCGATCTCCTCGCCCACCTTGACGATGCCCCGCTCCACCCGGCCGGTCACCACCGTGCCCCGACCCGAGATCGAGAACACATCCTCCACCGGCATCAGAAACGGCCCATCGAGCGCGCGCTTGGGCAGCGGAATGTGGCTGTCCAGGGCTTCGGCCAGCTTCATGATCGAGCCCTCGCCCAGCTCGGAGGTGTCCCCCTCGAGCGCTTTCAGCGCCGAGCCGATCACAATCGGGGTCTTGTCCCCCGGAAACTCGTACTTCGACAAGAGCTCGCGCACCTCCATCTCCACCAGGTCGAGCAACTCCTTGTCATCGACCGTGTCGGCCTTGTTC
>JBOHQS010000399.1:0-1058 GCA_050732295.1 Methylomirabilales bacterium (SeqCode)
CCTGCTCGAACACGATATGATGACGCACCGTGTCGAAATAGGCGCGCAAGTCGAGGTCAATCACCTCCGTCTTGCCTTCCGCAATGGCGACCGCTACCCGTGGTACCGCGTCGTGCGCCGACCGTTCCGGCCGGTAGGCATACGACCCCTCTTGGAAGTCCGCCTCGAAGATTGGCTCCAGGATAAGCTTCAATGCCCCCTGGACCACCCGGTCACGGATAGCGGGTATCGACAGCACGCGAACTCCGCGCTCCTTCGGTATCTCCACTTTCCGCACCCGCAAGGGAACGTACGTCCGTTGAAGGAGCTCCTCGCGAAGCCCCTCCAGAAAGCCCTCGACGCCTTCGGCCTCAATCACCTCGAACGTCACCCCATCAACGCCTGGAGCCCCGTTATTCTCCTTGGCGAGCCGGTAGGCTTCCTGCAAGGTCTCAGGCTTGCGTACATGCACGTACAGCCCCCAGAAGCGCCAAGACGGTTCAGCCTTCGCCTTGACGTAAAGTCTTCGTCTCAGGTCTTGCAAACTCATCGGTGTCTTTGTCATTCCACCTTTGCCTCCCGTGTTGTTGAAGACATCTGTACAGCAAGGCCCCTTTGCTCCACGGGCGTTACCCCGCCTCAACACTACTTCGGGCCTATCCGACACCGTCTCGCCTTCGACCGATTTCCCGGTGTTTCCGGTTATACGGCCGAGCTGCTCCACCGATTTCTCGATGGGACGAGGACGGTTTCTCCAGTTGCTTAGCCTGCCCTGGTCACCGTGCTGTCCCTGCTACCCCGCTGGAGGGATGGGCCGCATCAGTCAGTCTGCGACACACCCTGCTGCCTTCGCCCAAGCTTGAAAGGCTCGGCCTCCAGGTTCTAGTTTTCGAGGCTACTTATAGGTTCACTTACGTTACGGCCCAGTGACTCGCTCACCCTCCCAAGGAGGGCTTCGTCAGTTGGCTTCATCAGATTCATTTCTTCCCCTGATGCAACTCAAGCTACGGGGCGCTGACTTCTACCCCGGTGGGACTGTCTCCCACTGAACAGGCCAGCCTTCGCTGGACACACCAAGC
>JBOHQS010000400.1:0-1049 GCA_050732295.1 Methylomirabilales bacterium (SeqCode)
GAGCGACTGCCCAGCGTCCGCACGGGGCGGATCGTGAAGGTTCCCAACTTTACGCTGGTGAACAGCCCCCTCGTCATTTACGACGAGCAGATCTCCGATGAGGTTATCGCCTACGAGACCCGGCCCTTTCCTCACCTGGATACCCTTGAAGAGGATATGCGGGCGGCCATCACCAAGGATGGTCACGTGGTGATCGAGGTGGGCTTCTACCAGAAAGAGGACCGGCTGATCATCCACGGGATGTTCACCGTCCACACCCACGAGGCGGGCGACGTCCGTGGCCGCATTCTGAAAGCATTCCTGGAGCGCCGTCAGGCGCGCGCCGAAGCCTCGACTCCCCTCAAGATACAGTAACGGTCGGGCGTGGACTGTGGAAGTGGTCCAATGTCCGCGGGGTCTTACGGATTCCCAGGCCAGTTGCTATCCGTTGGTGGGAAAGTAGGCGTTTCTCAGATACTGGGTCAGCATCCGTTGGGTGTTGAAAAACGAGCCGTTCAGAGCGATAGCCGAGCGCTGGACCTCGGCAAAGGCAGTGGGCCGCCCGTAAAAGAGCGAGAGAATGACGTGCTCGAGCTTGGCGTACAGCAGCGTCACCTCGCCGAAGGGATCATCCGGGGGTTCTTGCCCATCCCCTATGGACCACCCGGTTATGCCCTCCACGTGGCCTTCGATCCACCACCCGTCCAACACACTCAGACTCGGCACCCCGTTCAGGGCCGCCTTCATGCCGCTGGTGCCCGAGGCCTCGAGCGGCCTCTGCGGGGTGTTTATCCAGAGGTCCACACCGGCGCAGAGCTGCCGGGCCAGGGACATATCGTAGTTCTCCAGATACAGCACGCGCACAGCGTCACCGAGGGCGGCCGCCGCCTCAAAAATGCGCCGAATGATCACCTTCCCTCCTTCGTCCCAGGGATGGGCCTTACCTGCATAGATGATCTGCAACGGCCCCACTCGACGCGCAATCCCCCGAAGGCGGTCCAGGTCGTAGAACAACAGGTCTGCCCGTTTGTACGGGGTGGCCCGCCGCGCGAAGCCGAGGGTCATGGCCG
>JBOHQS010000401.1:0-1047 GCA_050732295.1 Methylomirabilales bacterium (SeqCode)
TGTACGTGGCGACCGCCAAGCGCCTGGTGGCCGGCGTGGTGGGGATCGATGGGATTGCCGGGCCGACCGAGGTGGTGGTGGTGGCGGACGAGACCGGCGATCCCGCGTATATCGGGGCAGATCTGCTTGCCCAGGCCGAGCATGATGAAATGGCCATGACGGTGTGCATCACGGTCAGCGAGGCTCTGGCGAAAGCCGTAGTGGTCGAGCTGAAACGGCAACTCGCCGATCTTCCGCGGCGCCGGATCGCCGAGGCGAGCCTCGCGCACAACGGGGCGGTCCTCGTGGTCCCGACGCTCGACGCCGCGTTCGCCCTCGTCAACCGCATCGCGCCCGAACATGTGGAGCTCCACTGTCAGGACCCGTGGTCCCATCTGGACCGAATCCGGCATGCGGGGGCGGTCTTCCTGGGTGCCTTCTCACCCGAGGCCCTGGGGGACTATCTGGCCGGCCCGAATCACGTGCTTCCCACCGGTGGGACGGCGCGTTTTGCCTCTCCCCTCTCGGTGGAAGATTTCGTGCACCGCACGAGCCTCCTCCACTTCACCGAGGAGGGGCTGAAGCGGCTGGGGGGCCCCGCCATGACGCTGGCGTCTCTCGAGGGGCTCGATGGTCATGCCCGGGCCGTCCGGATTCGACAGCGGTGACGAGGAGGAGCCATGGGGGCGAAGTCGAGACGCATGCCTCGCAAGGCAAAGGTCCGTCGCCGGACCACCGAGACCGATGTGGCCGTTGAGCTCGAACTCGACGGGCAGGGGAGGTTCCGGGTCGAGACCGGGCTGCCGTTCTTCGATCACATGCTTGCACAACTGGCGAAACACGGCCTCTTCAACCTGACCCTTCAGGCCAAGGGAGATCTCGAGGTCGATCCCCACCACACCATGGAGGATGTGGGGCTGGCCCTGGGGGAGGCCTTTGCTCAGGCGCTGGGGAACCGGGCGAACATCCGGCGCACCGGTCAGGCGACGGTGCCGATGGACGACGCGCTCGGCTGGGTTGCGGTGGACATGAGCGGTCGGCCCTTCCTCGCCTACCGGGCAGACGGGC
>JBOHQS010000402.1:0-1046 GCA_050732295.1 Methylomirabilales bacterium (SeqCode)
GTGTCAAGCCAATTTAGAAATGTCCGGTTTCTCCCACAGTAGAAATGTCCGGTTTATGGGATGGACGCCGCCGTCGGTGTCCCTCGTGCAGGCAAGAGGCGTTTGCGCCACGGATGAGTCGGCGTCGGCTTGACGGGGCGCCGGACGTCGGGGATCCGGGGGGCCTCAGCCGCCCTCACGGGCCGAGACGCGATGACGTGATAGGCGAGCGCCCGGCCGTGGTGCGTGATCCGCATCGTCCCATCCACGCGTTCTTCCACCAGCACGTGTGGGGCCCGGAGCGTGTCGTGGACTTGGTAGAGTTGCCCGTGGTGGGCCACCGTCCAATCGCGGCGCAAGACCCGCGTCGTCTTGAGACACAGGATGCGGTCCAGCTCCCGGCCCGCTGGCCTCGGCCGATGCAGATCGGCGACCTGGGCCGGCGGCACGCTAAAGCGCCGGTTGTAGATCGGCAGATAGGCCGCCAGGAACCGATTCGCCTCTTCCAGGGTCGCGATCCCCGCCAACCGCATGTCCTTCGCGACCCGATCCTGGAAGGTCCCAAACAGCCGCTCGATCCGGCCCTTGGCCTGGGGCGAGTGGGCCGGGATCAGCTCGACCCCCAGCTCGCCCAGCGCCCGCCCAAACTGACTCGTGGGTTCCGCCCCCGTCAGCTGCTCCTCCCTCGTGGGCGGGGCCGGCGATTGATAGGTCGTATGCTTGTCCGCGTAGACGGCTAGCGGAATCCCATACCGCGTCACGTACCGCCCAAAGCTGTCCATCGCGGGCACGGTGCCTTCATACTCGTAGAACCGGGCAAACACCCGACTGCTCGCATCGTCGATGTAGGCCATCAGCACACACCGAGGGCCCCGGCCCTCGAACCAGTCATGGTGAGAGCCGTCCAGTTGGATGAGTTCTCCCACGTGGGGTTTCCGCTCCCGCCACGACCGGTGCGGGCGCTTCCGCCGCGTAAAATGATCGATCCCTCGCTCCCGCAGCCACCGCCGCACGGTCTCGTCGCTGATCGCGATCCCGTGGCGCTCGGCCAGCTTCTCCGCCGCCAG
>JBOHQS010000403.1:0-1041 GCA_050732295.1 Methylomirabilales bacterium (SeqCode)
TGGCATCTTGTCCAAGAGCTCAAGCCCCCGAAGAAGGCGGTGCATCGGGTCGTCTTCCGTGAGGTGACCAAGCGGGCCGTCCAAGAGGCCTTTGCCCATCCCGGCTCGCTCGATCTCAAAAAAGTCGCGGCCCAGCAGGCGCGCCGTATCCTCGACCGTCTCGTCGGATATCAGGTGAGCCCACTGCTCTGGGAGAAGGTCAGGCGTGGACTGAGCGCGGGGCGGGTCCAGTCCGTGGCGCTTCGGTTGATCGTCGATCGCGAGCACGAGATTCGCGCCTTTGTGTCCCAGGAGTACTGGACCATCGATGCCCTGCTCGCCGCAGGCGCGCCGCCGGAGTTTCGGGCCCGCCTCTTCAGGGTGAACGGGGAAAAGGTCGAGATCCACACCGGGGCCGAGGCCCACACCCTGGTCGAAGAGCTTGGGCAGCAGCCCTTTCGGGTCAAAGAGGTCAGCACCCGGGAGCGGCGCCGTCATCCCGTTCCTCCTTTCACGACCTCCAAGTTTCAGCAGGAGGCGGTGCGAAAGCTCCGCATGACCGCCCGGCGGGCCATGGCCATTGCTCAGCAGCTCTACGAGGGGATCGAGCTGGGGGAGGAGGGGTCCGTGGGTCTCATCACCTACATGCGGACGGACTCCACCCGGGTGTCGGGCGAGGCCGTGGAAGAGGTCCGCCGCTACCTGACCGAGCGATTTGGCGCCGAGTATGTTCCCGAGCGGCCCCCCGTGTACAAGAGTGCCAAGGCGGCCCAGGAGGCCCACGAGGCTATCAGACCCACCTCGGTCTTGCGGGATCCCGGGGGTGTGGCCCGCTACCTCACGAAAGATCAGCTCAACCTCTATACCCTGATCTGGAACCGCTTCGTCGCCTCGCAGATGCCCCCCGCCCTCTTCGACGTGACCACGGTGGAGGCGGAGGCGGGCCGCTTCCTGCTCCGCGCCACGGGGCGCGTGACGCGATTCGAGGGGTTCATGCGGCTCTACGTGGAGGGGACCGACGAGGGGATGAAGCGCCGGGCGGACGAGGGCCAGGAGGCCAAT
>JBOHQS010000404.1:0-1041 GCA_050732295.1 Methylomirabilales bacterium (SeqCode)
CGTGCAGCGAGAACGGGAAACGCTGCCGGAGGTGGCGGAGCAATACGAGCAAGAGGCTGAGCCATGCGACAATGCCGCACACCACACCGCCGAGGAAGGCAATCCTGGTGGGGCCCTGAAGGGTGAGACCGGTCAGGGAGTAGAGCATGGCCAAGGAGGCTGACCACGTCAGGTAGAGGACCGGATTCACGGCCGCAACGCAGAACCCAGCCACGAACGAGCCCATCTGCCTTCGCGTTTCCTGGACCGGCATCGGATCGTGTACATTCGCTCGCTTGGTGAGAAGGAAATACAGTCCCAGCATGAGCGGCAGCAAGACGCGCATTCCCTGAGAGAGCGTTGTGAAGAGGGGGAAGCGGTCGTACAGGGCGCCGAGGCCATAGACCGCCAAAGCGCAGTAGATGCCCTCGGCAAGAGCCCCGCCCAGGCCAATCGCCCACCCCTCCCAGAACCGACCGTCCATGCCTCGGTGGAACACGAGGGAAGAGATCGGCCCGGCAATCGGCATAGACCCCAAAAAACCCATGAGAAAGCCTATCGGGATGGCGATCACGTTGCCCTCATCCCACGCCGTGACCCATGCCTGTCCGACCGGAGCCACAGGGACTCGGTTGCTAGAACCTGAGGATGAGCTGATGTCGGGGCGGCATTGGTCACGAGTCGACCCTCACCTGGGGGTCGGCAGCTCGCCGCCGGCAAACGCTGATTGTATGGCGAAGACCCCCGGGGAAGTGGGGGCCCGATGCGGCTGCGCGGAAGCGGAAGAAGAGAGGTGGTCGCGGCCCGCGCAACCATGGCGCTGAGGTGGGTCGGGATCTAGAGTCGGGCTACTTCAGATTGACGGTGATCTTGGCCTTCTCGCGCAATCCTGCGACATATTCCCCGTAACGGACCCTCGCCTTTTCCCTCTTGAGGTCCTTTTCCACCCACTCCTTTGCCTCGGCGAAGGAGAGGCGCTTGGCTTCTCTTCGGGCTTCCACCTTGATGATGTGGTATCCAAACTGGGATCGGACGGGATCGCTGATCTGGCCGGCCTTGAGG
>JBOHQS010000405.1:0-1037 GCA_050732295.1 Methylomirabilales bacterium (SeqCode)
CCCTCTCAGTCCTCAGCACCGTGAAGGAGGAATCACATGCCGGAAGTCTATAACTGGCAACTTGGGAGGAAGATGCTCTATCCCTATGAGGAGCGGCATCCCAAGTGGCAGTTCGCCTTCGTGTTCAACATCAACCGGTGTCTGGCGTGCCAGACCTGTTCGATGGCGGACAAGTCCACGTGGCTGTTCTCGAAGGGACAGGAGTACATGTGGTGGAACAACGTGGAGACCAAGCCGTATGGCGGGTACCCGCAGTTCTACGACGTGAAGATCACGCAGTTGATCGAGCAGGTGAACCCCGGGGGGCAGGTGTGGAACGTGCGGGTGGGCCGCAAGCACCATGCGCCGTTCGGGGTGTTCGAAGGGATGACCATTTTCGACGCGGGGGCGAAGGTGGGCCAGGCGGCGATCGGGTACATTCCGACGGACCAGGAGTGGCGGTTCGTGAACATCTACGAGGACACGGCCACCTCGATGCGGGCGATCGTGGAGGGCATCGACAAGGCGGGGTTCTCGCGGGATGAACCCTGGCGGTTGCAAGGGAGCAGCCTGCCGGAGCACGAGACGTTCTTCTTCTACCTGCAGCGGATCTGCAACCACTGTACGTATCCGGGGTGTCTGGCGGCGTGCCCGCGCAAGGCCATCTACAAGCGGCCGGAGGACGGGATCGTGCTGATCGACCAGAACCGGTGCCGGGGGTACAAGAAGTGCGTGGAGCAGTGTCCGTACAAGAAGCCGATGTATCGAGGGACGACGCGGGTGAGCGAGAAGTGCATTGCGTGCTACCCGCGGATCGAGGGGAAAGATCCGCTGACGGGCGGGGAGCCCATGGAGACGCGCTGCATGGCGGCCTGCGTGGGGAAGATTCGCATGCAGAGCCTGGTGCGGATCGGCGAGGACGGCCTGTGGGCGGAGGATCGGTGGCATCCCTTGTACTTTACGATCCGGGTGGAGCAGGTGGCGCTGCCGTTGTACCCGCAGTGGGGGACGGAGCCCAACGGCTTCTACATTCCGCCGCGGCACAGCCCGCGGGGCTA
>JBOHQS010000406.1:0-1035 GCA_050732295.1 Methylomirabilales bacterium (SeqCode)
GTGAGCTTGGGTGATGGGTTTACGACGAGGGACCGATAGGACACGGGCTCCACTTGGACCGCTTGTTCGAGGAGACGCCGAAAAAGGAGGCCCCGGAACTCCGAGCGGCGCCGGTTGAAGCGGAAGGCGAACTCGTCGAGGTACGCTTGGAGGTGATCCGCCTCCACGGCCCCTTGATGGGTCCCGAGCAGCCATCGTTTGAGGAGGCTGGCGACGCGGTGAACCCCAGGCAAAGACACATGGGCCGGGTCGCTGGAGCTGGCCACTGAATGGGGCTCGTGCATGTAGTCGTCCCCCATGGCAATCGGGTAGGAGGACAACCCATCGGTGGCAACGACGGAGCCCGGCTTCACGCAGTCGAGCAGGAACGAGCGCAGCGTCGGCGCCTGAGCGTTGGGAATGACGCGCAGGCGGCACCGCCCGAAGCCCTTGGGGTTGAGCAACTCAACGGCCACCGCCACGAGCGTCTTGCCCTCCGCGCCTCGTCCCCGCTTCCCAGGTCTGATACCACCGATGAAGGTCTCATCGACCTCTACATCTCCGGTGAGCAGATCACGGCCTGGTCGCACCATCGCCGTGCGGAAGCGGTGCAGCATGGTCCAGGCCGTCTGGTAGGAACCGAAGCCCAGAAGCCTATGTAGGGTTTTGGCTGAGACGCCGTTCTTTGCGGAAGTCATGTACCATGCGGCCGCGAACCAGACCATGAGGGGGGTACGGGTGCGGTGGAAGATGGTCCCCATGGTCACCGATATCCGGTATCGGCAGCGTTCGCACCAGAACCGCCCGTCGCCCATCCGCCAACGGCCAGGAGTCTCGCACCGGGGGCATACGAAACCGTGGGGCCAGCGAAGCCACTCGAGGTAGTCGAGACATGTCGCGTCGTCCGGGAACCACGCCCGCAGCTCCGCGTAGCTGGGCGGATAATCGCGCCCTGCTCGAAGACTGGAGGCAGGCGTTTGTGTCGGCACCCCAATATCTTGTGCCTACAGCACTCAGATGGATACCCCCCTTAAACTAATATGTCAAGTCCAGACC
>JBOHQS010000407.1:0-1032 GCA_050732295.1 Methylomirabilales bacterium (SeqCode)
GCTGCCAACGAAGAGCGGCTGATCGCAGTGCAGATGCAAGAGAACGGGATGTCCGTTCCGCAGATCGCTGAGATCATGAACGTCGGCACATCTACCGTTTTCGCCTGGATCGATAAATACCGCAAGGGCGGGCTGGCCGCGATCTCGACGAAGGCCGCATCGGGCCGGCCGACGACACTGGATGACAGCGAGATGATGCGCCTCTACACGATGATCAACGGAAAGGACCCACGAGTCCACGGCTTCGGGATGGCATTGTGGACACGTTCCTTGATCCGAGACCTGATAAAGACCAGCTTCGGGAAGTCCGTCTCGCTGGTCACGGTGGGAAGGATCCTCACCAAGCTCGGGATGTCACCGCAGCGACCGTTGTACCGGTCGTGGAAGCAAGACCCCGAGCGGGTGGAGCGCTGGAAGCGGGAGGAGTACCCGGCGATCAGAGCCAGGGCGGCGGCCGAGGGCGCAACGATCCTGTTTGCAGACGAGGCGTCGGTGCGGACGGACTACCACGCCGGCACCACCTGGGCACCGGTCGGGCAGACGCCCGTCGTGATCAGTTCGGCGGTACGGCACTCGGTCAAGATAGTCTCCGCAGTCGGCCAGCGAGGCGAGCTGAGCTTTCAGGTTCACGAAGGATCCATGAACGCAGAGCGATTCATCGAGTTTCTCCGCAGCGTGCTCCATGATTTTGACACACCCGTCTTCTTGGTGGTCGACGGCTCGTCCGTGCACAGGGCAAACATTGTCAAAGAATACGTCGCCAGCACAGGCGGGCGGTTGGAGCTGTTCTTCCTGCCGCCCTACTCGCCCGAGTTGAACCCGGACGAGTGGGTCAACAAGAACGTCAAGCACGATAGGATCGCGCGGGCCGTGCCATTCACCAGGGACGACTTGATGAAGGTCGCAACCGAAGCTCTTGAGCGACTCAAGAAGTGCCCTGGAATCGTCCGAGGGTTCTTCGCCGATCCAAAGCTCTGGTACATCAGCGCGCCACACTCGTGAAGGACACCTCATCTTGAAACTTATGTTTCC
>JBOHQS010000408.1:0-1032 GCA_050732295.1 Methylomirabilales bacterium (SeqCode)
ACTTGATACCATGCCTATCCGGTTCTTGAACAATCTACACCTTACTGGTATCGTGCCTCGGCTGAGAATTCACGAGGCGTATGCGGATGGAAGATCTGTCCCCGGTGTGGATGCAGGGCGAGAACAACGCGAGCACGAGACAGCTTTCGCCGAAGTCCCTCCCCGATTTTCAGCGTTTGTTCCCGAACGAGGAGGCTTGCCGGACCTACCTGTACACAGTGCGTTTCCCCAACGGCTTCGTGTGTCCATACTGCGGCTGGATCGGGAAACCGTACCGATTCCAAAATTACCCGGACATGCTGCGGTGCCGAAGCTGCAATCGGAACACCCGGTTGACCGCAGGCACTATCATGCAGAAGAGTCAGCTGCCTCTCAACATTTGGTTCTGGGGGGCTTTTCTCGTTACGTCCCTGACCCCCGGTCTGTCTGCGCTCCAGTTCCAGAAGATGATCGGGATCAAGCGGTACGAAACGGCGTTCAACGTGGTGCACAAACTGCGTACAGCGATGGTGCGCCCAGAACGCGATTCCATCGGGGGCGAGTGGCCAGTCGAGTTGGATGAGACGTATGTCGGTGGCGAAACACAAGGAGAGGGGCGTGGGCGGCACCACAAAACGCTCGTGGGGGGCATTGTTGAAGTGCGTCCACGCAATAGAACTCCTGCTCGCGACCCGAATCTGCCCTCTGGCCAACGTCCACAGCATCGCGGCGGACACGGACGTGGCTTCATTGCGGGCCGGTTGCGCCTCCAGGTCCTCTCGACTCGTATGCAGGAAACCTTGGAACCCTTCGTGCAGACCAACGTGCGGCCGGGAACAGAGGTTCGGACCGATGGGTGGACCGGCTATGACAACTTACAAAAGCTGGGCTATCGGCACAAGGCCGTGGCGATCCAGGGTGATCACACCAAGACGGATCAGCACCTCCCCATGATTCACATCGTCTTTGGGAACCTAGATGCATGGCTATTGGGGACTCACCACGGGGTCAGTGCCAAGCACTTACAGAGCTATCTCAACGAATTCGTGTTCC
>JBOHQS010000409.1:0-1029 GCA_050732295.1 Methylomirabilales bacterium (SeqCode)
GGGTACGGCTGGAGGATGCGGCCCAGTGCATTCTGGTGGTGATCGGCGCTACCGCCGAGGGTAAGAAAGAATTGTTGGCGCTTGGCGATGGCTATCGGGAAAGTGAGGCCTCCTGGCGGGAGGTGCTGTTGGATCTGAAAGCCCGCGGCTTGAAGCTCGATCCGCATCTGGCCACCGGCGATGGGGCCTTGGGGTTCTGGAAAGCGCTTCCCCAAGTCTTCGGCACGACCCAAGGGCAACGTTGCTGGGTCCACAAGATCGCCAACGTGCTAAACAAGCTGCCTAAGAGTCAACAACCCAAGGCCAAGGCGGCGCTCCAGGAGATCTGGATGGCGGCCACCCGGCAAGACGCCGAGCGCGCTTTCGATCACTTTCTGACCCTCTACCGTCCCAAGTACCCAAAAGCGGTGGAGTGTTTGGAAAAAGATCGCGAGTCACTATTGGCCTTCTACGATTTTCCGGCAGAACACTGGATCCATCTTCGGACCACCAATCCGATCGAATCCACCTTCGCCACGGTGCGGCTACGCACCGACAAGACCCGCGGCTGCGTGTCTCGGGAAAGCATTCTGGCGATGGTATTTATGTTGGTAAAAAGTGCCGAGCGACATTGGCGGAAACTGTACGGAATCCCCCGCCTAGCTCAAGTCATCGAGGGATTTATTTTCAAGGACGGCCTATGGGAAGACCCCGAAAGAATCGCCGCCTAACCTAGTCCCGTACACAACATTTGACTATTTCTCATCTTGCGGCCCTCGAATGCGTCCAACAGCGTCACAGTTCCGCGCTCGTGGATCAGTGGTGTTTCGGCATTCACCTCGACCATGGGAAGCCGGCGGCGGGAGGCAGCGATGGCGTCGCCTTCCTTCATGTGCTCCTTCTCTCGAATCCGCAATGCGTGTACTTCGGCCTGGAAGGTGCTCCGATCGACTACCTTCGGCGCTCTCAGTTCGTCTTTCATGTTGTCTTCTTCTCCTTACGTTGTGTCACGACGCATAACATGATGTAGACGGCCGATCTGCCGTCTTG
>JBOHQS010000410.1:0-1025 GCA_050732295.1 Methylomirabilales bacterium (SeqCode)
CTAGCTAGTTTTCCATCGCTCTTCGCGCGACCCCGAGGGATGAAGCTTGGGGGAGTGGCTGCGTCGAGGACAGCGGTTTTGTCTTACGGTACGATCGATGCGGCGTCGGGAACGAGGTCGGTTTGTGCTTGGTGCTGCGAGCCCGTTAGCTAGTTGGACCCGAAACCCTGCGAGCACCCCGAATTGTTGCCACGAGCGCTTGCGCTCCGGAGCACGATTACTAGAGTTCGATAACGAGGGTTTCTCCCGGCGCGCGCTATCAACCTGGAGGTGCCCCCGATGCAAGTAGTGTATCCGCGCTGTGCCGGACTCGACGTGCACAAAGACAGCGTCGTCGCCCGCATCCGCTGTGTCTGTGCGCCGCTGCACGATGAAGTGAGGAGCTTCGCGACGACGACCTCGGCGCTGCTGAAACTGAACGAGTGGCTGACCGAGCACGGTGTGACTCACGTGGCCATGGAGGCGACGGGGGTGTACTGGAAACCGGTGTGGCACCTGCTCGAGGGTCACTTCGAACTCGTGCTGGCCAATGCCCAGCACATCCGCAACGTCCCCGGACGCAAGACCGATGTGAATGACGCGACCTGGATCGCCGACCTGCTGGCGCACGGGCTGATTCGCTCGAGCTTCGTACCGCCGGCGCCGATACAGGAGTTGCGCGATCTGACGCGCACGCGCAAACAGCTGGTCCGGGAAATCTCGCAGCATTCTTCGCGCATCCAGAAGATCCTCGAAGATGCGAATCTGAAACTCGGCAGCGTGCTCTCGGACGTGCTGGGCAAGAGCGGCCGTGCCATCCTCACCGCGCTCATCGCCGGAGAGAGCAATCCCGAAAAACTCGCCGACCTCGCTCGGGGCACCGCGCGCAAGAAACGCAGCGAACTTGTCGAGGCTCTGTACGGCCGCATCCGTGATCATCACCGGGGACTGCTGAAGGTGCATCTGGAACTTGTCGCTGCTCTTGAACAGGCGCTCGCTGACATCGATGCCGCAGTGGGAAAAACTTTGGCGCCGATCCACACTAG
>JBOHQS010000411.1:0-1025 GCA_050732295.1 Methylomirabilales bacterium (SeqCode)
ATCCCGCCACCAGCACTGCCTACACCTTCACTTCGCGCAGGCGGCCGGTCTCGACCTCGTAGACGAACCCGCGGACCTGGTCGGTGCGCGGGATGAACGGGCTCGCCTTGATGCGCGCGACGCTCTGATGGACGTCGTCGTCCAGGTCGCCGAACGCCTCCAGGGCCCAGGGCGGCTTGATCCCGACGTCGGCCTGGATCTGCGCCTTCACATCGTCGTCGCTGAACGTCAGCATGCCGCAGTCGGTGTGGTGGATGAGGATGATCTCCTCGGTGCCCAGCAGCCGCTGCGAGATCGTCAGGGACCGGATGGCGTCGTCGGTGGCGACCCCGCCGGCGTTGCGGATGACATGGCAGTCGCCCTCGGACAGCCCCAGGGCCCCGTAGACGTTCAGCCGGGCATCCATGCAGGCCAGAACGGCCGTCCTCTTGCCGGGCGGCAGCGGCAGATCGCCCTTGTCGAATGCGGCGGCGTACGCGTCGTTGTTCTGCAGAAGTTCGTCGGTCACGGACATGAGCGGCTCCTTCTCGACCAGATTGTCGACCCACCTTCTCGGCGAGGGGCAGGCGAGGGGCACTATCTGGCCGCCCATGACCCCCTGTCAACGCCCCCCGAGCCGGGGAAACAGGTAGATCCGCCCCTGCCGCCCGCGCGGACACTCAGTCATGGTTGACTAAGTGGTCCTGTTCGCAAGTTCTTTGCGGTTTTGGGGTGTCATGCTGCGACCAGTTCGGGAAGAGGCTCGTGTTTGGCGAGGCGTTTGAGGAAGGCGTTGAGTTTCTTTCGGGTGAATTTCCACTCGAACGGCTTGGCGGTCTGCTCGTAGCGGGCCTCGAACGCGAGCAGCCTGGCAGCGATCGCGTCCAAATCAGCAAAATCGTTCGGTGTGAGAACTTTACGCTGGACGATCGAGAAATAAATCTCGATCTGGTTCAGCCACGACGCGTGAACCGGCAGGTGGATCAACCGCAAATTCGACCATTCGCCCTCCAACCGCTCGATCGAGGCCTTGCCCCGATGCGAGG
>JBOHQS010000412.1:0-1025 GCA_050732295.1 Methylomirabilales bacterium (SeqCode)
CCCTTAAGGCCCCGAAGATCGACCAGAAGACCAACCTGGACTGGCAGACGATCGATCAGAAGCGGTCAATCATTATGCCGAAGCTCGGTGAGTCCCTGAAGGCGGGCGACGAGGGGGGGCTGAAGAAGCATCCGCTGCTCATCCGTAACAAGGTGCTGATGGACGAGGTGGAGCGAGAGGTGGACAAGGTGCGGGGGAAGGGGTTCTGGAAGAACCTACCAAAATGAGACGAGAAGACAAGGAGCGCCGCAGAAAGTCGAACGAGGTCATCAGGGCCGCAGCCATACGGGCGATGCGTGTTATCTACGCCGAGGACTACGTGACGCGCCAGATGACGAGTGTTGGCGTGATTGTGCCGCTCGCCGTCGAGCAGCAAAGAGGGAGGCACTAAATTGCCCGTTTTCTTGAGCCCCGACCTCGCGCCGAGGATTTCGTTGACCCTCTCGGAGTGCCGGGACAGGATCAGGGGGTCACTTGGTGAGCGCGACAGCTCGCTCTTTACCGACGCCGATCTCAACTTCTTCCTCAATGAGGCCGTTGAGATCCTCGCCACGGAATTGGACTGGTATCGGATCAGCTTCATCTTCGGGACGACGGCAGGCCAGAAGGAGTATCAGCTCCCCGACCCCACGACGGGCCACTTCCTCCAGATGGAGGAGGTCCGGGTGGACGGTCGGATGATGCAGCCGATCACCCTACGGGAGCTGTCCGTGCTGGAGATCAACTACCAGCAGAACAGCGGGACCGGGAGCCCGAGCTACTACTACGTCCGGGGGAACACTGCCGTCGGCCTCCACATCACGCCGGGCACAACGGACATCGACAACGTGGAGGCGCTCTACGCCGCCCTCCCGCCGAGGATCGTGGCCCCGGATGACTTCCTCTACGGACCCGGTGGGTCGCAGCACGCTTATCTGGCATACTCCTTGCTACAGTGTTCTATCAAGGACGCCCACGGCGAGGGGCGACAGCGTATCCCGATCTACGACGCGCAGTGGAAGGAGGCCAAGGCCCGCGTCAAAGCT
>JBOHQS010000413.1:0-1021 GCA_050732295.1 Methylomirabilales bacterium (SeqCode)
CCATAAGATTGCCGTGTTGTTACGCGGCGGGATGATTCCCCAAGCCTATGTCTATCCTGCCGAGATGCGCGCAACCCGAGACTTAGAGCCTATCCGAATAACTAGGGCATGATATTCTTGGTAGCATGAGCACAACGAAGAAACAAAAACGCACCCGTCCGCGGGCAGCGGTGAACAAAGTGACGGCCAGCTATCGAGTCTCCGACGCCCTCTGGGCCGTGCTCGCGCCGGTCGTCCCGGTGCACGAAAATACGCATCGCTTGGGCGGTGGGCGGCCGCGGGTCCCCGATCGGCAGTGCGCCGATGCCATCTTCTATGTCTTACGCACGGGCTGTCAGTGGGGGGCCTTGGATGCCACAGACTTGTGTCCCCATTCCACCGCGCATGACCGGTTCCAGGACTGGGTGGTGGCGGGAGTCTTTCTGAGGTTGTGGAAAGCCGGGGTGGAACAGTTCGATGAGCTGAAAGGGATCGACTGGAACTGGCTGAGCATGGACGGAGCGATGACGAAGGCCCCGCTCGGAGGGGAAAAAAACCGGGCCCAATCCCACGGATCGGGCCAAAAGTGGGGGCAAACGCAGCCTGCTGACCGAGGGGCATGGCGTCCCGGTAGGCGTGGTGGTGGCCGGGGCCAACCGCCCCGACATGAAGTTGATCAAAGACACCATCAAGAGCGTGGTCGTCAAGCGGCCCCGTCCCACCAAGAAGCAGCCCCAAGGGATGTGTCTGGACAAGGGATACGACTACGCCGAGGTACGAGACACGCTCAAGGAGTTTGGCTTCACCGCCCACATTCGGGCGCGGGGCGAAGAAGCTCAGGCGCTCAAACGACAGGCGGGGTTCAAGGCGAGACGGTGGGTAGTGGAACGCGCGCATAGTTGGATGAATCGCTTTCGGCGGGTGTTGATCCGCTGGGATAAGAAGGCGGACAACTACCTGGCGTTCCTCCATTTTGCCTGTGCCCTCATCGCCTTCAGAGCTTCTGGGTTATTCGGATAGGCTCTAAGTCTACTTCGTCTGG
>JBOHQS010000414.1:0-1009 GCA_050732295.1 Methylomirabilales bacterium (SeqCode)
AGGCTTCGTGGGGGCGCTCGAGATTGTAGAGATCGCGAAAGCAGTCAAAGTGTTCTTGGCAGTGGCGCATGTCGCGAAACTGCCGCCCGTGCAGCAACTCGATCCTGAGCGTGCGATGGAAGCGCTCATCCTTGCCTTGGGTTTGCGGATGATAGGGACGCGAATGACTCACCCCCACCCCCAAGCGCAGCAGCCATACGGTGAGCGGGGTGAAGGTATGCTCGGCATCGCTGCCCCAGGGCGCCCCGTTGTCCATCGTCATCCGATCGGGCAGCCCATAGCGCCGAAAGGTCTCGGTCAAGCGCCCCTGCACGGTCGTGCCTTGCTCGTTGGCACAGGCGTGAAGCAGGATATTAAAGCGCGAATGGTCATCAAGCACCGTCAGGGGATGGCAGCGGCCTTCGTCCATAGCAAACCATCCTTTGAAGTCCATCTGCCAGAGCCGATTGGGCGCCTCGTGCTCAAAGCGCCTGAAGGCCGTGTGCTTAAGCGACTCCGCGGGCTCAATGAGCCCGTGGCGGTGCAGGATGGCGGTGATGGTGCTGGGGGCCGGTACCTCCCGATGGCCGAGATCACGCAGCCGCCGGTGGAGCTTCCGCCCGCCCCAGGCCGGATGCCTCTCCCTCAGCGCCACCACCGCCGCTTCCAGCACCGGATCGGTCCGATGGGGCGAGTGCTCAGGACGGCGAGGGCGATCCACAAGCCCCCGAAGACCTTCTTCTTGGAAGCGCCTAAGCCACTTATAACCGGTCTTGCGGCTCACCCCAAAGCGCCCGCAGAGCTCCGCTCTATCGACTTCTTCCTGTAAGCCTAACATCACAAATTCTCGACGTAACGACATGGTTGATACCTCCTGCCAGGGCATGATCGTCCTCCCTTCGGAAAATTCTCATGCACTCTAAAAGTGTTACCCATGTCTGTGAACATGTGTTACCTATCTCACCGGTCTATACACCGGGAGAGGGTTGGGGTGAGGGGATCTCAATCAAGGCAGCGCGAATACTCTCCA
>JBOHQS010000415.1:0-1008 GCA_050732295.1 Methylomirabilales bacterium (SeqCode)
GTGGCGGTGGCGGTGGATGGGGGCGTTTTGCGGGGTGGCGTAGCGTTGGCGCCTGTCGTGGTGGGAGGTTGGCGTCGTGGTGGAGCGCGTGTCGGTGGCCTCGTTGCTGGATGGTCATGTCAGCTTGGCGGTGGACAGCTTCGACCGGCTGCTCCTGAACGGCTACGTGCCGACCTTGCAGACCGCCGGGGCGGTCGTGCGGTTCTTGACCGAGCACCGCGGCAACCCGATCCCGTCCCCGGCGCTGTTCACCCCGATCGGTGACGCCTTCCGCCGTGCGGTCAAACGCTTCGCCACCGACCGTGACATCCCCGTGGTCAGGTTCGCCGGGCGGGAACGCAAGCTGGACGTGGTACGCCACCACTTGGAGCCCGGCCCGTCGGGGGTGCGGGTGATCGGCCACGCTCAAGAGTTCCAGCGGGTGTGGGTGGGCGGTGACGCCCGCCGTGACCCGACCAGCGGGGTGCCGCATTACGCGTTCCAACGGGTCGACCGGCGGGTGTCGGTGGTCTATTTCTACTTCTGGGACTCGGCGTGGGGGCCGTGCTCGCTGAAGGTGTGCACCTACTTCCCGTACCCGATGAAGCTGTGGTGCAACGGTCATGAGTGGGCCAAACGCCGTCTGGAGTGGGCCGGTGTGGGCTATACGCCGCTGAGCAACGGGTTCGCCGCCTGCGATGACCCGCTGGCGTTGCAGCAGACCTGCGACCAGCTCGACGCCGGTGATGTCGGGCGGCTGTTCGCCCGCTGTCTGGGCAGCGTGCCGCTGCCGCTGACTGTGGCCGACCGTCACGCCGGTTGTGACTGGGAGCTGTCGTGTAAGCAGGTCGAGTACTCCCGCACGCTGGTGTTGGACCGGCCGTTAGCCGCTCGCCAGTTCATGGAGACCGTGATCGCGGAGAACATCGGCCTGGGCCGTCCCTCGGAGGTCGAGGTGATCTTCGGCCGGCGGGTGCGGCGCAACACCCCCGGCCGTTTCCACACCCGCATCGTCACTCGCGATGTCGA